>JBKJQW010000040.1:0-7303 GCA_046593715.1 Luteitalea sp.
GGAATATCGCCACCGACCACGCGCTCCCGGTGAGCGTCACCCATGCCGCCGCCAGCAGCGCGACCGCGATCATCGCGAGCGGCAGCACCTGCCACGTCTCTTCGTAGTGACCGAGCAGGCACAGGTCCACGGCCATCCCCGCCAACACGATCGAGACGAGCGCCAGCAACAGGCGCCTGAGACGACCAAGCGCCACCGGCTCGGATGTGTCGTTCATGCAGCAATTCGAGGCTTCAGTATACTGCGCGCTTACCAGAAAGGACCTCAGTGACGCGCACGACCCTCAGCCTGATCGCATGCACGACCGCCCTGGCTGTCGCGGCCTGCGGGCGCGCTCCCACGCCCACCTACGACCTCGTGGTCGCCAACGGTCGCGTGCTCGATCCGGAGTCGCGCCTGGATGCGGTGCGCCACGTCGGCGTCCGCAAGGGGACGATCGCCACCATCTCGGAAGAGCCGCTGACCGGAAACCGCGTCATCGACGCGACCGGGCACGTGGTGGCGCCCGGTTTCATCGACCTGCACGAGCACGGGCAGCAGGACGAGTCGTACCGGATGATGGTCCGCGACGGCGTCACGTCGGCCTTCGAGCTGGAGGTAGGCACGGCCGACGTGGCGGCCTGGTACGCGGCGCGCGACGGCGGCCAGATCGTCAACCACGGCGTGTCGATCGGCCACATCCCCGTGCGCATGCGGGTGCTCGGCGATCCGGGCACGGGCCTGACGCCTGCCGGGATCGGCGGCAGCGGGACGGCCAGCGAAGCCCAGATGGCCGAGATGGAGATCCTGCTGCGGAAGGGCCTGGCGGAGGGGGCCGTGGCCGTCGGGTTCGGCAGCGCCTACACACCGGGCGCCCCGATGACCGAGATCGAGCGCATGTTCCGCGTCGCTGCGCAGGGTGGGGCGTCGGCCCACATCCACATGCGCGGCGGTGTGCCGGGCCTGCACGAGACCATTGCGGCCGCGACGGCCGCAGGCGCCGCGCTCCAGATCGTGCACATCAACTCCGTGGCGGGCAACGACATCGACGCCTTCCTCACCGCCATCCAGGCGGCGCGCGACGCCGGGCAGGACGTCACCACCGAGGCCTACCCGTACGGCGCGGGAATGACCGAGATCACGTCGGCCCTCTTCGACGACTGGGCGACGTGGCCTGATGAGCGCTTCGGCCAGCACCAACTCGTGTCCACCGGCGAGCGCCTGACCCGCGCGACCTTCGCGCAGGCGCGCAAGGCCGGCGGCACGATCATCATCCACAACCGCAGCGAGGCGCAGACTCGCGCGGCGATCGTCAGTCCGCTCGCGATGATCGCGAGTGACGGGTTCATCGAGAACGGCCGCGGCCATCCCCGCACGTCCGGCACGTACGCCAAGGTCCTCGGCCGCTATGTGCGCGACGATCGCAGCGTCGATCTGATGGACGCCATACGGCGGATGACGCTGGCGCCGGCACGGCGGCTGGAACCCCGTGTGCCGTCGATGAAGGACAAGGGCCGCATCCGGGTCGGCGCCGATGCCGACCTCACGATCTTCGACCCTGCGACGGTCATCGATCGAGCGACGTACGAAGACGCCAGCATTCCGTCGGCAGGCATTCCGTTCGTGATCGTCAACGGCGTGGTGGTGGTTGATCGCGGTCAGGTCACCAGCGCTCGCCCCGGCCGCGGTGTGCGAGCGCCCCACTAGCCGAGGACGCGGATGCGATGCGCCTCGCTGTCGCCGACGTAGATGGCACCGCGACGGTCCACCAGCACGCCGTGCGGTCGCGACAGCGCGCACCGCAACGGGTCGGGTTCCGGACCGTCCCCCCGCAGGCCGGTGCCGAGCACGGTGGTGATCAGCCCGCTGCGCAGGTCGATGCGACGAATGACGTGATTTTCGGTGTCGACCACGTAGAGGGCGCCGCTGTGCCAGGCCAGGCCCTTGGGGCCGGCAAAGGTCGCCACACGCGCCGGCCCGCCGTCGCCGCCGTAGCCCTGCGCGCCGGTACCCGCCACGTGATGGATGCGGCCAGCGCCGACATCCACCCGGTGGATGGCGTTGCCTTCGCGCAACGCCAGATACAGCTGTCCCCGACGATCGAAGGCCATCGTGCGCGGTCCGTGCAGGGGCGTCCCTTCGAGCCTGGCGCCGTCGGGCGTGGGCCCGCGTTCGCCGGTGCCGCCGATGGTGGCAAGCGGGCCGGTGCGGAGATCGACGGCGCGGAGCCGGCGGTTGCCGACGTCGCAGATCAGCAGGCGACGCCCGCCGGGCTCGATGGCAATGCTGTGCGGCTGACGCAGTTGCGCCCGCGCGGCCGGGCCGCCGTCGCCGGCAAAGCCCGCCTCGCCGGTCCCTGCCACTGTCGAGATCAGCCCGGAGCCAGCGTGCACCTTGCGCACGACATGGCTGTCGCGTTCGGCGATGTAGAGGTGACCCGACGCGTCGAACTGGATCTCGTGGGGCATGCGCAACGACGCCTCGGTGGCCTTGCCGCCATCACCGGCGTAGGCATTCGCTCCGTTGCCGGCCACGGTCACGGTGGCTCGCGTGCGCAGGTCGAGGCGCCGTATCCGCTGGTTGTCCAGGTCGCAGAAGTACAGCGCGCGATCTGGTCCGATCGCCAGGCCGTAGGGGTTGTGGACCTGCTGCGGCGAGCACCCTGGGACACCGGTGCCGATCAGCGTCGACACGACGGGCCGCGCGGCGGCCCCCGCCGTGGAGGCAAGCGCGCCGAACAGCAACGTGAGGGCCTCGCGTCGGTGCATCGTCGAGGCCATGGTACGCCCGCGCTACACTGCGCGCGATGGTGCCCGCCGATCTGACGACCGCCCCGTCCACGTCGCCGCTGTCGCTGTATCGCTATCGCGACGGCTTGTATGCCGCCGATCTGCTCACCGCGGTGATCGTCGAGTTCGACTTCTTCACCTGGCTCGACGCCCATCCCGCCACCCTGCGGCAGGTCTGCACACACTTTGGATTCCATCCGCGCCCGGCCGACGTGATGCTGACGCTGCTGGCGGCGCGGGAGCTGGTCGAGGTGGACGACGAGATCTTCCGGGTGAGCGCCCTCGCCCGTGAGCACCTGACCGCCACGTCGCCGTGGTCTCTCGCGCCGTATTACGCCGCGTTGAAGGAGCGCCAGTTCGTGCAGGACTTCGTCCGCGTGCTGCGAACCGGACAGCCGGCCAATTGGGGCGGCCTGGGGGGTGGCAAGGACTGGCACGTGGCCATGCGGGACGAGACGTTCGCCCGTCGATTCACGGCAGCGATGGACTGCCGCGGCCTCTATCTCGGCGAGGCGCTGGGGCGCGCCGTGGACCTCACCCGCCACGCGCGCCTGCTCGACGTCGGGGGCGGGTCGGGCATCTACGCCTGCGCACTGGCCGCACGACACCCGCACCTGCGCGCCACGGTCCTCGACCAACCGCCCGTCGTGCCGATTGCCACGGCCCTGGTCACCGAGCGAGGCTTCTCGTCGCGCGTCGCGGTCGTCGCGGGCGATTTCTTCCGGGAGCCTCTCCCGGACGGTCACGATGTGCACCTGTTCTCCAACGTCCTGCACGACTGGGACGAGCCACAGGTGTGCCACCTCCTGGCCAGCTCGCACGCAAGCCTCGAGCCCGGCGGGATGATGGTGATTCACGACGCGTTCATCAACGCCGCCAAGAACGGGCCGGTGGCGGTGGCCGAGTATTCAGTCCTGCTGATGCACGCGTCGCAGGGGCGGTGCTACGCCACCTCCGAGTACGAACGCATGCTGCACGAGGCGGGATTCGAGGAGTGCCGCTACCAGGACACGGTGGCCGACCGCGGCGTGATGACGGCGCGACGGGCGTAGGTGCCGTCGCGTTACGACGACGTGGTCACAGGGTCAGGAGCCGCGTCGGGCGGGCCGCCGGGCTCTGGCGACGCTGGGGGCGAGTCCCCGGGCGGGTCTTGGGGCGGGGGCGCGAGCGCAGCGGCGGCGTGGCGCTCGAGCGCCGCGATGACGGCCTCGCCCCCGACCGCATCGTGCAGGTCGAGACGGTGCGTGCGGCCGTCGTGCCCGACGACGGTCATGACCTGCTCGACCGTGCGGAGGTCGGCCACGTCAGCCCAGGCCAGGCGCAGGCGTGACCAGGGCGCGGTGCGGATGTCGAAGCCCTGCGCGTCCACCACGAGTCGTCGCAACCCATGCAATCGCTCGTGCATCAGGCCAAACGCCAGCAGCAGCACCGCCAGCAGTCCGTAGGCGATGGGCAGACCGACCTTGCCCTTGTGCTGCAGGTGCGCCGCTTCGACGGCCGTCACGGCGGCAGCGAAGATGTCCACCCAGCCGACGCCGTGCGCGCGGTGGGCCATCGCCGAACGGCTGCGACGCATTTCGATCACGAAGGCGCCGAAGAGCAGGAGCCCGGAGACAATCGCGACCCCGTCCAACCAGGAGGCGCGGTGTCCCTCGGCAATGGCCGTGACCCCGCCTGACGCGAGCGTCAGCCCGATCACGACGTGCCGGGCCGCCTGTGCGCGCTGCAAGCGCGCGACACGGCGTGAGGTGAAGACGATGGTCTCTGCTGACATGCGGTCGGAACCGGGGAGGCCCGGCTGCGAGGACGCCGAGGTGCAGGTGAGAAGGGCGCCACTTCGTCTCGAAGCGGCGCCCTCCGGGCGGCGAGCGTCAGGTGTGTGGCCCTGACCGATCGGCGGAATGCTGGCGGGCCGGCGTTCCGAATTCTGAATTCGGAATTCAGTTATGTGGTCTTGAGAATGTCGTCCCAGCCCTTGCGGTACGCCGGGCGCCGGATGTACGGGGTGGCCTCCGGGGCGTTTCTGGCCACCATGTTCTGCCAGTCCCAGTCGATCTTCTTGCCCGTGCGGTAGGCGACGTTGCCGAGATGGTTGGCTTCGGTCGTCCATGCTCCGTACTGGAAGTTCGAGCCCGGGACCGGTCCGTTGCCCTTGGCGTGGTTCACCCACTCCACCCAGTGCCCAGGTGAGCGCGGAAGGCTCTCGGCCGGCCGCTTGAAGTCGACGAAGCGATCCTCGGGCAGCAACTTGCCGTCGCCGAGCAGCATGCCCTTTTCGCCCATGAAGACGCAGGAACGGTTGCCCCAGGCCGGCGTCCACCCGGCCGGTTTGCTGTCACCCTGATGCCACACCAGCGTGAGGGCTGGCTGGTTGCCGACGGCGGCAAACGTGTACGTGGCCTTCAACGTCGCGGGCGCGAGTTCCTTGTGTGGCGTGGGCACATTGGGTGACTCGGCCTGAACGGTCAGCGGCGCGAGGTAACGGCCGGCCTTGGCGTCCTGCCGCCACAGATCCAGCACGGTGTACGGCACGTCGTTGTCATGGCTGCCGAGGTCACTCATCGTGCCGTTGCCGAAGTCCCACCAGCGGTACCAGCGCGGGCCCGGAAAGTAGGTGGCATGGTACGGCCGCTCGGGGGCCGGGCCGATCCAGAGATCGAAATCGATGTGCGCCGGCACCGGCATCACTTCCGGGAAACGGTCGACGATCTGGATGCCGTTGTAGAAGCCGTGCGGCTTGTCGAACTTCTCCGCCGATGGCGCGTCCTGCAGGCCCCAGGCCCGGTCGGCCCAGACGTGGACCTCGTTGACCTTGCCGATCACGCCGGTGTCGAGGATCTCCTTGATCGTGCGGCGCATCGGCGAGGCATGGCCCTGATTGCCCATCTGCGTGGACAAGTTGGGATAGCGACGCGAGGTCTCGCGGATCAGGCGTGTCTCCCAGATGTTGTAGGCCAGCGGCTTTTCGCAATACACATGCTTGCCGTGCGTCAGTGCCAGGTAGGTGGCAAAGACGTGCGTGTGCTCAGCCGTCGCCACGACGACGGCGTCGTAAGGCTTCGGGTCGTCGAACACCTTGCGCAGGTCGGTGAACTTCTTGGCCTGCGGGTACCGCACGCCGGCTGAGTCGAGCGACTCCCGGTTGATGTCGCACAGCGCAACGATGTTCTCGTCGGGGTGCTTGCCGAGCGCTCCACTGCCGTCGGTCCGCTTCGGTGGTTCGGCGGGGTTGATGGTCAGCTCGTTGAGGCTCGCGCGACCGCGCCCTCCCGCGCCGATGACGGCGATGTTCAGCTTGCTGTTGAGGTTCTGCCCACGCAGGAAGGCCGGCGCCTGCGAGAGCACCGCGCCGGTTGCGAGGGCGCGGCCCACAAACTCCCGGCGCGTGACGTGCCGCACGCCAGTCCAGATCGTCGTCTTCTTCACGTATGAGCTCCTGACCGGCCGGCTGACCTGGGTGGCGTGAAGACCTCACATCCCCCGCAGTCATTCTTGAACCGATGCGCGCATTCTGCTGCGAATGGTCGCCGGCGGGCAAGCGCGGCCGGCTCCGGCGGCCTTGCGGCCTCGGGCCCACGCCTGCCGGGGGCGATACTAAGGCTGTGCCGAGCAGACTGCGTATCGGGACCGCCGGGTGGTCGGTCCCCAGGGCCATGGCCGAGGTCTTTGCCGGTGACGGCACGCACTTGCAGCGGTACGCCCGACGGCTCACCTGCGCCGAGATCAACTCCTCGTTCTACCGCCCGCACGCCAGCAGGACGTACGAGACGTGGGCGGCAGCGGTGCCGCCCGACTTCCGGTTCTCGGTGAAGATGCCGCGCGCGATCACCCACGACCAGCGGCTGCGGCGCGCTCGCCTGCCACTCGAACGCTTCCTCGATGAATCGTCCGGTCTTGGAGAGCGACGCGGTCCACTGCTCGTGCAATTGCCGCCGTCGTTCGCGTTCGACCGGCGCGTGGCCACGTCGTTCCTGACGCTGCTGCGCGACAGATACCAGGGGCTGGTCGCCTGGGAGCCTCGACATCCGACCTGGTTCACGCCCGTGGCCGACGCCCTGCTCGCGCGTCATGCGGTCGGCCGTGTCGCCGCCGACCCGTCGCTGGCCCCTGGCGCCGACCGACCTGGCGGCTGGTCCGGACTGGTCTATTACCGCCTGCACGGGTCGCCGCGGACCTACTGGTCTCCGTACGAACCGGCCGCTCTCGACCGGCTGGCCACCGAACTCACCCTCGTCCCAGCCGGCGTCGAGGCCTGGTGCCTCTTCGACAACACCGCCAGCGGCGCCGCCCTCGAAAACGCATGGGCGCTGCACGTCAGCGCTACCTCGCTGCCGCCAAGCCGTCCCGGCCAGCTGCGGTCCACCGCGGCCAGGCCACAGACCGACGTCGTCTAAGATCAGCAGTACAGCGGCCGGTGACCCACAGCGGCGTCCGGTGCGCGGCACTCCCATGGCGGTGGACTCGGATCTGGCCGCTGCGGGCCGGGCCGGGCCGGTGGAAACCTCGTTGTGTGCCATGGGAGTGCCGCGCACCGG
>JBKJQW010000053.1:0-51020 GCA_046593715.1 Luteitalea sp.
CGTGCCGTAGTTGGCCTCTGGCGTCTCGATGGGCCGTCCCGTCGTTTGATCGACACCACTCGCCCACGTCACCGTGGTAAATGGCTGGGCCGAGATGAACGCGCCGGTGGCGCGGTCGATCACGTAGAAGAAGCCGTTCTTGGGGGCCTGCATCAGCACCTTGCGCACCCGGCCCTCCAGCTTCAGGTCGGCCAGCACGATCGGCTGCGTGCTGGCGTAGTCCCAGTTGTCGGCGGGCGTGGTCTGGTAGTGCCAGACGTACTCGCCGGTGTCTGGGCGAATGGCCAGGATCGAGCAGAGATACAGGTTGTCGCCGCCACCGGGGCTGCGTAACTCGCGCGACCACGGCGACCCATTGCCGGTGCCGATGTAGAGCAAGTCGAGCTCCGGGTCGTAGGCCATGCCGTCCCACGGCGTGCCGCCACCGCCGTACTTCCACCAGGCGCCGTTCCAGGTCGTGGCGGCGCGCTCCATCGCCGCGTTCTCGAAGCCGAGGCTCGGGTCACCGGGCACGGTCCAGAATCTCCACACCTGCGTGCCGGTCTGCGCGTCGTAGGCAGCCACGAAGCCGCGAACGCCGAACTCCGAGCCGCTGCTGCCGGTGATGATCCGCCCCTTGATCACCCGCGGTGCGCTGGTGATGCTGTAGTCGTCGGCCTTGCTGGCGACCTGCGTGCTCCACACGGTGCGGCCGTTGCGGGCATCGAGCGCGACCAGGCGGCTGTCGAGCGTGCCTACGTAGATCTTGCCGTCGTGGTAGGCGACGCCGCGATTGACCGGGCCGCAGCACAGACTCGGGCCGAGCCGCGTGCGCAGGCCACGTTCGTCGGTCTTGAACGTCGGATGGGGAATCTGCGGATCCCACCGCCACTTCACCTTGCCCGTGCGGGCGTCCACGGCCACCACCACACTCCACGGACCGGTGGCGTAGATGGTGCCGTCGACCACGAGCGGCGTCCCCTGAATCTGGCCCGGGAAGGCGTCGAGCTCGGCAGACCACACCAGACCGAGCTTCGCCACGTTGGCCTCGGCGATCTGGGTCAGCGGGCTGTAGTGCGTCTCGGCGGCGTCCAGTCCATACATCGGCCACGGCGTGTCCACCGGGGGCCGAGAGGCCGGGCGAGTGGCGGTCGGCCGCTGCCCCTGCGCGGCCGGCAGACCGGTCCAGAACAGCGTCGTGGCCGCCAACCCCAGGACCGCCACGACCAGGCCCGTCCGTCGGCCCCCACCACTCCGCCTCCTGCTCATCGTGCGGCGCCCGGAACCGCGGGTCGGGCCGCGGGTCGGGCCGCAGGGCGTGCCGCGGCCCGCGCGGCGATCTGCCGCTCGATCGAGGCGCGCATCGCCGGCAGGTGCCGCAGGGCATTCTGGTAGTAGACCTTGCGCAGCACGGCGTCGGGCAATCCGAGGCCGGAGATGTGCCAGCGGCCGTGTCCCGGTGACCCGAGCGGGGTGCGCACCTGGGCCGGGTGGGGGAAATACTCGTCGAGGGTCTCGAGCGCGCGCCAGTGCGGCCGCCAGAACTCGTCGGCGCCGCGCGACTGGCTGCCGTCGGTGCCAAGCAACACCCGGTCCTGGTACTTGATCAGGAAGGCACGCCAGAAGCGCGGCGCACGGCCAAGGTCCTGCACGGTGGCCGAGATTTCGATGTCGGCATTCGGGTACGTGTCGAGAAAGGTCGCAAGCTTGTCGGGGTCGTAGTACAGCATTGCCATGTGGGCGTTGACAAACCGCGTCTTCGGGTGCTTGCGGTGCATTTCCTGACGCGCCTTCTCGATCACGTCGTTGGACGGCCCGCTCTTGAAGTAGTTGACGCTTTCGTCGCCCTTCTGATGCCAGAGCCCGGCCTCGTAGCGCTCGTTCTTCGGCCCGATCGGGTAGAAGCGGCCGATCGAGTCGCTCAGGTGGATCATCACGGGCTTGTCGTACTTGGCCGCCATCGCCCACACCGCATCGAGCCGCGGGTCGTCGGCCTGAATGAAGGAGCCGTCCGGGTTCTTGGCGCCGACGCCGAGCTGCTTGGAGACCTTCATGCCCTGCGCCCCGGCCTTGAACGCACGCTCCATCTCGCCGGCGAACTTCTGTGACCACCCGGGTTCGTTGATGCCGTCCGCGCTGAAGGTGATGAAGTTGGCGACGCGGTCCTTGTAGGGCACGCCCGCCGCGAGCACCGAATCGAGCTCCGCGCCAGTGCCGCCGTTGAGGTTGACGATGGCGCCCATGCCGATGTCATCCATCAGCGCGACGAGCTCGTCGTAGGCGGCCTTGCTGGTCAGGCCGCGCGCGTGGACATGGAAGTCCAGGGCCGGGTACTTGGCTCGCCAGACGTTGGTGCGCGGCAGACGCAACAAGGTGAGGGGCATCGCCGGCACCTCCTCGCCTGGCTGCTGCCAGCCAGCAGGCGGCGCCACCTGCTCCATCGTCGGCATCGGAGGCACCCAGGAGGACCCTTCCTTGACCGTGGCCGGGGCACGCGGCTCAATCGGCACGTCTGGCGCCGCCTTGGCGCCCCGCTGGGCGGCCGGGGCCTGTGCCCCTACACCAGGGATGAGCCACGACGATCCGCCAAGGGCGACGCCGATGAGAGTGACCAGGCCGAACGAGAGGAAGGAGAGGGACCAGCGCTGCATGCGTGAGAGCTCCTGGGACGAGGGACGCGCGCATTCTCCCACGTCCGTCCCCGGGTGGCGCTGCGGACCCGCTCGCGGCGACCATGCACGCTATGATCTGACGCCTCGGAGGAGAGCGTGACAAAGACAAGCATGGTGACGGGCGCTGCGGCGCTCGCGGTGGGACTTGGCGCCGGCGTGATGCTGGCGCAGCAGACGACGGCGGTGCCGTACCTGGTGGGCAACGCGCTCGGGCTGCCGGTCGAGCCCTCGGCGACGGCAAGCTTTGCGGCGACATCTGCCAATGTCAAGGTGTACGGCGCCATCTACTCGGCCGAGAGTTGCTCGTACGATCCGGTCCGCAATCTGATCGTGGTGCCCAACCGTGGTGTGCCGCAGAACGTGCAGGCCAACAACGCCTGGGTGTCGCTACTCAACCACGACGGATCGGTGCACACCGCGCGGTGGATTGGCGTGCAGAATGCCGGCGCCACGCGCGCCAACATGAGCCCGCCGCTGGTGCTCAACGAGCCCTATGGCAGCGACATCGTGGACGGCACGTTGTACCTCGCCGATCGCGATGGCAGCACCGGTCCCGACGACAAGGGCGTCGCCGTCATCCGTCGGTTCACCCTGGCGACAGGCGTGCCCGCTGGCGAGACGCGTGTGCCGGCGGTGGAGTGGTTCAACGACATCGCCGTGGCGCCCGACGGCACGGTCTACGGCACGGTCACCGGTGGTGCGCAGGAGGCTGACGCCGCGACGTGGCAGGTCTGGAAGATCACGCGCGACGGGACCGCGACGCCGATCGTGCAGGGTACGCCGCTGCGCCGGCCCAATGGCATCGCGCTCGACGCACAGGGCAACCTCGTCGTGGTCAACATGCTGACACCCGACGTGCTCACGTTGTCGCCAGCCGGCGCGCTGCTCAAGACCGAGCAGGCCGCCCAGGCCGGCAACGACGGGCTGGTGATCATGGCCGACGGCACCAAGTACGTCAGCAGCGTGCTGCAGGGCGGCGTGTCGCGCATGCGCCCCGGGCAGGCTGCCGACCTGATTGCCACCAACATCCCCAGCGCCGCCTCGATGTGCTACGACGCCGGTGCCAACCAACTGGTGATTCCGATGAACGCCAATAACGCGCTGGCCTTCGTGCCCCTCGGCCCGAGCCGGTGATCACCGATGTGGAGCGACGGCCCTAGCCGCCGCTCATGATGAAGTTCTCGAGCGTGCTGATCGTGGACTGCTGCTCCTGGACCACGGCACGGACCACGTCACCAATCGAGATGACGCCGGTCAGCCGCCCGTCCTCCATCACCGGCAGGTGTCGGACGTGCCGCTCGGTCATGATGGCCATGCACTGATCGCAGGTCCAGGCGGGCGAGACACTGACCACTTCGGGAGTCATGACCTCGCGGACGTCCGTGTCGTGCGACGCCTTGCCGTGCAGCACCATCTTGCGGGCGTAGTCGCGTTCAGACAGGATGCCGACCAGCACGCCATCGCCCATCACCATCACGGCACCGATGTTGTGCTCGGCCATCACGCGAAGGGCATCGAGCACGGTGTCGTCCGGGCCCACGGTGTGAACCGCGGCCTTGCCGACCAGCATGTGTCGCACGAGTGTGGTCATGACTGCTCCTGGGTGTACGCCGACGAGGATGGCTGAGCACGCCGTCCCCCAAGCGCGGGTCCGGTGGGTGCGTCCAGTATGGGTGACTGCGCGCACACTACGCCTGGGAGCCCCGGCGGTCAAGCCACATCAGTTGAGAGTTCACAATTCTCAATTCGGCTGTGGCAGCCACCGCACCTTGTACAGGCGCTCCCCTTCGAGTTCCAGGATCGACTCCGGGCGGCGGAAGCGGATGCGGCTGGTCCACCAGTTCGGTGACTCGGCCTGGGTGTACGCGAGCCGTCCCGTGGCGGCGTGCAGCGAGGCACTCTTCACGTCTGCCACGTCCTTGAGGTCCGGATCGGGAGAGAACGTGTGCGCATCGCGGTCGAAACGCCAGACCCCGGCGTGCGTGCTGACGATCAGCTGCGCGGTGCCGGGCACCGCCGCCAACTCGTGGCCGCCGACATCCGGCAAGGGATGACGCGCGTCCAGCTCGAGGGTGGGTCTCGTCGTCTCCCAGTCCTTGAGGCGATAGGCACGCAGTTGCTTCTCACCGAGGGCCCACAGCCGGGCGCGCGCCGCGTCCCACACGACGCCGTGCCCGGAGTACAGCTCGGTGGAGGAGATCTCGCGGCCGGGTTCTCGGGCGTCAAACACCGCCAGCTTGTTGCCGGTGCCCTCGCGGACGCTACAGGCCAGCACGATGCGATCACCGGGCAGCAGTTCCGCCGAGTGTGCATTGCCGCACGCACCCCACCACTGCGTCTGCCCGGTGGCCCCGTCCACCAGGGCAGCGCCGTCGCTGGAGGCGGTGATCAGGATGCGGTTGCCGGCAACCGGCTTGCACTCGTCGGTCGTGCGGAACTTCGTCCGGTACTCGGCCGGCAGTTCCGGGCGGTCGGCGGCCTTCCACCGCCACACCTTGCGTGGGGTGGCCGACACCTCGAGAACGAAGACCTCGTCCCAGCCACAGGCGACCAGCGACTGGGCGTGAGCGGGGAGGGCGAGGGCCCACAGGGCGACGCACACAGCAGTGACGAGTCGAGCCATGGGGCCACTGTAGCGTGCTCGGCCACATTCAGAATTCTGCATTGAGAATTTTCTTTGTGCGTTTGCCGTTGTGACGGGCCCGGACTAAGCTCGCCTGCATCATGGCGCGGTGGGCAGTCGCGTCGGCCACAACGCCGAGGCCCTGGTGAAGGGCGTCGGCTCCGAGAAATGGCGGGCACTCATGCAACAGGTACCGAAGGATCACGTCGATCGTCGGGCCTTCGTCCGGGGCGTCTCCGGATCGATGGCCGCGATGTCGCTGGCTCCGCTGTCAGCCGGGGCGCAACAGATGTCGGGTGCGGCTACGGTCGAGGCGCAGGTCACGCAGCGGCCATGGGAGGGACCGCCGCGACTGAAGTTCGCGGTGATTGGCCTGAACCACGGCCACATCACGGGCATGACCGACGCGATCCTGCGTGGCGGCGGCGAGTTGGCCTGGGTCTACGCCGTGGAGCCTGCGCTGCTGAAGCAGTACCAAGAGAAATACCCCGCCGTGAAGGTGGCGCGAACCGAGGCCGAGGTCCTCGATGACCCGGCCGTCAAGGTCGTGCTCAGCGCCTCCATCCCCGCGGAGCGCGCGCCACTCGGGGTCCGCGTGATGCGGGCAGGCAAGGACTTCATCTCCGACAAGCCGGGCATCACGTCACTGGCACAGCTGGCCGAGGTCCGGAAGGTGCAGGCCGACACCAAGCGGATCTACTCGATCGTGTACAGCGAACGGTTCGAAAACCGCGCCACGGTCAGAGCCGGAGAACTGGTCAAGGCCGGGGCGATCGGCAAGGTGCTGCAGACGATTGGCCTCGGACCTCATCGAGCCGGCTACACAGGCCGCCCGGAGTGGTTCTTCGACATCGCCAACTACGGCGGCATCCTCACCGACATCGCGTCTCACCAGGCCGACCAGTTCCTCTTTTTCACCGGCTCGACCAGAGCTGCGGTGGTGGCCTCCCAGGCCGGCAACGTCCATACGCCGGCGTACCCGAAGTTCCAGGACTTCGGCGACATGATGCTGCGCGGAGACGGCGGCACCGGCTACGTGCGCGTGGACTGGTTCACGCCGGACGGCCTGCCGACCTGGGGCGACGGGCGTCTCACCGTGCTCGGCACTGACGGCTTCATCGAGATTCGCAAGAATGTGGATATCGCCGGACGTCCCGGTGGCAGTCACCTGTTCCTGTCGGACCAGAAGGAGACGCGCTACGTCGACACCAGCAAGGTGGAACTGACGTACGGCCGTCAGGTGGTGAGCGACATCATCGACCGCACCGAGACAGCGATGACGCAGGCGCACTGCTTCCTGGCCATGCAACTGGTGCTCGAGGCGCAGGCGCGCGCCCAGTCACCAACCATGAAGACCTAGGGCGCGAAAGCTCAGGATGACGAGCATGACGAGCAGATCCGGGGGTTCGCGTCGGAGATTCCTGAAGACCGCGGCCGCGGCCTCGACCGCCGTGGCCGCCGGCTTCCCCAGTATCGTCCCGGCGACGGTGCTGGGGACGCAGGCGCCCAGCAACCAGATCACCATCGGCGCGATCGGCGTCGGACGCATCTCGCGCGTCCACGACCTGCCAGGCGTCTCTCAGCACCCGCAGGCGCGTGTGATGGCGGTCTGCGACCTCGACGCGAGGCGCGTCGAGGAGGCGAAGGTGCTGGTCAACGGCCACTACACGACCAGGCGAGGCGGCACGCCCTACGAGGGCGTCACCGGCTACGCGGACTATCGCGATCTGCTCGCCAACCGCGACGTCGACGCCGTCATCATCAGCACGCCGGACCACTGGCATGCGGCCGTCGCCATTGCCGCGGCGCGGGCTGGCAAGCACATCTACCTGCAGAAGCCGGCCTCGCTCACCATCGCGGAGGGGCGGGCGTTGAGCGACCAGGTGCACCGCTCTGGCGTGACGTTCCAGATCGGCAGCCAGCAGCGATCGAGCGTCCAGTTTCGCCGCGCCTGCGAGCTGGTGCGCAACGGCCGCATCGGCACGGTCAAGACCGTGCACGTGGGATTACCTGGCGATCCCGGCGGCCAGGTCGAGCCCGAGATGCCGGTGCCGGCGCAGCTCAATTACGACATGTGGCTGGGGTCCACGCCGCGGGTGCCGTACACCGAGAAGCGAGTACATCCGCAAACCGGATACGACCGTCCGGGCTGGCTGAGATGCGAGCAATTCGGGGCCGGCATGATCACCGGCTGGGGCGCGCACCACATCGACACCGCCCACTGGGGCATGGACACCGAGCACACGGGGCCGGTGGAGGTCTGGGGCTCAGCCCAGTTCCCCACGTCGGGCCTGTGGAACGTCCACGGGCCCTTCCGCACCGAGGCCCGGTACGCCAACGGCGTCCACATGGTGGTCAGCGGCGAGTTCCCGAACGGCATCCGGTTTGAAGGCACCGACGGCTGGATTTTCGTCTCGCGCGGCAACGAAGCGGTGACCTCGAGCGACCCGGGCGCAAAGTTGAAGGACACGCAGGCGCTGGCCGCCAGCGATCCGCGCATGCTCGACTCGGTCATCGGGCCAGACGGCGTGCACCTGTACGTGAGCAGCAGCCACCATGGCAACTGGCTCGAGTGCATCCGCTCGCGCCAGCAGGTGATCGCCCCGGTCGAGATCGCACACCGCTCCTGCAGCGCCTGCCTCTTGCATCACATCGCGATGAAGCTGCCTCGCCCACTGCAGTGGGATCCGCTGCACGAGCGCTTCGTGAACGACGACGAGGCCAACAGCATGCTGTCGCGGCCGCAACGCCATCCGTACGCGCTTCCGACGTAGGCGTCGCGCGGCTCACGGCAGCCGCGTCGCCAGCGCGTTGGTGCCCGCGGCCCAGTGCACGCCGCCCGAGTTGGAATACATCGCCCGCTCGACCACGATCTGGGCCGGCCGGCTCTTCACCCTCATGTTGCCCGCTGGCGCACGCGCAGGCAATCTGCAGCGCCAGCCACCGCTACGCGCCACCCGGCAGGGCCAGTGCGACGCGAGCGCCGTCGGGCGCCACCTGCAACCCGTCGCCGAGCCCGTCTGCCTCGAAGCGAGCGGCTCCAGCGCTCGGGTCGCGAGCCTCGGAGCGCAGCGGCCGTGCAGCCATCGTCTGCCATGCCCATCGCGCCGCCGGCGACGCAGCCGCACCCTGTCTCGCCCGTCACGGCCAGACGGTGAATCGACGGGGCGCCCAAGCTGCATGCAGCCAGCGCACAGGTGAGCAGGAAGCCGAGGCGCGCCGAAGTGTGGCCAGTAACTCGCACGATGCACCTCCCGGTGCCTGAAGACGGAATGTCCATCTTCAAGGGGGCGGGCGGGAGCGATTCGTGACAGGCGTGCGCTACACAGGCGGGATGAGCAGATGGAAGTTCGGACGTGGGTCAGGCCGCAGGACGCGACCTGCCCAGCCATCGTGGAACTCGATCGACGTAGGCCTGCCATGCCGCTCCATGGGCGCGGGCGAGCCACGGCTCCTCGCCATAGAGGACGCGTCCGTGAAAGGCGAGCGCGACGAGTGCGCAGTAGCCGAGCAGGAGTGGCGAGGCGAACGCCACGGCCCACCCTGCAAGGATGAGCACGACGCAGACGTACATGGGATTGCGACTGTACCGATAGAGGCCTACGACGACCAGCTGATGCGGTGGCGACCACGGGGCCAACGTGCCTCTGCCCTGCACATAGAAGTCGACCACACACCAGAGCAGCCCCACGGTGCCAATGACCAGCCCCACCACGCCCCACGGCTGCTGCAGGTGGAAACCACCGGACTGCCACAGCCAGAGTGCCGGCACCACAAATGCCACCGAACCCGGCAGCGCGACAAAGGCGCACACCGCTCGCCAGAACATACTTGTCAATTGCGCTGGATGCGGTGACCGCCGACCTATCCGCCGAAGAACGCCCGGACCTGCGCAATCACCAGCCAGCCGCCGAAGAAGGCATAGAACGAGGTCGCCAGCACCAGCATCACCAGCCTGACGCCGCGGATGCGCAGCGGCTTGGGGAGCCCGCGCAGGTTCAACTGAATCAGCAGCGTGCCGTACACCACCATCACCAGGCCATTGAGGCAGGCCGCGGTCATCAGCAGCACGAGCGGCTGCTGCATGCCGCTCAGCAGGATGATCGAGCCCGAGGCCACTCCGCCCCACACCGCGAAGAAGTAGATCCGGCTCTCGCTCCACTTCTGGTTGCCTTGCAGGTACACGGTGCGCAGGATGTCGGCCACGATGCGGGCGATGTAGTCCACGGTGCCGAGCGCCACCAGCACGAGCGACATCGACCCGAACACCCAGAAGAACTTCCCGAACCACGGCGCCACCACCCGCTGCAACACTTCGCCTTCGGCCTGGATGAAGCCGAGGTTGGCCTGTGCCGAGAGCTGCTGCCCGCTGATCGTCGAGTGCGCGAGCAGCGAGAAGGTGACGATCGAGAAGATGCAGATGAACCAGAAGCTGACCAGCTGCTCGGTGTTGGCGCGCTTCCACCACACCGCGAAACGCGCCAGGTTCGGTGCGTCGGTGCGCATCATGACGCCGGTGGTCGGAGCGGCCACGTCCTCACCGGTGATCGGCGAGACGATGCGGGGGATGTAGGCGCCCATGCCGAACCCCTTGTCGCGGATCCAGTTGCTCTGCGCCAGATTGTTGACGCCGCCGGCACCAGCAAAGACCAGTGCGCTCAGCAGCAGGGTGATCGGGATCGCCGTCGCGTCGGGTAACGTGCCGAAGCCGGTCGCGGCCTGCGACAGGTCGGCCCATGCCGAGGGCTGGATGGCTTCGACGATGGCCACCGACAGGAACACGAGGGTCAACCCGACCTTGAAGAACTGCGCCCGCTCCAGCGTCTTGTACACGACCGGCGACATGGTGAGCGCGAAGCCGATGGCGATCATCACGCCGACGGTGATGTAGGCCACGTTGCCGCCGCCGATGAGGAACGTGAACACGGTCACGCCGCCCGTCGCCCAGCCCGGCCACATGTTGGGCACGAGCGTGAAGAGACAGAAAATCCAGCCCCAGTGCCGCCAGCGCCGGACGAACCCGGCGATCGCCGTCTCTCCGGTCACGAGCGTGTACCGCTCGATCTCCATGTTGATGAAGTACTGGAACGTGACGCTCAGGACGGCTGCCCAGAGGAAGGCGGGGCCGACGGCCGACGTGATGAACGGCCAGATGATGTACTCGCCCGAGCCAACCCCCAGACCTGCCAGGATGACGCTCGGCCCGAGAATTTTCCTGAGCGGCAGCGGCTCCGGCATGTCGCGCACCGACATCGGCGGCAGGCAGCCCGCAGGGACGTCCTTGAGCGTGTCCTCGGACCCCGCGCCCGGGGAGGATGCTGCGGCTGGGTTGTGCATGGCGGGGAGATGGTACTCCAAGGACGGCGCTGGCGACCTCAGCGGGTGGCAGCCTCGAGCAGGTGCATCACCGAGCGGTACGGTCGCCCGGTGGCGCTGCTCATCGCCACCTCGCACATCCGATTGGCCGAGACGTGGTCGTCACAGTCGGCCGCGCGCACGGCCGCGGCTTCCGCGCGGGTCGCCGAGGCCGTGAGTTCGGGGACGAGGAACCCGCGATCGCCGGCAAAGCCGCAACACTCCGCAGCGCTCGGGTGCACGATTTGCTCGGCACACGCCGCGACCAGCGCGAGGAGTTGATCGGCGCTCCCCAGCTGCGAGAGCGAGCAGGTGGGATGCACGGCGACCGACCTCGCGCGCTGCGACACGACCAGCGACGGCAGAAGGTCGTGGTGCGCGAACTCGACGCTGTCGAGCACGCGCAGGCCTGCCAGCCGGCGACGGTTCTCCGCGGTCAGGACCGGGCCGCTGGCCCGGAGACCGTGCGTGCACGAGTTGGCGTCGATCACGATGGGCAGTCGGCCCTGCTCCGACCAGGCCCAGCAGCGCTCGATGGCGTCGTTGGCGGCCTGACGATGCCCGCCGACCAGCCCCTTCGAGGAGAACGGCGTACCGCAGCACGTGCCATGCACGTCGGGCGGGATCCACAGTGGTCGCCCGGCGCGGGCGGCAACCACCACCATCGCCTCCGCCAGCGAGAACTCCGAGCGCTCCTGCGGCAGCCGTCCGAACACCCGCGAGACGCAGGCCGGCATGTAGACCGCCACGGCATCGCCGCGGACCGTGCGTGGCAGCGCTGGCGCCCGCGTCGGCATGTATGGCGTCCACAGCGGGACCCGCGATCCGGCGGCGCGGCGCAACAACCGGGTGATGGCCGGCATGGCCGCCTCGCCGCAGACGCGGCCCACCAGGTGACCAGCACGCAGGCCAATACCAACCAGGGCCTCTGCGAGGCCGAAGCGTCTGGCCACGGCCCGCCCGAGCGCTTCGGCCGCCGGTGCATGCCGCCGATGCCGCAGGCCCTTCACCAGGGAGCCGGTGTTGATTGCCACGGGGCAGGCGGTCGCACACATGCCGTCCACCGCGCACGTGTCGAGACCGGCGTACTCGTAGTCGTCCCACAGCGCCTCGATGTCGCGGCGCGGGGCGCCGGCCTGCTCGAGACGCACCATCTCGCGCCGGACCACGATCCGCTGCCGAGGTGTCAGCGTCAGGTCGCGCGACGGGCAGACGCGCTCACAGAACCCGCACTCCACGCAGGTGTCGATTTCGACCTCGACCGACGGCAGGGACTTGAGATCCGTGAGATGCGCGCGCGGGTTGTCGTTGAGGATCACCCCGGGGTTGAGCAGACCGCGAGGGTCGGCCAACGCCTTCAGCCTCGCCATCACCGCAAGCGCGGTGGCACCCCACTCCGCTTCGACAAACGGCGCCATGTTGCGCCCGGTGCCGTGCTCGGCCTTGAGCGCGCCGTCGTACTTGCCGACGACGAGCGCCACCACGTCGTCCATGAACCTGGCGTAGGTGTCGATCGCGGCGGGGTCGTTGAACGACTGCGTGATCACGAAATGCAGGTTGCCGTCGCCGGCGTGGCCAAAGATGATCGCTTCAGGGTAGCCATGCCGCAGGAAGAGCTGTTGCAGATCGATGACCGCTTCGCCGAGGCGGTCCAGCGGGAAGGCGACGTCTTCGATGATCACCGTCGTGCCGCTGCGACGGACGGCGCCCACTGACGGGTACATGCCCTCTCGCACCCGCCAGAGCCGCGCGATGCTCCGCGGGTCGTCGGTGAAGGCCGCCGGATGCAGCAGCGACAGCGTGGACAGCACGTGTGCGGCAGCGACGCCGTACGTCGCCAGGTCGTCTGCGCTGGCCGCCTGGAACTCGACCAGCAGTCCAGCCGCCTGCAGCGGCAGGCCGACCAGTTCGGCGGGCACGCCTGGTTGCTGCTCGACCGCTCGCAGCGACGCCCGATCCATCAACTCGAGTGCCTTGGCCCCTGCGGCCTTGAGTGGCGCGATCGCCGCACAGGCGTCGTCGATGGAGGCAAACAGCAGGAGTGCCGTGGACTTGTGCGGCAGGTCGGCGACGGTGTGCAGGACGGCTTCGGCGATGAAGGCCAGCGTCCCCTCCGACCCGATGAGCAGGTGGCTGAAGATGTCGACGGCGCGACTGTGATCGAGGAACGCGTTGAGACCGTAACCGGTCGTGTTCTTCGTCCGGTACTTGGCGCGGATGCGGCTGGAGAGCACCGGATCGCCTTCGATGTCGCGCTTGAGCGCCAGCAGCCCGTCGGCCAGGGTCGGTTCGGCGTCGCGGAAGCGCGCGTCGGCGTCGCTGGCCGCGGTGTCGATCAACGTCCCTGAGGGCAACAGGAACGTGATCGCGTCGAGCGTGTGGTAGGCGTTCTGGACCACCCCGCAGCACTTGCCGGAGGCGTTGTTGGCGAGAATGCCTCCGATCGCGCAGGCGTTGAGGCTGGCGGGGTCGGGTCCAATCTTTCGGCCGAAGGGGCGCAGCGCGAGATTGGCCTCGCCGCCGAGCACGCCGGGTTGCACCCGCAGGCGGGCGCCGGCATCGAGGACGGCCATGCCACGCCAGTGCCGCTTCACCTCGACGAGGATGCCGTCGGTGACGGCTTGACCCGACAGGCTCGTGCCGGACGCACGAAAGGTCAGCGGCACCTCGAGCTCGTGAGCCAGCGCAAACAGCGCGCGCACGTCGGTGACGTCGGCGGCCAGGACGACCGCGCGCGGCACCGGCCGGTAGAAGCTGGCATCGGAGGCCCACGCGGCCAGGTCGATGGGCCGCGTCAGCACCCGGTCGCGGGCCACCACGGCTTCGAGCCGCGTCCGCAACTGCCCTGCCGTGGTCATCACCCGCGTCTGCATCGCTCGGGGTCGTCTCCGCCGCGCTGATCAGGCATCAATCTTTTCACCAACGCCTCCGGCCTGCGGCGGGCGCGTCTAGTGGGAGTGGCGAGGTACCGCGGAGCCGCTGCCGCCCTTGAGGAAGTCGAGATCGGCCCCCTCGTTGGCCTGCGTCACGTGCTCGACGTACAGCTTGACGTACCCACGCGCGACGATCGGCGGCGGTGGCTGCCAGCGAGCCCGCCGACGTGCCAGCTCCTGGTCGTCGACCAGCAGCGCAAGGCGGCGGGCCGGCACATCGAGTTCGATGCGGTCACCGGTCTGCACCAGGGCCAGCGGTCCGCCGACGGCGGCCTCAGGGGCGACATGCAGGATCACGGTGCCGTAGGCCGTGCCGGACATGCGCGCGTCCGAAATCCGGACCATGTCGGTGACGCCCTGGCGCAGTAGCTTCGGGGGCAGCGGCATGTTGCCCACCTCAGGCATCCCCGGGTAGCCCCGTGGACCACACAGCTTGAGCACCAGCACACTGTCGGCGTCCACGTCCAGGTCCGGGTCGTCGATGCGCGCGTAGAAGTCGTCGATGTCCTCGAACACCATCGCCCGGCCGGTATGCCGCAGCAGGTGCGGGCTGGCCGCGGCCGGCTTGATGACCGCGCCGTCGGGGCTCAGGTTGCCTGTCAGCACGGCAATGCCGCTGTCGGGGACCACCGGCGTCTCGCGCGGCCGGATGACTTCCCGGTTGTAGCAGGGCGCATCGGCAATCAGCTCGCCCATGGTTTTGCCCGTGACGGTGAGCGCGTCGCGGTGAATCAGGTCGCCCAATTCGCGCAACACCGCGGGCAGGCCGCCGGCGTAGTAGAAGTCTTCCATCAGGAATCGACCCGACGGGAGCAGGTCCACCAGGCACGACACCTCGCGCCCCAGGCGGTCCCAGTCTTCCAGGGAAAACTGGACGCCGACACGTCCGGCGATCGCCAGCAGATGGATGACGGCGTTGGTCGACCCGCCGACGGCGTTGACGGCGCGGACGGCGTTCTCAAACGCCTGGCGCGTCAGGATCTGCGACGGCTTGAGGTCCTCCTCTACCATCGCGACAATGCGATTGCCCACCAGGTGCGCCAGCCGCGAACGGCGGGCATCGACGGCTGGAATCGCCGCATTGGACGGCAGCGCGATGCCGAGCGCCTCGACCAGACAGGCCATCGTCGACGCCGTCCCCATCGTCATGCAGTGGCCTGCCGACCGGCTCATCCCGGCCTCGGCGTCACGGAAGTCGTCGGCCGACATCGTTCCGCAGCGTACCTCCTCGCTGAACCTCCAGACGTGGGTGCCCGAGCCGATGTCGTGGCCGCGAAACTTGCCGTTGAGCATGGGTCCGCCCGACAGCACGATCGTCGGCAGGTCGACGCTGGCCGCGCCCATCACGCACGCTGGCGTCGTCTTGTCGCAGCCGACCAGCAGCACCACGCCGTCGATCGGGTTGCCGCGGATCGACTCCTCGACATCCATGCTGGCCAGATTGCGGAACAACATCGCCGTCGGCCGCAATTGCGTCTCACCGAGCGACATCACCGGGAACTCGAGCGGGAAGCCGCCAGCCTCGTAGACGCCGTGCTTGACGTGCTGGGCCAGGTCACGCAGGTGGCCGTTGCAGGGTGTGAGTTCCGACCAGGTGTTGCAGATGCCGATGATCGGGCGCCCGTCGAACACGTGGTCGGGGTGTCCCTGATTCTTCATCCAGCTGCGGTGGATGAAGGTGTTGCGGTCGATGCCGCTGAACCACGCCGTGCTGCGGCGCGCGCCCTGTGTGTGCTTCCCCATGCGGATACGATCTCATATCCTCTGGGGTCGCGTCGGGGGACGCGGTGGTAGGGGCAGCTCCCCGAGCTGCCCTGTCAGGGCACGTCGGGGACGTGCCCCTACCTAGAGCAGGAATCCCGCGATCGTCGCGGTCACGAAGTTGGCCAGCGTCCCGGCAATCATGGCGCGGAAGCCGAGGCGGGCCAGGTCGCTGCGGCGGGTCGGCGCCAGCGCCCCGATGCCGCCGACCTGCATCCCGATCGAGGCGAAATTGGCGAACCCGCAGAGTGCGAACGTCGCAATCGTGAACGAGCGCGGATCGAGCGTGTCCTTCATCGGGCCGAGCTGCGAGTAGGCCACGAACTCGTTCAGCACCATGCGGGTGCCGAGCAGATTGCCGATCGCCGGTGCATCGTGCCAGGGCACCCCCATGCTCCACGCAATAGGCGCGAACACCCAGCCGAAGATCTGCTGCAGGCTGAAGCCGGCCAGACCGAGGATGGCGTTGAGCAGGGCAATCAGCGCCAGGAACGAGATGAGCATCGCGCCGACGTTGAGCGCCAGCATCAGCCCTTCCGAGGTGCCGCGGCCCGCCGCGTCGATGATGTTGACGTCGGTCTTCTCGTGCTGCAGCGTCACGCTGCCCATCGTCTCGGGCACCTCGGTCTCGGGCACGAAGATCTTGGCCATCATCAGTGTGCCGGGCGCGGTCATGATCACCGCCGTGAGCAGGTGCTGCGCCTCGATGCCAAACAGCACGTAGGCCGCCATGATGCCGCCCGAGATGTGCGCCATGCCCGAGGTCATCACCGTCATCAACTCGGAGTGCGTCATCCTGGCGAGGAAGGGCCGGATGGTCAGCGGCGCCTCGGTCTGCCCCATGAAGATGCTGGCGGCAACGTTGAGCGTCTCGGCCCCGCTCGCCTTCATCACCCAGCGCATCCCGACGGCGAAGGCGCGCACGACCAGCTGCATGACGCCGAGGTAGTAGAGGATCGCGAACAGCGATGCGATGAAGATGATGGTCGGCAGGACCTGGAACGCAAACAGCACCGCGTACTGCGCCCCCTCCTCACCGAGGGCACCGACCATGACTCGCGGCCAGACCTCCTTGTTGCCGAGCGGGCCGAACACGAAGCTGGCGCCGACGCCGCCGAAGTCCAGCAACCAGTTGATGCCGCGACCCGCCGCCGCAAATGCCTCGCGACCGGGCGTGGTGCGCAAGACGAACAACGCGATGACGATCTGCAGGCCGAGCCCCCAGCCGACGGTCTTGCGGTCGATCGCGGCGCGGTTGGACGACCACGAGAACGCGATGGCCAGCAACACCAGGAGGCCGGTCAGCGACTGCACCTTGGGGGCGTTGGCGGCTGCGGCGATGGCGGCCGCCAACGCCGCCCCACCGAGCAGCGCACCGAGCACGACGACATCTTCCCGTCGCCAGGGGGCGCGGGCGGGAACGGGTGCAGGGACGGAAGTCACAGGCCGGGAGTATAAGCGGCGGGCCCACACAGCCGCCAGGCTGCGATACCCTCGGCAGCCATGCCGGCATCCCTTGTCGTGGTGCTCCTCGTGCTCGCGTTGTCGGTGCCGCTCGGCCAGCCGCCGCGCGGGGCGGTCGACCCGGAAGCACTACCCTACGCGCCGCGCACCGTGGTGTGCCATCGCACGGCGACGCCACTGGTGGCCGACGGACGGCTGGATGAACCCGCCTGGCGTGCGACTCCCTGGTCGGCCCCCTTCGTGGACATCGACGGCGTGCGGCCGGTGCGCCACGCCACCAGGATGAAGGTGCTCTGGGACGAGCATGCCCTCTACGTGGCCGCTCAGCTCGATGAGCCCGACCTGTGGGCCACGATCACGACGCGCGACGCGGTCATCTTCCAAGACCATGACTTCGAAGTGTTCCTCGACCCGGGCGGCGACACCCACGGCTACTACGAGCTGGAGGTCAACGCCCTGGGCACCGTATGGGACCTGTTCCTGGTCAGGCCTTACCGCGATGGGGGGCCTGCCCTCCATGCCTGGGACATCGCCGGGCTGCGAGTGGGTGTGGAGGTGCGCGGTACGCTCAATCACCCGGGCGACCGCGACGACGGCTGGACCGTGGAGCTGGCCTTGCCGTGGGAGGTCCTGCGTGAAGCCGCACCCGGGCGAAGGGCGCCGCGCGACGGCGAGCAGTGGCGGCTCAACTTCTCGCGCGTCCAGTGGGCCCTCGACCAGGTCGACGGAAAGTACCGCAAGCGCGTCAACCCGGCCACAGGCAAGGCCATGCCCGAGGACAACTGGGTCTGGAGTCCGCAGGGCGCGATCGACATGCACATGCCGGAACGCTGGGGAGTGGTGCAGTTCAGCGACGCCGTGGCGGGAACGCGTCCGGTGCTCGTCGAGGTGGACCGCAACGATCGCGTGCGCTGGGCATTGCGCCGGCTCTACTACAGGCAGCGAGCGCATCGACTGCAGCACGGGCGGTACGCCGCCACGTTGGGCGAACTCGGGGCCGCCGAGATCGACGTTGACGGCCTGGCCTTCGCACCGGTGCTGCTCGGCTCGCCAGATCACTACGAAGTGGTGGCGAAAGGTTTTGACGGCCACCTGGTCCACCTCTCCCAGGACGGCCGGGTCTGGATGACGCGGGGGAACGCCTTAGTCGGGCACTGAGCGCAATCCGTTTGGCGCTGATGCGCCCGTACGCTCACGATACAGGGCGGCGCGCTGCTGCCACGCGGCCGACGGGGCTCGGACCGTCCGCTGCGCCCTATCGGTCGTGGATGTCGAGTCGCACCCGGCCCTGCCACGGCGAGACAATTTCGGCCGCGAGTCTCTCCGCCTCGACCGAGGTCCGCATCGTCGCCTCGATGATCTGTTCACCGCGATAATTGAAGATGCCGTAGCCGGATTCGTGGCGGCGGATGACGACGTCTCCAACCGGGATCACGGGTGCCGACTCGAGAGAGTCGTCCGAGGACGCGGAGGCACGGGCGATATCGGGCAACATGGCGTGCACGAAAGGCTGGTTCACAGTGTCGGCGCCTTTTCCGCCGTACTCTTTCTGTGAGCACAGCCCGTGCCAGCGAACTCCAAACGTGTTCTCGGGTACTAATGCGGCATGCGCATCCGTCTCCGTCCCTCCAGTCTGTATCAGTGTGCAACCGCCCTGCTCGTGATGGCGACACCGTCGGTCGGCCTCGCCCAGCCGCCCGCCGCGCCACCGGCGGCGGCCGAGGCCAAGCTGCCGGTGCGGCGGGTGGTGCTCTACAAGAGCGGGGTGGGGTTTTTCGAACACGTCGGTGAAGTCCGTGGCGATCAGGTGGTGTCGATCGAATTGACCAGCGGCCAGTTGGACGACGTGCTCAAGTCGCTGACGACGGTGGACCTCGGCAATGGCCGGGTCAGCGGCATCACCTTCAACTCCACAGCTCCGCTCGAACAACGGCTCCGCACCCTCGGGCTGCCGCTCGGCGCGACGACCTCGGCCGGCGAGCTGCTCACTGCCCTGCGCGGCTCGCGCGTGGAAGTGCACACGGCCGGCGCCGTGGTGACGGGCCGAGTCCTCAGCCTGCAGGAGCGGCAGCGAACCGTGGACGGCGCATCCGAGCTCGTGCAGGACCTGACAATCGTCACCGACGCGGGCCTGGTACGGACGTTCCCGCTGGGCTCCGGCGTGGGGGTGCGACTCGCCGAGGCCGACACGCGCGGTCAACTGACCCAGTACCTCGACCTGGTGGCGTCAACGCGCGCGCAGGATGTGCGACGCCTGCGTATTGCCACCGCCGGCACCGGGACGCGCCAGCTGTTGGTCAGCTACGTGAGCGAGGTACCGGTGTGGAAGTCCACCTACCGGTTGGTCATCCCGTCCACCGGCGGCCGGGCGCCCTTTCTCCAGGGCTGGGCGATTGTGGACAACACCCTTGGTGAGGACTGGACCGACGTGCAGCTCTCGCTTGTCGCCGGGGCGCCGCAGTCGTTCGTGCAGCAGGTGTCGCAGCCGCTCTACACCCGCCGGCCGGTGGTCCCGCTGCCGCGCACGGCCATGCTGACGCCGCAGACCCACGACGGCACCCTCGAGTCGTTCGAGAAGGCGGGCGGGCCGGCCGAGGCGGGCATCCCTGGCGGCGCGCTGGGCGGAGTGGTCGGGGGCCTCCCGAGCGCTCCCCCGCCCCGATCGGCCCAAGCGGCACGCAACAACGCCGGGATGGCCGATCAGGTCATGGAGCGTGTGGCCGCCGTGCAGGTGGCCGCGCGCGGACAGGAACTCGGCGACCTCTTCCAGTACACGCTGACCGAGCCCATCACGGTGCGCCGCAACCAGTCTGCCCTCGTGCCGATCGTGCAGGCCGATGTCGCCGTGGAGCGAGTCTCGCTGTGGAACGCCGACGCGAGCACCGGCCGCCCCTGGCGCGCGGTGTGGCTGACCAACGACACCGGCCTCACGCTCGATGGCGGCAGCGTCTCGCTGGTCGAGGCCGGTGCCTTTGCCGGCGAGGGGCTGCTGGAGCCCATTGAGCCCAAGGAGCGGCGACTCATCTCCTACGCGGTGGACCTGGCGGCGCGGGTGAGCGTGTCGCACGACGGCGGCCCCCGGCGTGTCAGCCGAATCACCATCGCCCGGGGGGTGTTCGTGCAGGTCGTCCAGGAGCGTGTCACCCACACCTACACCGCTCGGAACGAAGACGCGACCGCCCGCACGTTCGTCATCGAGCAGCCGCGCCTCGACGGCTGGTCGCTGTCGGCCGGGGCCCCGCCGCCCGCCGAAGCGACGGCCGACAGGTACCGCTTCCGCCTGGCAGTCGGGCCGAGCGCGTCGCAGTCTCTCGCGGTGGAGGAAGTCCGCGAGGTCGAATCGCGTCTCGCCGTCTCCACGATCACCAGCGACCAGGTCGCCTTGATCCTGCAGGGGCGGAACGTCGACGCGGCGGTGGCGCCGCAACTGCGCGCCGTCATGGCCCAGAACGCCGAGGTGACGCGCCTGCAGTCGGCGGTACGGGAGCGCCGGACCGAGATCGAGCGCATCGAGAAGGATCAGGCCCGCGTCCGCGAGAACCTGGCAGCCCTCAAGACCAGCGCCGAAGAGCGACAGCTGGTGGCTCGCTACGCGTCGCAGCTCAACTCGCAGGAGGACCGACTGGTCGCGCTGCGAGGGGAGATCGAGGCGCTCGAGCTGCAGCGCGGCAAGGCACAGGAGGAACTGGTACGGCTGGCCAATGCGCTCACCGTCGATGTGACGATGCCCTAGGCGGGGGATGGCGCCCCGTGGCGACCGCCCGCGAGGCCGCGGAAGGTTATAGGATCATAAGCAGCATGACGACCGTGACCTTCGACCGGGACCCGACCGTACCCCTCGCAAACAATCCACACCTGGTGCGATGGGTGGACAAGATGCGCCAACTCACGAACCCGGCAGCAGTGCACTGGGTGGACGGCTCTCAGGCCGAGTACGACGCGCTCTGCGGTGAGATGGTGCGCACGGGTACGTTGGTCCGGCTGAACGAGGATCTGTGGCCCGGCTGCTACTACGCGCGCTCGGACGCGTCCGACGTGGCGCGGGTCGAGCAGCGCACCTTCGTCTGCTCGCTTTCGAAAGACGCGGCGGGCCCCACCAACAACTGGGTCAACCCGTTCGAGATGCGCAGGACACTGCGCGGCCTCTTCAAGGGCTGCATGGCCGGCCGGACGATGTACGTCCTTGCCTACAGCATGGGTGAGGTCGGCTCGCCGATGGCGCAGATTGGCGTTCAGCTGACGGACTCGCCCTACGTCGTCGCCAGCATGCGGATCATGGCCCGGATCGGACTGCCGGTGCTCGAGGAGATCGACCGCGACACCAAGCGGGTGGTGCCCTGCCTGCACAGCGTCGGGATGCCGCTGCAGCCTGGCCAGGCCGATGTGCCCTGGCCCTGCAACGACGACAAGTACATCGTCCACTTCCCGGAGACGCGGGAGATCTGGTCGTATGGGTCCGGCTATGGTGGCAACGCGCTGCTCGGCAAGAAATGCTTCGGCCTGCGCATCGCCTCGGCGATGGCCCGCGATGAGGGGTGGATGGCCGAACACATGCTGATCCTCGGCGTCGAGGACCCGCACGGCGAGAAGACCTACGTCGCCGCGGCGTTCCCGAGCGCCTGCGGCAAGACCAACCTGGCGATGCTGGTGCCGCCCAAGGCGATGAAGGGTTGGACGGTGTCGACGGTCGGCGACGACATCGCCTGGCTCAAGCCAGACGCCGAGGGACGTCTGCGGGCCATCAACCCGGAAGCCGGCATGTTCGGCGTGGCACCGGGCACGTCGCACAAGACCAACCCGAACGCGATGGCGACCATCGCCCGCAACACGATCTTCACCAACGTGGCGCTCACGCCCGAGGGTGGCGTGTGGTGGGAGGGCATGACCCCCACGCCACCCGAGGAGTGCGTGGACTGGAAGGGGCAGCCCTGGACGCCCGCCCTCGCCGAGCGGACCGGCGCTACCGCGGCGCATCCCAACGCGCGATTCACGGCGCCGATCTCGCAGTGCCCGATCATCGACCCGGGCTTCTACGACCCGCTGGGCGTGCCAATCAGCGCGATTCTTTTCGGAGGCCGGCGCGCGACCACCATGCCGCTGGTGTATCAGGCGTTCAACTGGACGTCAGGCGTCTACATGGGCGCGACCATGGGGTCGGAGACGACAGCCGCCGCGGCGGGCGCGGTGGGCAAGGGCCGCCGCGGCCCCATGGCGATGCTGCCGTTTTGCGGGTACCACATGGCGGACTACTTCCGTCACTGGATCGCCATGCAGCGCTCCCTGACCGAGACCCCGAAGATCTTCAACGTGAACTGGTTCCGCAAGGACGACGAGGGCAACTTCCTCTGGCCGGGCTTTGCCGACAACATGCGCGTCCTGCGCTGGGTGGTGGACCGGGTGCGCGGGCGGGTGCCCACCCGCGAGTCGGCACTCGGCTGGATGCCACGCTACCAGGACATCGACTGGCGCGGCCTGCAGTTCTCCGAAGCGCATTTCGAGCAGCTGCAGGCCGTGGACCCCCTCCAGTGGCGTCGAGAGGTCATGGAGCACGAGGAACTGTTCCTGCAACTGCACTCGCATCTGCCCAAGGAGATGATCTACGAGCGTGAGCTGCTGATCTGTCGTCTGTAGGACGGGCCGCGTGACCTCAGCCGGGGTCGCTTGCCGGCGGCGCCGCGAAATCGATCTCGGGCAGCTGCTGCACGGCCCGCCGTAGCGAGGACTCCCACGACGTATGGATGAGGGTGAGATCCGGGTCCCGGCCCTCGAGACGTCGATAGCGGTCCACCGTCAGCGAGTCCTTGCGATACAGCAGCAGGTCGATCGGGGGGCCCACGGTGACGTTGGACCGCATCGTCGCGTCCAGCGAGAGCAACGCGTACTTGGCCGCAATCTCCAGCGGCGTGTCGCGCTCGATCCCGCGGTCGAGGATGGGGCGCCCGTACTTGACCTCGCCGACCTGCAGGTACGGTGAGTCCTCGGTGGCCTGCAGCGGATTGCCCTGCGGGTAGATCAGGTAGAGTGCCGGCTCCTGTCCCTGCACCTGGCCTCCGAGCAGCAAGTGCACGTTGAAGCTGTAGTTGTCGCGCTCGAGCGAGGCGCGATCGATCTCGGACACCTGCCGCACCGTGTCGCCGACGATGCGCGCCGCGTGATAGACCGACGGCGCCGTCGCCAGGCCGCGCCCGGCATCGAAGTCAGCGCGCAGCAGCGACAGCACCGACTGGCTGATCGACAGGCTGCCACTCGTGAGGATGACAAACACCCGCTCGCCCTCGATGACGAAGCGGTACATCTTGCGGCAGACGTTCACCTGGTCGTACCCGGCATTGGATCGGGAGTCGGAGGCCATCACGAGACCTTCCGACGTCACGATACCCAGACAATAGGTCACGCGAGCCTTTCGAGCCGCGAAGTCGCGGCATCGGCTCATCATACCGGCCGCGCGCCAACCTGCTATAAAGCGCTGTGCTGATCCGGCTCGGCTACGACATCGCCCTCATGTTTCCGGCACCGGCTGCTGTCACCGCGCTGCTGTCGGTGCACCCCTCGCGCGTGACCGACCTCCGCGAGCCAGATCTGATCACGACCACGCCGGTGGTGGATCTGGAGCAATTCACCGATCTGTTCGGCAATCGCATGACCCGGTTCGTGGCCCCGGCCGGCCCGGTGCGTCTGCGTGGCCATACGTTGATCGAGGACAGCGGCCTGCCGGACCCTGTGCACCCCGACGCGCGTGCGGTGCCGGTGGATCAGCTTCCGCCCGAGACCCTGCGCTATCTGCTCGGCAGCCGCTTCTGCGAGGTCGACCTGCTCTCGCCGGTCGCGGCGGAGCTGTTCGGGGGCGTTGCGCCTGGCTGGGCGCGGGTCCAGGCCATCTGCGACTGGGTGCACCAGCGGGTGTCCTACTCGTTCGGCCAGTCCAGCCCCACACGCACCGCGCTCGATGTGTTCACCGGACGCGCCGGCGTGTGCCGTGACTTCCAGCACCTGGCCATCACGTTCTGTCGCGCCATGCACATCCCCGCGCGGTACGCCGCTGGATACCTTGGCGACTTCGCCGTGCCTCTGGCGCCGTACCCGATGGATTTCAGTGCGTGGTTCGAGGTGTATCTGGAAGACCGGTGGTGGACCTTCGATGCCCGGCACAACACGCCACGGGTCGGCCGCGTGCTGATGGCCACGGGCCTGGACGCCGCCGATGCCGCCCTGACCACCTCGTTCGGCGCGGCCGCCCTGACCCACTTCGAGGTCGTGTCTCACGAGGAGCGCTGAGGCGCCGCCGGCGGACGGCGCTAGGTGGTGGGCCTGGCCGCGTCGAGGCGCGCGGCCAGGGCCTCGAAGCCCTCGGTGGGCCCCGTCCAGCGCAGCGCGTCCACATCCCCGTGAAGCGGCACGTCGTCGCGGAGCCTGGCCAGGGTCCGGAACAGGAACACGTCATCGCGCTGCGCCGCAAGGTTGCGCGCCAGCGTGGCCGGGTTGGCCGGATTGGCGGTCCACATCCGGTAGTCGTCCGGAATCGCCTCGAGGTGCCCATACCGGGCCAGGACGACGGCCGCCGACTTGGCACCCCAGCCCCGGACCCCTGGATACCCGTCGGCCGCATCGCCAACCAGCGCGAGGTAGTCGGGCATCGACAGCGGTCGCACGCCGAACTTGGCGACGACGCCGTCCTCGTCCAGGGTCAGGCGGGCCCGTCGCAGTTCCTGCACCACGCGTGTCCCGCGCACGCATTGCGCGAGGTCCTTGTCGGGCGAGCACACATGCACCTGCGTCACTCGGGTGTCGTCAGCGGACAGCCGCGCAGCCGTCGCCAGTGCGTCGTCAGCCTCCACGTCGACCATCGGCCAGACGACGAACCCGGCGACGGTCAGGACCTCTTCGAGGAGCCCGAACTGCGACCAGAGATCGGCCGGGATGCCAGCGCCGGTCTTGTACCCTGGCCAGAGATCGTTACGGAACGACTCGATGACGTGATCGGTGGCCACGCCGATGTGGGTCGCACCCTGGCGGACCATGCCAAGCAGCGAGTGCAGCACACCGCGGACGGCCGCGACCTCCTGGCCGTCGCGGTCCCTGGCCGGAGGCACCGCGTGGTAGTGGCGAAAGAGTTCGTAGGTCCCGTCAACCAGGTGCACGTGCATCAGTGCACCGGCCGGCGAAGGTCTTCGGTGTACCCGGAGCAGGCTGAGTGACGCGTCATGGCTGCGATGGGTCGAAATGCGTCGTCAGGTGCGTGCCGTATGCGCCGTAGCCATGCTGGAACTGCGCGGCGCCGGCGGCCCAGGCGGTCACCCGCTGCATGAAGCGGGTCTCGAACATGAAGGCGAGCGTGGCCTCGAGCTTCTGCGGCCTCAGCTCGGCATGGCTGGCCGCCTCGAAGGCCTCGGCGTCCGGGCCATGCGGCAGCATCGTGTTGTGCAGCGAGCAGCCACCCGGCGCAAATCCCTGCGGCTTGGCCTCATACCGCCCGTAGACCAGCCCCATGAACTCGCTCATCACGTTCATGTGGTACCAGGGCGGGCGGAACGTGTTTTCGGCGACGGCCCAACGCTCAGGAAAGACCACCAAATCCACGTTGGCGGTGCCCCGCGTCTCCGACGGCGAGGTCAGGACGGTGAAGATCGACGGGTCGGCGTGGTCGAAGAGCACCGGCCCGACTGGCGAAAAGCGGCGGAGGTCGTACTTGTAGGGCGCGTAGTTGCCGTGCCACGCGACGACGTCGAGCGGGGAATGCGAGAGATCCGTCCTCCACAGCGTGCCTCCCCACTTGACGAACATCCGGGAGGGCGTGTCGTCGCGTTGCTCGTACGCCGCGACCGGGGCCAGGAAGTCGCGCGGGTTGGCCAGGCAGTTGGCGCCGATCGGTCCACGCTCGGGCAGCGTGAAGGCCCCCCCGTAGTTCTCGCACAGGTAGCCTCGGGCCGGCCCGCCAGGCAGTTCCACGCGCATCTTGACGCCGCGAGGGATGACGGCGATTTCGCCAGGCTCGATGTCGATGATGCCGAATTCGGTCCACAGACGGAGCGCACCCTGCTGCGGCACCAGCAGCAGCTCGCCATCGGCATCGTAGAAGTACTCATCGACCATCGAGCGCGTCACCAGATAGACATGCGCACCCATGCCGGCCTGGGTGCCGGCATCGCCCGCGGTGGTGATGGTGCGTACGCCGTCCAGGAACGACTGCGGGGACGACGGCAGCGAAAAGGGGTCCCAGCGCATCGGGCCAATCGGCAGATCGGCGGCTGCGTGGGGCGCCGTGTGCCAGAGCCCGGGCTCCACCCTTTCGAAGTGCCCCCAGTGCTGCACGGTGGGACGAATCCGATAGAGCCACGACCGCTCGTTGCTGGCGCGCGGCGCCGTGAACGGGGAGCCCGACAACTGCTCGGCGTAGAGGCCGTACGCGCAGCGCTGCGGCGAATTGCGCCCGATGGGCAGAGCGCCCGGCAGCGCCTCGGTCTCGAAGCCGTTGCCAAATCCGGACAGATAGGCGATTGGGCCATCCTGGCCGACGGCGCGGGTGGGATACGGCTGGGTCATGACGAGATCCTCTCCGCACCACGTACCACAGGTCTGCGTGCCAAGGCCACTGCCGGTCGCGCCCGGCCGGTATGATCGCCGGGATGTCGCACCTGTTCACGCCGCTCGCCCTTGCTGGCGCGACGCTGCCCAATCGCGTCTTCGTCTCACCGATGTGTCAGTACTCCAGCACCGATGGCTTCGCGTCGGACTGGCACCTGGTCAACCTCGGGAGGTTTGCGCTGGGCGGCGCCGGCCTGACGCTCACCGAAGCCACCGCCGTACAGGCCAACGGTCGCATCAGCCCGCAGGACCTCGGTCTCTGGAAGGACGCGCACATCGAAGGCCTGGCGCGCCTCGCCCATTTCGTTCACGCCGAGGGCAGTGTGGCTGGCATCCAGCTCGCGCACGCCGGTCGCAAGGCCAGCACACGCCGGCCCTGGGACGGCCATGGCCTGCTGACACCGGCCGAGGGCGGCTGGCTCGACGTGGTGGCGCCGAGCGCGGTGCCCTATTCCGAGGTGTATCCCCAGCCACAGGCGCTGACCGTCGAGGGCATACGCGCGGTCGTCGACGCCTTTGGTGACGCGGCCGCCCGTGCCTGGGAGGCGGGCTTCCGGGTCGTCGAGGTGCACGCCGCACACGGTTACTTGCTGCACCAGTTCCTGTCGCCGCTCAGCAATACCCGGGCGGACGCGTACGGCGGTACCTTCGAGGCGCGCTGTCGGTTGACGCTGGAGGTCGTTCGAGCGGTGCGCGCCCGATGGCCTGAGCGGGCGCCGCTGCTGGTGCGCGTCTCCGCCACCGACTGGGTCGATGGCGGCTGGGACCTCGAGGAGTGTGTGGATCTGGCGCGACGGCTGGCGGCCGACGGTGTCGACCTGATCGATTGCTCGTCCGGCGGGAATGCCGTGAACCAGCGCATTGCCGTCGGGCCGGGCTATCAGGTGCCGTTCGCGCGTCGCATTCGTCACGAGGCTGGCGTGCGCACCGGCGCGGTCGGGATGATCACCGACGCCCACCAGGCCGAACGCATCGTGGCCGATGGCGATGCGGACGCCGTGTTGCTCGCGCGCGAGCTGCTGCGCGACCCGCAGTGGCCCCTGCACGCCGCCGAGGCGCTGGGTGACCAGGTGCCCTGGCCCGCCCAGTACCTCCGCGCGGCTCCCGGCGCAGCGCCGACGCGGGAGCCGTGGCGTCTCGATTGACGCGGCTGCCTACTTGACCCGCGTGTACGGGAAGAGCGTCTGCGTCGGCTTGCCGTCGCGGATGCGGTCGATGACGATCGAGAGCTGATCGGCCGACGGCTTCGAGAACGTGATGCGAATGGGGTTGGCTCCAATGCCTTCAAACACCGCCCTTTCGCCCTCCACCTTCACCAGACGATGTTCGGCCGCTTCGTTCTGGGGCTGCCGACCCACCAGACCGGGACCAGGCGCGAAGTACTTGATGCGCAGCACCAGTCCGCCCTCGTGCTCCTCGATGACGAGCAGTTCGTAGAGCATCGGCGTGGAGCCCTGGAGGTTGCGGAACGCGGCCACCATCGAGGTGCCCGCCGGTGCCATCCAGTGCTGCTCGATGTTGCGGTCGCCCAGCGTGCCGGACCACCGACCGGTGATGAAGGCCACTTGCTGGATGGTGGCCTTGGCGGGCGGCGCCGTGCCAATGGCATCCTGGGCAAGGGCAGACGACGCCGCGACGACCGTGCAAAGCACAGCCGGCAGCACGACACGGAGAAAGGTCCGGAGACGCATGTGGCCGCCATGGTACAGCCAAGCCGCACCCGCAACGCACCGCCGCCGGGCGTACGACCGGCGTGGGCGGGCGACCGACGTCTCTACGTGTCCGGTACGAGGTGCGCCCGCTCGCCGGCGTCGAGGTGGCGGATGACGCGGCAGGGATTGCCCGCAGCGATGACGTCGGCCGCGATGTCGCGCGTCACCACGCTGCCGGCCCCAATCACCGCGCGCGACCCGATCGTCACGCCGGGCAGGATGATCGCGCCGCCACCCACCCAGACGTCGTCGCCGATGGTGACCGGCCGCCCCGACTCGTGCAGGCGTCGGGTCGCCGCGTCCAACGGGTGTGTGGCCGTGTAGATCTGCACGGCAGGGCCGAACTTGGTGAAGCTGCCGATGCGGACGCGGCACACGTCCAGCACGACGCAATCGACGTTGAAGAAGACCCTGGTGCCGAGTTCGATGTGGATGCCGTAGTCGCACCTGAACGGCGGATGGACGCCGACGGTGTCGCCACCCTGTCCGAACAGCTCGACGAGCACGGCCCGTTTGGCCGGCTCGTCGCGGGGCGAGAGCGAGGCCAGCCGCTGGCAGCGCTCCACCGCGGTGACGCGTAACTCGGTCAGCTCCGGGTCGGCAGGATCGTAGGACTCGCCGTCCAGCATCCGCTCGCGTTGGGTCTGCACGGGACGATCCTACCGAGACATGGGCGTGGAGTGACCGCCCTGCCGCGGGCGACCTGGCTCGACCTGGACACGGGCCCTGGCGTCTGCGGCAGTTTCAGGTACGATTGTTGATGGTGCGGCGCGTTTCTACCGCAGCCTGTCCGGCGGCCTCATCCGGGGGCCGACTGCCTTGATCTCTTGCAAAGGATTGCCTCGATGCCCCGTCACTCTCTGTGCGCCGTGCTGTGCACCGTTGCACTGACGCTGTCCCCGGCGCTGGCCCTCGGCCAAGCCCCGAAGGCGGCTCCGAAGGCGACCGCGCCAAAGGCCGCCGCCAAAGCCGCTGGCGCCGTGAAGACCATCGCCGTCACCGCCACCGACAGCATGCGGTTCGCGCCGGCCGTCATCCGCGTCAAGGCAGGCCAGAAGGTCAAGGTGACCCTCAAGTCTGAAAGCGCCTTGCCGAAGATGGCGATGGCCCACAACTTCGTCCTGCTCAAGGCGGGCGTGGACGGCGCCGTTGTCGCCACCGCCAGTTCGATGGCGCGTGACACCGACTACATCTCGCCCAAGTCCAAAGCGCAGATCATCGCGGCGTCGGGCCTGGCGGGTGGTGGTGAGACCGTGACCGTCGAGTTCACGGCCCCGGCCGCCGGCAAGTATCAGTTCATCTGCACGTTCCCGGCGCACTTCCAGGCCGGCATGGTCGGCCAGCTCATCGTCGAGTAGGCGACCGCAGCGTCACACGCCGCAGGGCAGCAGCCGCAACAGCGACTGCTGCCCTTCGTGCATGGAGCGGTGAACGACGGCCGGCCGCCCGGCCCGAGATCCGGTAGCCGCCTCAGCGCATCTGCAGCGCGTCGCGGTAGGCGTCGGAGAATCCGGCCTCCACCGAGATCACGCCCAGCCGGTGCTGCATCGTCTCGGCGATGATTGCCGCTCGGCGCTTGGCCTGTGTCGCCATCTCCCCCACAAAGAGCTGGTCCACGCTGGAGGCCCAGATGGAGAACCAGCGCTGGAAATGCGCCGGCTGCAGCGTCGCGGCCGCATGCAGCGGCATATGCACGGCGATGGGCTGACCGACGTAGACCGGGTGCTGCAACAGGACCTGCTCCCAGAAGTTGCCGATCTGCGGCAGGTGCGCCTCGAGGTCGAGGTGGGCGACGTCGGTGAACAGATAGCCGATGACCTGGTCGCTCATGGCGCGTGCATAGAAATGGCGCAGGAGTTGGTCGATGTCGGCGCGCGTCGAGAGGTCAGCCACCCTGTGAGGGTAACGGACGTGCCTGGTCCAGGTGCAGCGGCTCGGAGGCGTCGACCCGGAGGAAGAGCACCGCGGAGAGCAGCAGCATGCCGCTGAAGATCACCAGCGGCACGTCGTAGCGCCCACCATAGGCATCGACGAGCGCACCGAAGGCGATCGAGGACAGAAACGACCCTATCTGCCCGGCAGAGTTCATCGCCCCGGTGACTGCACCGGCGTGGCGGCGTCCAACGTCCACGCACACCGCCCAGGACACGGGCAGCATGCAGTCCATGCTGAAGTACCCCATCGTCAGCAGGGCCACCGCGACGAGGCGGTTTTCCACGACCGCGGTGCCGAACAGGCACAACGCCGAGGCCGCGAGTCCCGCGGCGGCCACGTAGCGCCGACCGTTGCGCAGACCGATGTTGCGGACCAGCAGGTCGCTCAGCGAGCCGCCCGTCAGATTGCCGATGGCTCCGGCCACAAACGGCAGCATCGCGTAGATCTTCATCTCGTCGGCGGTGAAGCCGCGGCCGAGCCGCAGGTAGGTCGGCATCCAGGAGACGTAGAAATACGACCCCCAGCAGTACGCGTGGTACATGAGCAGGATGGTCCAGAAATTCCGGTTGCGCAGGACCTGTGCCCACGGCAGCGCGTGATGGGCGCGAGGCGCCGACGACTCGCCGATGTGTGCCAGTTCGGCGGCAGTCACCCTTGGCATCTGGCTCGGGTAGTCGCGATACCACCAGTACCAGGCGATCGCCCACGCCACCCCGAGCAACCCGAAAAGATAGAACGCCATCCGCCAGCCGTACGCGGCGACGATCGGCACGACGAGCAGCGGCGTCAGGGCCCCGCCGACGCGGCTGGCCATCCACACGGTGCCGTGCGCACGCGCCCGCTCGGCCGGCGGGAACCAGCGGGAGATGCTCGACGAGGCGTTGGGATAGGCGCCGGCTTCGCCCATGCCAAAGGCGAAGCGTGTCGCGAGCAGCAGCGGAAAGCTGGACACCAGGCCCGTCAGGCTGGTGAAGGCCGACCACCACAGCACGATGCGCGTCAGCACCTTGCGCGGGCCGATGCGGTCGCCGAGCGCGCCAGAGGGGATCTCAAACAGCGCGTACGACAGCGCGAAGATCCCGACCACCCACCCCCACTGCGATGGCGACAGGCCCAGGTCCTTCTGCATCTCGGGCCCTGCGACCGCGATACAGACGCGGTCCAGGTACGTCACCATCGACAGCAGGAACAGCAGGCTCAGGACGCGATGGCGGTAGGGCACTCAGCTTGCTGGGACGAAGACGACGCTGACCGGTGAGCCGACCTTGAGTGTCTGACCGGTCGGGGTGAGGCGACCCGAGGTGGGGTCGACGCGGAAGACGACCACCGAGTCGGAGCGCTGGTTGCCGGCAAGCAGGTATCGCCCGGTGGGGTCGATGCCGAAGCCCCGCGGCGTGCTGCCCTGTGTGGGGACGTGCTGGACGAGGGTCAGCGTGCCTTTCGCCTGGTCGATGGCGAAGACCACGAGGCTGTCGTGACCACGATTGGACCCGTAGAGGAACTTGCCCGACGGGTGGACGACGACCTCGGCGGTGCTGAATGTCGCAGCGGATGGCTGCCCCGGCGGCAGCGTACTGATCGTCTGCACTTCGGTGAGCGCGCCGCTGGCCGCATCGCGGCTGAACACGGTCACCGTGAGCGCGAGTTCATTGATCACGTAGGCGTAGCGGCTAAGTGGATGGAACGCCATGTGCCGCGGCCCGGAGCCGGGGGCCAGCGCGGCCGAGGGTGGCGTGGCCGGCGTCAGCGCGGACGACTTCGGATCGAGCCTGTAGATGAAGATGCGGTCGACGCCGAGGTCGGCGGCGTAGGCGAACGTGTTGGCCGTGTCCACATTGATCGAGTGGGCGTATGGCTTGGTCTGGCGCTTGGGATGGACGCTCGATCCCTGATGCACGATGACCGACGCCGCCGGGCCGAGGCGGCCGTCGGCACCAATCGGCAACGAAGCGACGCTGCCACCGCCGTAGTTGGCTACCAGCAGTGTCCGCCCGGCGCGGTCCACCGACACATGGGCCGGACCGCTGCCCCCGGAGCTTTCCTGGTTCAGCAACGTCAGCGCGCCCGTGGTGCGATCGACGGCGTAGCTGCTGACCGCACCCGTGGGCTTGTCGCCGAACTTGCCCATCTCGTTGGCGGCATACAGCCGCCGCCTGCTCGGGTCCAGCGCGAGGTAGCTCGGGCTGGCAACCGTTGCCGCCAGCTCGGGTTCCGACACCGTGCCGTTTCCGAGATCGAGGCGGGCGCGATAGATGCCCTGGCTTTTCTCGCCAGTGTATGTGCCGAAGTAGACGAACATGACGGCGGGGCCTCCGGTGGGCGGCTGCGCCTTGACCAGTGCCATCGTCGCGGCCGAAACCGCGAGTCCAAGGACGATGGCGGCGACACCTCGACGCCCCAGGCATTGAGGCAGGCTGGAAAGCATGGGCGCGATCATGCACGAATTCGTGCGGCCAAGCCATGCCGAACGCATTGGTCCGTCACGATGTCCGCCGGGTGTCGCGGCGCACCAACGCCTGGTGCGAACGCCCTCACGAGGCAGGTCAGTCGCTGGCGACGAGTCACACGGCAGAAAGAGTCTCCTTTGGAAACATGAGGAGGCTGTGCGCTCTGACGGCGCGCGTCAGCCGCGGCGTTGACCATGCACCAAGCGCCGGCGGCTGCATGCCGTGTCAGACCTCATGCAGGTTCACCGAGGCGCAACGAGATCTCACAGCCCTCGCACACGGCAAGCGACCAGCAGAAGACCAAAGCCGATAATCCAGGACCACACGGCAGCCTGCGAATCAATGCTGACCATCCCAAAATTGGCAGCAAGCGCTACCAGGTACAGGACGAGACAGATGACCCACACCGCCATTGTCGGAGCTTTGCCGGAATTGCGCATGGACGTTTCTCCCGTTGGTTGAGCAATACGAAAGGATGAGTCTACTCGAACCGTTTGACGTCCGCGGGCAGGTCGCCGCGCCCTTCGATCACAGGCCGCACGTCCGCCGGCGGTGCCGCGGTCGTGGCCGGATCGAGGCGAAGGCGGTCTGAGGTAGGAACTGGAAGGGTGAGTGGGACCTGGGCCTGGTCGTCGTCTTGCCACCAGATCACCTCGGGAGGAGCTCCCCAGCGATCGACCCAGTCGGCTGTGAGGACCGGGAATCTCGAGCGCACGCTGCCAATGTCGCCGGACGGACGGCTCACCACGACCGTGCGTATACGCGTCTCTCGGATGGCAAACCCGCAAAGGATGCAGGGTTCGGCCGTCGAGTACAGAGTGGCGTTCTCGAGGGAGCGCCGGCCGACGGCAAGCACTGCTGCCTCGATGGCGAGAAGCTCGGCGTGGCCAAAGCGTCGGCGACCACGAGGGGCGTCTTCAGCGGCCTCAGCGATCAGCTCGCCATCCGCGACGACAACGCAGCCGACCGGAGTGTTGCCTGCATCGGCCGCAGCACGCGCGAGCTCCTCGCAGCGGATCATCCAAGATGCGTGTACGCTCGGACTCTTCATTTCCGTTTGCCGTCGTCGCTCCGGGTGACGCCTGGCGTCCAGTCACCCACAGAACCGCTGCCCCTTCCGCCAATGCCTCCTGCCGTGGAAGCGAACGAAACGGTGCCGGCTTGTCCCCACAGGCATCGGCGGCCGATCGCGCGGACGTGCGCAGAAGCTGCGCGGCGCTCCCCTCAGGCGCTGGCGACGCGGCGCGCCGTCCACGTAGCGCTGCGATACTCCCCCATGTCGAGCGTGCCAGACATGGTGTCGCCCGCGAGGTCGCCAGAGAAGCGGTAGTTGAGCGCGTTGCCGGTCCGCTCGGTGATCCGACTCGTCAGCGTGACACGCGCGCCGTCCATAGCGCCCGAGAGGTCGCGGGTGTCGAAGTCGCCCTGGTGCGAGCCCTCGATCTTCGCCCCCTGCTGTCGGAGTTGCAGCACGTGCGTCGTTGTCGAGGCAACAAACGTGATCGCGACGCGCCACTGCCCCGAGATGTCGCCCGGCGGCGACGCGGGGGTCGCAGGCACCACGAGCGGGCGCGTCACTGACAGCAGCGCGCGCACCCGCTCGGCGACCACCTGCTCGTCCCCAGGCGCAAGCATCGACGTCGTCAGCGAAATGCCGGTGTCGCCTGGCATGCCGTCGCGCGCGCCGGAGGCGCCGCCGATGGCGATGCGCGGTTCTTCGTTGTACAAAAGGTCGGTCGCCTGCTGTCCGGTCAACCCGATCTGCGCGGCCGTCCAGCGGATCGTGACGCGAGGGCTGCGATTGGATCGTTCCTCACCGGCGTCGCGCGCGAGTACCGCCGTCACACCCGGGACTCGCTCGGCCGCCGCGGCGATCACTTCGGCTTGCCTGACCCAACCTGCCCACTCGGCGGCGCGATCGCCCTTCACCCAGCGCTCGATGGCGACGAGCATGCCGACCACCTCTTCGCGGCCGACCTTCATCGACCGCGCGTACCCATGATGTGGCGCGCTGTGCACCCACGCGGCCTTGACCAGGTCCTTGCGTCCGAGCAGGACGCCCGCACTCTGCGGTCCCCGCAGGATCTTGCCCCCGCTGTAGCCGACCAAGGTTGCGCCGCGCTCCAGGTGGATGTTGGGCACGGTCAGGATCTCGGCAGCCGCGTCCACCATGATCGGCACGCCGTGCGGCTTGGCGATGGCCGCAATCGCCTCGAGCGACATCGGGCCGGCCTCGTTGCGCGGGTTGGCAAACACGTAGATCATCGCCGTCTTCGGCCCGATCGCCAGCGCCAGATCCTCCGGCGTGTCGGCCTCCACGATGGTCACGCCGACCGCACGGATGGCCGCGTCGTAGACGTTGCGCGAATGGGTAGGAATGATCACTTCGGACTTGGCGAACCCGCGCAGATCCGGCAGGCGGACATGCAGGTCGGGGTTGCCGCCGGCCACGCAGGCCGCCGTCGCGTGCGACATTGCCGCCGCGCATCCCGAGCTGACCATCCCCCACTCGGCGCCGGTGAGTTCGGCCAGGCGTGCGCCCGCCGCCTCCATCAGCTCCTCCAGGTTCACGTACAGCTGGTTGGCCGCCGCCTTGGCCGCGCGCACCTCAGGCAGCTCCATCGAGCCGCCGATGATCGTCAGCGTGCCGCGCGCGTTGATCATGGGGCGCACGCCGAGCGACGCGTAGAGTTCGCGCCCATTCGGTCCCGCCATCGAGGCCTGGGCGCCGACCACGGCGTGCTGTCTCGCATCGGCGGCGGCGGCGCCGGGGAGCAACGTCCCGAGGCCAAGTGCCTGCGCCGCGCGGAAGACCTGCCGGCGGCTCCAACCGGCGGTGATGTGTGTGGAGTTCATGAGGGTAACGGCGGGTGTTTGTGGAAAACGCGAAGAGGGCGCCTCGGGGAGGCGCCCCTACCTGCCTGACCGAATCGGGCGGTAGGGCAGCCCCCCGAGCCGAATTGGTAGGGGCAGCCCCCCGGGACGAATTGGTAGGGGCAGCTCCCCGAGCAGCCCCCCGGCCGGCGGCTTAGAACAGGAACTTCACGCCGAGTTCGGCGCGGCGCATCGTGTCGGCCGACGCGACCACGCCGAAGTTGGCCGCCCCGAACGTGGTCCCGGGGGCGCCCCAGTTGACCTGGTCGAACAGGTTGAAGACCTCGGCCCGCAGCTGGATGCGGGTGCGGCCGCCGGTCGCGATGTTCTTCATCAACGAGACGTCGGTCTGGCTGTACTTCTTGCCGCGCAGGTAGTTCCGCGGCGTGGTGCCAAACGTGTAGAGGTCAGGAAGGGCAAACGCTGCCGCGTCGATGCAGCCCACCAGGCCCAGGCCGTTCGGGTTGGTCTGGCAGTTCAGTGCGACCCCGGAGTTCACCAGGACCGGCCGCTGGTTGCCGACGCCGATGTTGGCGCGGTCCGGCTGAATGGTCACGTTCAATGGCGTGCCGCTCTGGACGGTCGAGATACCGGCAATCTGCCAGCCGCCAAGCACGCCCTTCAGCAGCATGTTGGTCGAGTCGCGGAAGAACGGCACGTCCCACACGTAGCTCACCACGAGCCGGTGCGGCACGTCCCAGTTGGCTGGGCCGTAGTCGCTCCAGATGTCGTAGTTGTTGACGATGGCGCCGCCGCCGTTGGAGTGGGTGGCCATGTCGCGCGTCTTGGAGAAGGTGTAGTGCGCGTTGAGGAGGAACCCCTTGGTCATCCGACGGCGGGCAATCAGGCTCACCGCGTCGTAGTTGGCGATCAGGTCGTTCTGGATGGTGCGGATTTGCCGGAACGACTGATTCGGCCGGCGGGGGTCGATGGCACCGGGCCCGGGGACCGGTGTGTTGTTGAAGAAGCTGCGATCCAGGTTCTTGGTGCGCGAGGCCAGGTACTGCACCTCGACGACCGACGTGCCGAAGATCTCGCGCTGCAGGTCCACGCTCCACTGGTTCTTGCGCGCGTTGGGCAGGCGCCGGTTCGGCGTGATCATGTTCGGCGCGCCACCGGGCCCGACGACGCCGAACGGCCGATCGAAGGACAGGGTCGGGTTGAGCGGGTTGTTGTTGAAGGTGAACTCGGCCGCGATCGGCGGGTTGTTGGTGAGGAACGTGAACGAGTTCATCTGGTTGGGGTTGTAGTAGATGCCCCAGCCGGCGCGCAGCACCGTCTTCTCGGTCAGGCGGTAGGTGGCGCCGAGGCGCGGTCCCCAATCCTTGGTGTTGGGCTCGTGGAACTCGAAGCCCTTGGCCGGGAACGAGGTCGGGATGATCTGCGTCTGCGAGGCGTCCAGCATCGAGGCCAGGCCCTCGTAGGTCTGCACCGGGGTGTTGCGCTCGTAGCGCAGCCCGAGGCTCAGCGTCATGTTGCGGGTGGCCTGCCACACGTCGTTGATGAAGAACCCGTTGCGCCACTGGCCCACGTGCCCCTGCACCTGGTTGACGGAGGTGCCCACCGAGTTGGGCACGCCGGTCATGAAGTCGGCGACCGAGTAGCCGGTCATCTGGCCGTTGAACGAGAAGGCGCCACGCGGGCTGTTGGCGGCGCGCCGGCCCGTGGCCATCCTGCGCAGGTCGAAACCGGTCCGGACGTTGTGCGTGCCCTTGGTCCACGACAGCACGTTGGACATCTGGAAGGTGTTGTCGAACTGGTACCAGTTGGTGCCGCCGTTGCCCAGCCCGGAGAACGCCGTCAGCCCGATGGTCGGGATGCCGGGGTTGCCGTACCGGACGTCGCCGTCGAATCCGGGGATGCCGATGTCCGACCCGGCGCTGTTGTTGCCATCGATCGTGAAGTTGTTCAGCGAGTCGAAGTCGATGCGGTGGTAGCCGATACGGAAGTCGTTGAGCAGCGTCGGCGAGATCGTCTGCTGATAGGAGCCGAGGGTGTTCTTGTTCAGGCGCGGCTGATAGAGGCCGCCCGTCGGGCTGATCGCGCCGAAGCCGTCGAAGGCATCGACCCAGTTGTAGCGAACGTACAGCCGGGCGGCGTTGCCGAGGTTCTGATCGACCCGCGCCAGGATCTGGTCGTTGCTGCTCTCGGTCAGCACCGGGCCCTGGTAGTTGTTGGCCGTGCCCGGCAGGTTCGGCATCGGGTAGTACTGCAGCAACCGGATGGCCTTGTCCGACAGCTGCGAGAGCGGAATCTGGTTGCCGGGGTAGGGTACCTTCGTGAACGGGTTGACGATCTGCGTCGAGATCTCGCCGAAGTCGCCGCGGCGCATGCGTTCGGTTGGCATCGACCCAATCGGGCTCGTCGTGCGCTCGGAACGCAGCCCCTCGTAGGCCGCCATGAAGAACGTCTTGTTGGTGCCGTTGTAGAGGCCGGGAATCATCACCGGGCCGTCAAACTGCATGCCGAACTGATTGCTCCGCTTGGGCGGCTCCGGCAGGTTCGGGTTGTCGAAATACCCGCGGCTTTCGAGCGAGTCGTCCTGGAAGTACTCAAACAGCGCGCCATGGAAGGCATTGGTGCCCGACTTGGTCACGACGTTGACGTGCACGCCGAGGTACGCCCCGTACTCGGCCGACGTGCTGCCCGTCTGCACCTGCACCTCGGTGACCGCGTCGGCCATCGGCCGCATGCTGGTCATCGCCAGCAGGTTGGAGGTGGCGTTGATGCCATCCAGCGTCAGGCTGTTCTGAATCTCGCGCTGGCCGGCACCGCGAAACGACAGGCCGATGTCGGTGGTGTTGCCGCGCAGCACGCCCGGCGTGGTCGCGGCCATCTGCCACACGTTGCGGCCGCTGGCCGGCAGGTCGGTGACGGCGCGCGACTCGACGGTTTGCGAGACGGCGGCACGGTCGGTCTGCACCGTCGTGTTCGCGGCTTCCACCGTCACGGTCTCCGAGAGATCACCCACCCTCAGCGCCGCATCCTGGCGGACCACCTGGTTGCCGCCCACCACGATGTTTGTCGCCTTGAAGGTCTGGAAGCCCTGCAAGCTGATCGTGATCTCGTACCGCCCGAGCGGCACGGCGTTGAACTGGTAGACGCCAGCGTCGTTGGTGACCGCCGTGAGCGTCGTCTGCGTGCCCACGTTCACGGCGGTGACCGATGCTCCCGGCAGCACGCCGCCGCCCGAGTCGGTGATGGTGCCGACCAGGCCGGTTTGCGACGCGAGCTGTGCGAAGGCTGGAGTGGACAACATCAGCGCAAGGGCGGCTGTGAACAGGTTTCGGAGCACGCGGGCAACCTCCCGTTGTTGGTTCGCGCGGCGACCCACGTCCACCGATCGGGGTGATCGGATCCAGCCGTGCTCGCCTGCCTTCTGAAACGGCTCCACAGAAACTGACGCGCCGTTTCGATTTACAGAGGCGCTCAACGTAACCGAAAACGCCGCGGTTGTCCACGCCGCGCTGACGCCGCCCGCTTGCCCTCGTGCGGGCGAGCCGCTATCCTCCGGGCGTGTTGCGGGAGAACCGCCACACCGAACCGTCCGGTGAGGCGACGGCGCCGAGACGGGCGCCCTGCCCAATCCCACACGCCAGGAGATGCCCGTGTCTGTCAGCCAGCCCCATCAATCGCGTCGTTCGGCCTTCCGGTCCCTGTTTGCCGCAATCGGCGCCACCGCCGCCGGCGTCTTCGGCTCGCGCGCGCACGCCGCCACCAGCGACACGACCGCCATTCTCACCATCGCCGACGACGCGCAGCAGGCCGAAGCGCCCAAGCAGGCGCCGCTGTTCTCGGGCGCCAAGGTCCACGGAGGCCTGGTGTACATCGCCGGCAAGGGCTATCACGAAGCCGGCGACATCAAGGTGCACACCAAGGGCGTCCTCGACTCGCTCGAAGCCGAACTGAAGAAGGCGGGCTCGTCGATGGACAAGGTGCTGAAGGTGAACGTGTACCTCCACGACTTGGAGGACTACGCGGGCATGAACGAAATCTACCGTGGCCGCTTCGGCCCCAATCCCCCGGTACGCACCACCATCGCGGCGTATGGCGGGATTCCGGGCAAGTCGCTGGTCGAAATCGACTGCATCGCGGCGCTGTAAAGTCACAGGGCGCCTCGGGGAGGCGCCCCTACCGGCCCGGACAGGCATTGGCATTGGTAGGGGCCGCTCCCCGAGCGGCCCGTCACGGGGCGCCTCGAGGAGGCGCCCCTCCCGTTGGCGCGTTCACGCCTTCGTGGTCAGCACCTCGCGCAGCCTGGCGGCGACAACCTTCTCTTCGCCGGGCTGCATCATCCAGACGCCGATCATCAGCTCGTCGCCCGGTCGGACGCCAATCGAGGGCGTGCCCTCGCGCAGGCGCTTGGAGACCTCCTGGCCGGTGATGCCGGTCACCGCCGGGTCGATCGTGATCTGCAGGTGCGGCACGTGGTTGGCCACCTCGGGGACGACAACCGCCGTGGTCACGCCCGTCACGCCGGTGACGCCCTTCTGGATCACCTCTGCGCGCCGCTGGTACTCCTTGTGCTGCGCGGCGTGATCGAGCTTGATGAAGCGCTCGAGCGCGACGAGCATCCCGAGCATCTCCTCCTTGTTGACCTTCAAGCCCCGGCCGATCGCGTTGCCGTTCGGGGCGGCATTGGCGCGAGCCGCGGCCACGAGATCCTTGCGGCCGATAAGCAGGCCGGCACTCTGCGGTCCGCGAATGCCCTTGCCACCGGAGAACACGACCAGGTCGAAGCCCATGGCCGTGTACTTCCACAGGTTCTCGACCGGAGGCACGTCGGCGGCGCAGTCGTTCATCGTCACCACGCCGTGCTTCTTGCCGAGGCGCACGAACTCCTGATCGCGAATCTGGCCGACCGTGTTGTTGTTGTTGTAGAACAGCATCATCGCGGTCTGGGGCGTGATGGCCGCTTCGAGCTCCGCCGCCGTCTCGACCTCGACAATCTTCACGCCGCAGTTGCGTATCGCGTGGTCGTACCCGAAGCGGTGCGACTTCTGCATGATGACTTCGCTCTTCATGCCCACGAGATTCGGAAGATCGACGATCTTCTGCGCGTCGCCTCCCGTGAGCACGCCGGCCGTGCCGAGGGTCATGGCCGACGCGGCGCCGCTCGAGACCATGGCCGCTTCGGCCTTGACGAGCTCTGCGATCCTGGCGCCGACCTTGTCGTGCAGGTCGTTGAGGTACACGAAGTTCTTCGAGGCGTAGTTGATGGCGTCCATCACCTCGGGTGGCATCAGCGAGGCCGTCATGTCCGTGTAGGTACCGGCGGCGTTGATGAACGGCCGCACGCCGAGCTCCTTGAAGAAGTCGCGGGCAACGGGCGCGGCCGCCTCCGCCGAGTGAGCGGCTCCACCGAGAAAGCCACCAACCAGCGGCAGCGTGGACAGGCGTTCGAAGAAAGTGCGTCGGGTCAACATCGGGTCTCCTCGGCGATCGGCATGCGGCCCTCGGCCGTCGGCCTTCGAAAAATTCCTGGAGGTAGGGGCCGCTCCCAGAGCGGCCCGTCGGCGCGTTCGGGGAACGCGCCCTACCATCCCTACCATGCTCTTCACCGTGCGGCGACCAAGCCGACGCGGATGCGTTCCTTCCCCTGCGGCTGCACCTGGATCGTGACACGAGCGGGTGGGTCCCTGGGGAAGACCTCCGTGAACACCGCGTTCATGGCCGGCATGTCGGCCAGGTCGGACAGGTACACGGTCACGGACGCGACGTCGCGCAAGCCTGCCTGACCGTGCGCCAGGAGCGCCTCGAGTCGCGCGAACACGTCGCGGACCTCTGCGCCGACGTCCGTGCCCACCGGATGGCCCACGGCGGCGTCGGCGTAGACGGTGTGACCCGCCCGCGTGCCGCGGGCACCGCCAGCGCCGGCCAGCCGCTCCACGTGGACGGACGGCTTTGCCGCGATGAAGGTCAGCTCGGCGCGAATCGGGCCGGGCAGGCGTGGTACCGCAACCTGCCCCCGGGGTGGCAGCGCCCCGGTACCGAACGCCCGGGTGAGGGCGGCGTCGACCGTCGCGGATTCGGCGACACGGGTGGCGTAGGCCTGCGTCCAGGTGACGTCGGCCAGCCCGAGACCGGCCGCCTTCAAGGTGGTGGCGATGTTGGCGACGGTCTGCGCCACCTGCGCCTCGACCGAATCGCCGACCGCTTTGGTGGCCGGGTCCTGCCCGCCCATGCCGGAGACATACAGCGTGTCTCCCGCCCACACCGCCGGTGAATACGGGCCAAGAGGCGCCGGCAACGAGCCCGCCGGGGGCCGGACGACCGAGATGCCGGCCAGGTCTGCGTATGCCACGCAGGCGACCTCCACGCCGGCCCTGCTTGGCAGCGCGGCGGCCTGCACGGTGGTCCGCGCCGGCACCCGGTCGGTGAAGTACGAGCCATACACGGCGTTCATCGCCGCGTAGTCCTCCATGTCGGCCAGATAGACATGGCACTTCACAAGGTGCTCGAAGCCAAGCCCCGCGGCTCGGAGCACCGCACCGACGCCGTCCATGGCCTGCCGCGCCTGCACGTCCATCCCGGCCGGTGCGGCGCCCGACCCGGGCACCCCGAGCTGACCGGAGATGTACAGGGTCGGACCCACCAGCACGCCCGGCGAATAGGGCCGCCCGGCGGGTGCGTTCGCGGGCCGGATCACCCGCCGCGTCGCGGCGGACGCGGGGGCTGCGGCAGGCTGCGCAGCCAGCGGCGCCGCGGCGAGCAACAAGGCCGCGCTCGCGAGCACCCATCGTGAAGGTAGGGGCCGCTCCCCGAGCGGCCCGAGCGACGACGCGTTCGGGGAACGCGCCCTACCAGCCCCTTGCGGATGAGCGATACGGGGCCTCATGGCTGCGGTGTCCGCCGCGCCGGCCGCGGTGCCGTGCCCTGCGGCACCACGGGCATGGCCGTCCAATCGGGCGCCGCACGTCCGTTGAGGTCCCACACCACCTGGCCAGCCCGAATCGTGACCTCGCACTCGAGTTTCTGCGTGCCGCTCATGCGCCCGCCAGACGAGTCGATGAAGCCGAACTCGCCCTTGCGCAGCGCCAGCACCGCGACATCGGCCTCGGTCCCGACACCGAGGTGCCCGAGATCATCGCGCTTGATGACCGCGGCGGCCTTGGCGGTGTTGGCCGCGATCACGTCCTTGAGGGGCATCCCGAGGTTCATCACCTTGGACATCGTGTTGAGGATGTCCTTCATGCCGGCGTTCTGGCTGCCCGTGTGCAGGTCCGTGCTGATCACGTCGGGAAAAAATCCCTGTTTGGCCGCAGGCACGGCCTGTCGCCAGAGGAAGCTGCCGCCGCCGTGACCGACGTCGAAGATGACGCCGCGCTTGCGCGCCGCCAGGACATACGGCTCGACCTGGCCCTGCGCGTTGACGATCGGCGAGCGGCCGCGAACGTGCGCGTACATGTGGGTGAGGATGTCGCCGGGACGCAGGTGCGTGTTGAGCAGGTCGTCCAGCGACAGGGGCGGCGTGTGCCCGCCAAAGTCGATCATCACCGGCACGTCGGCATCGGTGCCGGCCTGGACGGCACGGTCCACCGGGTCCCACTCGGCGCCGTCGTAGTGCGCCACCTTGATGCCGACGATCACCTGCGGGTGCTGGCGAATGCGCATGGCCGTCAACTTGGCGTCCATGTCGGCCAGGTTCTGTTCCGCCGGTCCGCCCTTCATCCCCGAACCGACGATGTTGAGGAAGGAGAGCACGCGGGTCCGCGAGGTGTCGATGATGTTGGTCTTGAACTGCCCGAAGTTGCGCCAGCCGGCGCCGCCCACGTCCACCAGCGTGGTCTGACCGCTGCGGAAGGAATGACTGTCGGGGGCGACCGCGACCAGTCCGTTGCTCAGGTATGCATCCGGCTCGGTGCCGTGGAACACGTGCGCGTGCAGGTCGATGAGCCCGGGCACCACGTACAGCCCGGACGCGTCCACGACCCGGCGCCCGCGCGCCGCATCGATCGAGGCCGCGACTTCGGCGATTTTGCCGTCTTCGATGGCGACGTCCATGACGCCGTCGCGCCCGTGCTTCGGATCGATGACGTGACCGCCCTTGATGACCAGGGCGTACGGCTGGGCCGCCACGGGCGCGGCGCAGAGGGTGACGGCAGCCGCGAGGACGGCGGACAACGGTGCGAGCAGACGACTGGGCAACGGGGCTCTCCTGGGCAGTCGGCCTGGGGCCGGCGGCGGTCGCTGGACAGGCATCGCGAGGCGCGGCGACCCTGCCGCCCCCTCCCCACCATGGTCAGGCCGATGGCCGCGTGTTATAGCACAAGGCGCCAGGAGGCTCGCGTCATGTCCATTCGCCCGATCAGTGCCGCCGTCATCGCCGCACTCGCCCTCGTCGCGGTCCCCGTGTTGACCGCTCCCCCGTCGCCGCACGCCGGCGCGCCGGGCCAGGCCCCGACCGTCACCCCTGCGGCCCCAGCGCCCGGGCCGGCATCCGGGCCGGCACCCGTCCAGTCGCCGGAGGCCGTCATCGCCGCGCTGCGCAAGCCAGAAAACAGCACCGGCAACATTGCTGACGCCGTCGAAGCCGCCACTGGCGCCCGCGGCTGGATGTCGTCGGACATGAAGCCGATCAGCGCCGGCAAGATCGTCGGCCGCGCGTGGACCGCCCTGCTGCGGCCGGTGCTCAAGAGCGACACGCGGACCTACCCCAACTATCTGCTGCAGGTGCTGGACGAGGCGCCGGCCGGCAGCGTGCTGGTGTATGTCATGCAGGACGGGCTGGAGATCGCCGCGATGGGTAACCTGATGGCCACCACCGCCAAGGTGAGAGGCCTGGAAGCGACGGTGATCGACGGCGCGGTGCGGGATGTGACCGAGCTGCGGGCCATCGGCCACCAGGTCTTCTCCCGTCGCGTCAGTCCGGCGACGTCGGTCGGGCGCATGGTCAGTGTGTCCAAGCAGACGCCCGTCCGCTGCGCCGACGTCCTGGTCACGCCGGGCGACTACATCGTCGGTGACGCCGACGGGGTCGTGGTCGTCCCGCAGGGGGCGGCCGCCGACCAGGTCGTGGCTCTGCTGGTGGACTACGACGCGCGCGAGTCCAAGATGGTGCCGATCATCCAGCGCGAGAAGTCGATGCTCAAGGCGCTGGAGATCTACGGGCGCTACTGAATCGTGCGAAATCCTGATGCGCAATTCACAGTTGACTGATGTCCGACACCTGCTGACGACGTCGCTGCCCTAGGTCATCGCCGTGGCGCGCCGCCCGGCGGACCTGGGGGCCTACCTGGTCGTCAGCGACACGGTGGCGGTCCAGTCGCTGGGCCCGAGGCCGTTGAAGGCCCGCACGCGGTACCAGTACCGTTGGCCGCTCAGCAGTCCGCTGCTGGTGGCGCTGGTCTTGTTCACGTCGCGCACGGCGATGCGTGCGAACGAGACCCCGTCGCGTGACCGTTCGACGTCGAAGCCGTCCTCGGCCAGCGATGTGTCCTTCCAGCGGAGCACGATGGCCGAGGACGGCGCCGACGTGCTCAGCGCGAGGGTGAGCCCGGTCGGCGCCGAGGGCGGCGCGGTCTCGCGCGGCAGCACGGTCGCGACCGCCACGCTGTAGGGGCCGGCCAGCAGCCCGCTCGTCACGCGCACCCGGTACCAGTAGGTCTGTCCGCTCACCAGCTTGGCGTTGGACCAGGACGTCCGATCGGCGGCGAGGGTGGCAACCCGGACGAAGGTCACGCCGTCGGCACTCCGTTCGACCTCGTAGCCGGTCTCGCCGCTGACATCGGCCCACGACACCTTCACGGCGTTGGTGGGGTCGCTGGCCACGGAGGTCACGGTCACGGCTGGGGCCGGCAGCGCCGGGCCGGACGTCGCCGCACGCTCGTACGCCCCGAGGTCGGGCGCGGGCCCCTGCACGCGTGCGTTGCCGTCGCGATCCACATCGAGGCCGTCGATCGCCTGGGCCGCGTCCACGGCGCCGCCTGCAGCCATCAGTCGGTAGTTGCCCGACGTCGCGTCGACGAAGGCGCTGCTGGTCACCGTCAGGTTCCGCCCGGCGGCGGGCGCTTCGTTCGGCAGGGTGCCGCCGAGCACGAGCGTGTTGCGCACCTGCACGCCGCCCCATCCCGACGACGCGGCCTGGAAGGGCCGCGTCACCTGCAACCCGAAGGTCACATGCGCCGCGTCGACCAGTTCGATGTCGTCTTCGTAGCGGATGCCGGTAAGAACGTCATCAATCACGGCGTTGCGGATGCGCGCCCAGGCGCCGCCATTGCTGCCAGGACCGCGAAGGCGCAATGCGATCTCCGAAGCCGAGACCGTCACGCCGTCCAGGGTCGCGTCGATGTTTTCCTTGAGGTTGAAGGCCGCCATGTTGGTGATCAGGCCCTTCCGGAATCCTCGGGCCGTGGTGTTGCGAACGACCAGCGATGCGCGCGGCGCGGAGGGATGCGTCTTGGTATCGATGCCGTTCTCGCCCGGCACGACTCCGGCGGCAAACCCGTTCTCAGCGGCGCTCAGCGGCGCGAGCCAGATGCGCGTGTTCTCCACCAGCAGGTCGTCCCATCCAGGCAATTGCCTACCGGGGTCGAGTTGGATCCCGTCACCGGAGAAGGTATGAATCTCCACGTCGCGGATGGTCAGGCCCCGGACCGCACCGGCGACGATGCCGTGGGCGTCCTGCCTCTGCAGGCCGTCCCACCAGAGACACCGGTGGATGACCGACTGCTCGATCAACACACCGGACGGCGACGCCATGTCGATGCAATCGCGACCACTGCGGCGGACCTCGCTGTTGCGGAGGACGAACCCGGTCGCGGCGCTGGTGAGGCGCACGGCATCAGTCGCCGCGTACTGGCCGTCGAGCACCAGGCCGTCGACCACGACCCAGGCATGCGACACCTGGAGCACCTGGCCGGCTCGCGTCACGATTGCCGCGCCCCGACCGGCGGCCGACTTGACGGTGATGGGGGCGCCATCCAGGCCCGGGCGCACCGTGCTGATCAGCTCGGCATACGTGCCAGGTGCGACAAGCACCGTGTCGCCCGGCTGCGCGGCCTGCATCCCCTGTTGCACGTGGCCGAGCGGGGCCGAGGCGGCCGAGCCATCACCCGTTCCGCCGGGCGCAACGTACCAGATCTGCTGGGCTTGGGTTGACGAGGGCGCGGCGACGAGGGCAGCGATGGCGAGCGCGGCCGTGACCGCAGACCTGAGTGCAGTCTGGGTGACCGCCGAAAAGGGACGTCGAAGGGACAAGAATTTCTCCAGACACGGACGGCCAGGGAGTGAAGTCGCCACAGCAATACGATTTTGTAGTTGGGTTGATGCGCGAAGCCCGTCAGGAAGCTATCCGCGAACCTACGCGGACCATCGATTACAAATTCGCTGCCAATTTCAATACGACGGACAACCGCACGTCGAATTGGCGTACTTGGCTGCCTGGTGTCGGATTTCCGTGCGGTAGAAAGTGCTTGCTGACACAGTGGGAGGGCGTAAACGGTCATCGGGCGCCGGAGGGCGCACGGAGGGTGCTGCGGGTACACTCGGGCCATGGCGCGGTGGCCGGAAGACGGGGGGAGCCCCGCGGAGGACCCTCACCTCGAGCGGCTACGCCGCTGGAGCCACCTGCTGGATCAGGCGTTCAGGGTGCCTGGCACCCACATCAGGTTTGGCTGGGACGTCATCGTCGGGCTCGTCCCCGGGATTGGCGACCTCAGCAGTCCCGTGTTCGGGATGTTCCTGCTGGTGCAGGCCTACCGCATGCGGGTGCCGCGGGTGGTGCAGGCGCGGATGGTGATCAACGCCGTGGTCGACGCACTGCTCGGCGTGGTCCCGGGGCTTGGCAACGTCGCTGACGTCTTCTGGAAAGCCAACACATGGAACATGCGGCTGATCGACAGGCACGCCCGTCCAGGGGTGCCGCACGCCCCGATGGACTCGGCGTTTGTGTGGGGCTTCCTGCTGGTGCTGCTGGCAGCGGCAGCCGTGCCCGTCCTGGTGCTGGTGTGGCTGGCCACCTGGGTCTACGCGCGGCCCCTCTGAGCACCGGCCCGCCTAGGGAGCCAGTGTGGCCAGGGGGCGCTCGCCCCAGTCGGCTGACGAGACGATGTGGTAGTACGCCCCGCCGAAGTGCGACCCCGCTTGCGCGCCCGCCGGTGGGTCCAGTTCGAAGATGAACACCAGACCAGCGGCCTCGAAGTGCTCCAGCCACTCGTCCCAGCTCACCTCACGGAAGCGCGCGGCCCCCGGAAAGTTGAACCGAAGCCCGGTGCCCTGGTCGTTGACGTCGAGTGTGGCCGGCCCGCTGGCGGTCGCCTCGCCCGTGGCTGGCTCCGCTCCCTGGTGCTCGGCCCATGCGCGCACGAGCTGAGTCTCGCGCGTCCCGACCAGGTGCCCCGACCCACCCGCTGGTCCTGCCAGCACTGTGTCGGCTGGCTCCTGAGGGTGATGCGTCGAGGCCGACGGCCGCCGCGGATCGGCGGACACGATGACGTGGGGTGATGGCTTGCCCGGAAGGGGTGGCTGCATATGACGACCTGTGCAACAGCGATGCCGGGACGAAACCCGGCCGCTGCCCGGGCACCAACGAGTGCCGATGAATGTCTGGACGCGACGCGACGCGACGCCTGCCCGGCTGCGGCTCGCTATCGCTTATCATCCGCCAACTTGCCAAGGAGCGTGGAATGACTTTGCTGCTGACGGCCCTGGCCGCAGGGCTGCTCGGGACGCAGACCCCGGTCGCGCCCGCGCCGAGTGCGCCCGCTACCCTGCCGGCGGGGGCCGATGCGTACGTGCTCGGGCCGGACTCGATGGTCACGGCTGGGATACCGAAAGGCGCCGTCCACGGCCCGTTTGTCTGGAAGAGTCGTATCTATCCGGCCACCTGGCGCGAGTACTGGGTGTACGTCCCGGCGCAATACGTGGCCACCACCGCCGCAGCGGTGATGGTCTTCCAGGATGGGCACAAGTACATGCACCCGGAACAGGAATACCGGGTGCCGGTGGTGCTCGACAACCTGATTGCTGCGCGAACGATCCCGGTGATGGTGGCCATCTTCATCAACCCGGGCCACAACAGCCCGGACTTTCCGGCCGATCGCTGGCGGGCCAGCAATCGCAGCGTCGAGTACGACACGCCGTCGGGGGACTACGCGCGGATGCTGCTTGAAGAGATTCTCCCCGAGGTCGGCGCACGATGGACGCTCACCGACGACCCCGATCGCCGCGCCGTGGTCGGCGTGAGCTCAGGCGGCATCTGTGCCTTCACGGCCGCGTGGGAGCGGCCTGACGCGTTCCGGAAGGTCATCAGCCACATCGGCAGCTTCACCAACATCCGGGGCGGCTACGCCTACCCCTACCTCCTGCGCAAGACGCCGAAAAAACCTTTGCGGGTCTTCCTGCAGGACGGGTCCAACGACCTGAACAACGTGCACGGCAACTGGCCGCTCGCCAACCAGCTGATGGCGTCGTCACTGGCCTTTGCCGGCTACGACTACCGGTTCGAGTTCGGCGATGGCGGGCACACCCACAAACACGGCGGCGCGCTGCTGCCCGATGCGCTGCGATGGCTGTGGCGGGATGTGCACTAGCGGCGACGCACCGCGCCGGCAGAGCCGTGACGTATGATGCGCGCGTCAGTCATCCAGCCGGCGGGCCGGCCACCGGCGCGTCCGCACAGTCACGGAGCCCCTGCATGTCCCTTTCTCGCCTGACGGGTCTCGTCGCGGCCGCCAGCATCGGTCTCGCGTTGACCGTCGCGCTCGCTGCGCAAGGCCCGACCGCGCCGCGCACCTACCGGTTCTCCGCCAAGGACCTCGCCACCCCGACCGAGCAGAAGCCCAATCCGCCCAAGCTCGTGCCGCGCCCCGACGGCGCATCGCTCGCGCTGCCGCCGGGTTTCACGGCGACGCTCTTCGCATCGGGCGGCTTCAAGCGCCCGCGCAATCTCGCGCAGGCGCCCAACGGCGACGTGTTCGTGGTCGACTCCGGGCCCGGCAGCGTCTGGGTGCTGCGCGACGCCAACGGCAACGGCACCATCGAGGACTCCGAGCGCAGCGAATTTGCCACCGGCTTGAAGCAGCCCTTCGGCATCGCCTTCCAGAAAGGCGCGGTGTATGTGGCCAACACCGACGCGGTCGTGAAGTTTCCCTATGCGCCGGGCGATCGCACCGCCAGCGCCGCACCCCTTACGGTGGCGGCGCTGCCCACGGGTCCGGCCGGCCACTGGACGCGCAACATCGCCTTCAGCCCCGACGGCCGCACGTTCTACGTGGCAGTTGGCTCCTCGCACAACATCGACCCGGATCCCGATCCCCTCCGCGCCGCGGTGCTGAAGTTCAACGCCGATGGGTCAGGGCGCCAGACGCTGGTCACCGGCGCGCGCAATCCCGTCGGACTGGCCGTGCACCCGACCACCCGGGAGCCGTGGATGACGGTCCAGGAGCGGGACGGCCTGGGCGACGAACTCGTGCACGACTATGTGGCAAAGGTGGTCCCCGGTCGGTTCTACGGGTGGCCCTATGCCTATCTCGGCCCGCACGAGGACCCGCGCCACGCCGGCACGATGCCCGATCTGGTCAAGAAGACCGTCGTGCCCGAGGTGCTGTTCGAGCCGCATTCGTCAGCGATGACCATGATCTTCTACACCGGCAAGACGTTCCCGGCCCGCTATCGCACCGGCGCGTTCGCGGCGCTGCGAGGCTCGGGCGGTCGCGCCAAGCGGACCGGCTACAAGATCGTCTACCTGCCGTTTGCCAAAGGCCAGGCCACCGGTGGCTACGAGGACTTCGCCACGGGCTGGATGCTCGGCGAGGATCAGCCCGAGGTGTGGGGACGTCCCGTCGGTCTCACCCAACTGCAGGACGGTTCGCTGCTCGTCGTCGAAGATGGGCACGGAACCATCTGGAAGATCTCGTACACGGGCTGATGGTGACCAACGCCGTCGCCCTCTCCGGCCGACGGTGTGAGAGCCGCACGAAGCGGCACCAAGGAGCACACATGCGTAAGTCGATTCCAATGCTCATCGTGGTGGCGATCGCCACGGCCGGTTCGGTGCTGGTACACGCGCAAGCGTCGCCGCAGATGTCGTTTTTCATCACGAGTGCGGGCTCGGGCAAGGGCGCGGCCCTCGGCGGACTGGCCGGAGCCGACAAGCACTGCCAGGCCCTCGCGGCGGCGGTCGGCGCCGGTGGCAAGACCTGGCACGCGTACCTCAGCGCTGCCGCGGCCGACGGCAAACCGGCCATGCACGCCAAGGACCGCATCGGCTCCGGTCCCTGGCACAACGCCAAAGGCGAACTCGTGGCCAAGGACGTCGCCGACCTGCATGGCGAGGCGGCCTCGTTCACCAAGCAGTCGGCTCTGAACGAGAAGGGCGGCATCGTCAACGGCCGGGGCGACACGCCGAACACCCACGACATCCTCACGGGGAGCAAACAGGACGGCACGGTCGCCGATGGCGACGCGGCCACCGCCACGTGCGGCAACTGGACGAGCAGCGCCGATGGCGTGGGCGGCGCGGCAGTCGGCCACTTCGACCGCGTGGGCGGCGGCGCCGCCCCGACGTCGTTCAACGCGGCGCATCCCTCGCGCGGGTGCAGCCAGGCCAACCTGGTCGGGACCGGCGGCGCGGGCCTGTTCTACTGCTTTGCCACGAGCGGGGCGGGTCCGGCGCGCTAGACCGAACGCACAAAGGAAAGGGCCGCGCGGGGAGCGGCCCCTACCTTCGGGCGTCAACGAGT
>JBKJQW010000096.1:0-13485 GCA_046593715.1 Luteitalea sp.
GCCATGTTGCCGCCCGCCGTCACCACCACGCGCCGCCCCTCGAGCGAGATCCCGTTCTCGCGGGTCAGCTTGTCGCGCAGTATGGCCAGCAACTCGGGCTGGCCTTCCACGGGCCCATAGCGATGGTCACTGAGCTGGCTGCCAAAGCCCTGCAGCGCCTGCAGCACCTCTTGCGGAGGGCCGTAGGAGACGATGCCCTGGCCGAGAGAGATGGTGCCGGGGTTGGCGCGAATCCACGCGCCGAGGATGGGGATGACCGGGGGCTGGATCTCGGTGATGCGGCGCGGCAGGGGCACGCCTTATTTCATCACGAGCCGGCACGCGCGGCCGGCGGGCTGGGAGCCTCGCCGACCGCAGGTGCGCGATTAGAACTTGAAGGTGATGCCTGCCGTGGCGCGCCAGAACTTGAAATCGCCGAGGCCGAAATCGCCCGGATCCGGGAAGCTGTCCTTCTGGTCGTCGTTCTGCAGGCTCCGGAACTGCCGCACGTCGCCGCGGATGCCGAGGTTGTCGGTGAAGAACACCATCACCCCGCCGCCGTAGTTCATGCCGAAGTCGTTGCGGCTCAGGTCGTCGAAGAAGTCGAAGATCTCGAGGTTGGAGCGCATCAGGCCCACGCCCACGGTGGCATACGGACGCACCTTGCCGAGCGGCGCGCCAATCAGCAGGTTGCCCATCACGGTGGACACACTGCCCTGGCTGCCGAGCTCGCCGAAGTCGTCCTCCGCCTCAAAGAAATTCGGGGCGTAGCCGAAGTCCACCTCGAAGCCGACCACGCGGCCGGTGGCGCCCACGGCGCCGCCATAGACGGTGCGGTTCTCGTCGGAAGGCGTGTCGGTGACGACGCCGATGAATGGGGTGGCGAGGCCACCGGTCGTCTGGGCGGCGGCCGGTGCCACCGCCACCACGGTGAGCAGCAGAGAAGAAAGAAGGATGTTACGCATATGAGGAAAGCGCCTCCGGAGCGCCAAGGTCAAGAAAGGGCCTAGAAACGAAGGGTGACGCCGCCGGTGACGCGCCAGAAGTCGAACTCCGGGATGGGCAGGTTGTCCAGCCCGGCAAAGTCGGTCAGGTCCGACAGGCTGAGTTCGCCGATGCTCCGGAAGTAGCGGACGTCGCCGCGAAACCCGACCCAGTCGGTGGGGAACAGATAGAGGCCGCCGCCGACGTTCATCCCGAACTCGCCGCCGCTGAGGCTGACCAGCGACCCGAGCACCGGCACCCTGACCTCACCCGACACCCGAATCACGCCAAGGCCGCCGGTCACGTACGGCTGCACCGGTCCGACTGGCAGCTTGACCATGAGGTTGACCATGCCCGTGGTGAGGCTGGTCTGGAGGTCGACGATGGAGCCCACCAGATCCTGCGAGCCCAGCGTGGTCCGTGCCACCTCGGCCTCGACGCCGACCAGGCCGCCGAACGCGATGCCGGCCCCGTAGACCAGCTTCTTGTCGCCCTCGGAGAGGAAGCTGACGCCGGCAAAGGGCGTGAGGAGCACATCAGCCGCTGCCGGTCGCGGCGCACCGAGCGCCAGGGCACCAAGCACGAGTGTCAGAAGTGGGCGTATCACGGCACCGTGAATAGCAATAGAGGTGCCGCCGGCCCTGGAGCGGATCGGGGACAGGTCGGGGCAGGTCAGAGGCGGGCGGCGGTGCGGCGGATCTGCGCCCACGCGTCGGCCAGGTGCGCCTCGGTGGTGCGCACATGTCCTATCGCCACGCGTAAAGCGTAGGCGCCGCGCAGCCGGGTGTGCGAGAGAAACAGCCTGCCGCTGGCGTTGAGCTCGTGCAGCAGCCGCTCGTTCAGGGCGTCGAGGGCAGACGCGTCGCCCTGTAGCGATGCCGGACACGCGCGAAAACACACCACGCTCATCGGGGTGGGCGCCAGCCGCTCGTAGCCAGGCTCGTCGTCTACCCATCCGGCCAGCACCTGCGCCAGCCGCAGATGCTCGGCAATGCGGGTGCGCATCCCCTCGGCCCCGAAGTACCGGAGCACGAACCACAGCTTCAGCGAACGGAAGCGCCGCCCGAGCTGCACGCCGGTGTCCATGAGGTTGCGCACCTCGGGAGGCTCGGTCGTCTTGAGGTACTCCGGCACCAGCGAGAAGGCCTCGCGCAGCACGTCCATGTGCCGGCAGAACAGCACGCTGAGGTCGAAGGGCGTGAGCATCCACTTGTGCGGGTTGACGACGAGCGAGTCGGCGCGCCCGGCGCCGTCGAGCACCCAGGCCATGCCCGGCACGAGGGCGGCGGCGCCACCGTAGGCGGCATCCACGTGCAGCCACAGGTCTTCGCGTCCACACACGTCGGCAATGGCGGCCACGGGGTCCACGCTCGTGGTGGACGTGGTGCCCGTGGTAGCCACCACGGCAATCGGCCGCAGCCCGGCGGCCCGGTCGGCGGCAATGGCCGCCTCGAGCGCTGCGACATCCATGCGGAAGGCCTCGTCGGTGCCAATGCGGACGATGGCGTCGTGCCCGAGCCCGAGCAGGATGACCGCCTTGTCGATGGACGAGTGCGCCTGATCCGAACAGTAGATGCGGAGCCCTCGCGCGTCGTCTCGACCGGCCAGCCCGCTCAGGCGCACGCCGCGGAGCGCCCGCTCGCGCGCGGCGGCGAGGGCGTGCAGCGTCGAGATCGAGGCGGTGTCGTAGATGACGCCCTCGAAGCTGGCGGGCAGGCCCATCAGCTGCCGAAGCCAGCCGAGGGTGACGGCTTCGAGTTCGGTGGCGGCTGGCGAGGTGCGCCACAGCATCGCCTGCTGGTTGAAGGCCGAGGCCAGGAAGTCGGCCAGCACCCCGGGGCCACTGGCGCAGATCGAGAAGTAGGCAAAGAAGGTCGGGCTGTTCCAGTGCGTCAGCCCGGGCACGATTACGCGTTCGACGTCGGCCAGGATGTCGCCGAAGGGCTCGCCCTGCTCGGGGGCCTGCGGCGGCAGGCTGCCGGCAATCTGGCCTGGCTGCACCTGGGCGAGCACGGGGTAGCGCTCGGCGTGCTGGAGGTAATCCGCAATCCAGTCCACCATCGCGTGCCCAGCGGCCCGGAACTCATCCTCCGGCATGTCGCCGAGGGGGCCGGCGTTGCGGGCAATCTCTGGAAAGGGCGGGACCACCCCGTCGGCCATTGCGGCGAGTATAGCCCCGCGTATCGCTTCGACTTATCGCTCGACCTGGGTGCTCACCGCGTCCGACACACGCACCGTGAGCGGCTGTCCGGCCCGGAGCTCGGCCGGCCGGCGCTCGCCGGCCATCGCCCATCCCGTGCCGCTGCCTGCTCCCGTGGCGGCGCCGATGACGGCGCCCTTGCCCCCGCCCATGATCGCGCCGAGAATCGCGCCGCCCACCGTGGCGCCGCCGATCTTGGCGGCGCTGCGGCCGGCCACCGACTCGCCGTCGCGGTAGATGGTCTCGGTGGGCAACTTGAGCTCGGTGCCGTCCACCAGGACCAGGGTGTGGAACCGCACGCCGAGCCGCGCCCGCTCGCGCACGCGGCCGCCCTCTTCCACGAGCGTGACGTTGCCGAGCAGCTTGGCCCCGGCCGGCACCACCACTTCGCCGCCCGACACGAGGTCGCGCGCGACCCTGGCGCGCACCGTGTCCTCCACGCGCGCATTCAGGCTGGAGACGCTGCTCTCGAGCTGCACCCCAATCACCGCATCAGCCGGAATCGTCATCGTCGCCAGCCGGCGGACCGGCGTCGGCGTCGTCGCGACCTCGTGCGCCGTGTTGCGGCTCGGCAGCGCCTCGTCAGTCGTCGTTGCGGAGACCTCCGCGTCGCGACCAGGCTGGCTGCCCTCTCGCGGCGCCGGGGCCGTGCCGCGGGCCGGCCATGCCTCGCGGTCGCCAGCAGGGGAGGCGGCCGCAGTGGTCGCCACGGGCGCTGGCGCCGCCGGCCGTGCCGCCGGTGCCGGGTCAGCTGCCGCTGCTGGCGTCGGGGCCGGTGCGGTGGCCCGAGCCGGGGCCGCTGCCGGGGCTGCTACCGGGGCGGGGACCGCCGCTGGGGCTCGAGCAGGGACGGCCGTCGGTCTCGAGGCTGGAACGCTGTCGGGCGAGCTGCCCGACCGGCTGCCTGGCGTGACCGGCACTGGCGCGTCGGCCGTTGCCGGCACCGCCGGCAGGGTGGGCGGGTCGATGTCGGCCACCGTCCCTTCCATCGCCAGGTCGGCCTGCGTCACAGCCGCGATCGGCGCAGTCGCAGTAGCGGTAGCGGGCATGACCGACGACGGCTGGCGCAGAGCGAGAAAGCTTCCCGCGCCGGCTGCGGTGACGCAGCCAAGGACAACCGCTGAGGTGAGAAAGGCACGCTGTTCCATGATTGATGACTCCCGCCGGGACGACCGGCACCTTGGGAATCGCAAACGCCGTGCCCGCCCGTCAGGCCGCCCCGACGCCTCTTTCGTCACGGTACCGTCCGGATGTGACGCCTGGTCAGGACAGCAGTGCGGCCCGCTGGTGACAGCGTGTCCGGGCCGTCTCTTGCATATGCCAGGGGCGGGCCGCCTTGGTGCCCGACAGGAGTTTCCACATGCGACGAGTCCTTGCAATCGTGCTGGCAGGGCTGCTGGCGCCGCTGCCTGCTGCTGCTGGCGAGCTCATCCTTCGCGACGTGATCGAGTTGCATCGGACGGGCCTTGGCGACGACCTGCTGGTGGCCGTCATCGAGGCCGACGGCAGCGTGTTCACGCTCGACTTTGCCGAGATCCAGGACCTGAGAAGCGACGGCCTGAGCGAGCGCGTCATCTCGGCGCTCGTCCGCACCGGCGCGCGGGTGGCCTCGACCACCGCTGCGGCCAAGCCGCTCGTGCAGGTGTCGCAGCAGGTGATCACCTACGCGCCCACCGTGGTCGTGCTGCATCCGCCGCCGTTACCTCAGCCGCAGGACGAGCGCGACGGCCGCACGCGCCGTCCGGAACGAGCCAGCCCGCCTCCGGCCACCTGGATCACGCCGCGGGATCCCAAGCCGCGTGAGGCGGCCACGCCCCCCGCGCCGCGGCCCGACCCGCGGTGAGCGCTCAGGGACCTGTCCTGGTAGGCGCCCCTGGCGGTGGCCCCGGCGGCGTCCCGGGGGTCGGCCCGGGGGTCGGCTCTGTCTGCGGCCCGGGGATGTACGCCAGACAGCGGCGGTGGCCTGCCATCCAGTAGGCGAGGGCGCGATGCAGGCCGTCCACCACCACCAGGGCGGCAGTGTCCGGCTTCACGCGATCGCCCACGCTCTCCGGCGACACGATGATGGGCGACATCGCGGTGGCCCGGGCATGGCTGATGCGGCCCCAGCACGACGGGTTAGCCGCCGCGTAGGCTTCGGCATGGCGCGCCAGCCAGTCGCTGGCCCGACGCACGTCCGCGCCGTCGGCGTCGTCTCCAAGCGGCATGGCGTCGCCGTGGCACGGCTCGCCCGCGTGTGCGGAGAGCCAGAGGCCCCCGAGGTCCTCCTCGTCCAACTCCACCAGCCGCCAGCCCCTGCCGCGCGTGTCGAGCGCGTCCAGCAGCGGCAGCGCCCATCGCGCCGGCACATGCCCCGGGTAGGTGGCTGATGTGACCTGGGCGTCGATCACTTCACGTGCGACGTTGGCAGACACGATGTGCATGGGCTTCCGCAGACCTGCCCATCTTGCTACAGTCGCGGCGTGACGTCTCGCCTGGTGGCCACTGCACTCGCGGGGCTCGCTCTCCTCACTGCCGGCTGCGACAACAACACCGCCACGCCGACCTCGCCGTCGGGCGGGGCCCTGCGGGTGAGCGCGGCCCGCAGCGTGCTGCGCACCAGCGAGGTGGCGCCGCTCACCGTCACCACCAGCGCCGGGGCGGCGGTGGCGGCTCCCCTGTGGGCGAGCTCGGACGGCAGCGTGCTCGGCGTCAGCCCGACCGGCATCGCCACCGCCGGCCGCGCCGGCCGGGTGGTGGTCACGGTCACCTCCGGCACGCTGTCTGGAAGTCTGCCCTTACGGGTCGTGCCCGATTACCAGGGCACCTGGACGGGCGCGATCGCCCGCCCGCAGCTGACCTGCAGCGCGGCCTCCGCGGCTGCGCTCTGCCAGCCCGGTGCCCTTACCTCGGGCACGCTGTCGCTGCGCGTCGTGCAGACCGGTGATCAACTGACGGCGGTGCTGGTGGACTCGGCCGAACCGGCGATGCAGGTGCCCCTGACCGGCCAGGTGACCGCCGACGATCAGCTCGCCCTGGCCGGACGCCTCGACACGCCGGCCCAGTCGCCGCTGCTTCGTCTCGAGGTCGCCACCTTTCGAGGCAGCCTCGACGTGGTGCTTGGCTCGCTCACCGGCAGCTATCAATGGCTCGTCGATCGCGCGCCCGCATCCGGAGGCGCCCTGCAGGCCGACTATCGCGCCCAGGTCCAGTACCGCAACCTGCTGAAACCGTAGCGCGCCACGCGCCGGGCGGCGCCGCGACGCGAGGCGTAAACTGAAGCCGTGGCAGCGCACGCAGATGTGATCGTCATCGGTGCCGGCCTGATCGGCCATGCCGTGGCCCACGCGTTGTCGCGGCAGGGTGCCGATGTCCTGATGCTCGACGCCGGTGCGCCCGGCAGTGGTGCCTCCCAGGCCTCCGCCGGCATGCTCTGCCCGCACATCGAGGGCTCGCACCATCCGGTCCTGCAGCAGATTGGCATCGACAGCCTCGCGCGCTACGACACCTTCATCCAGCGGGTGCGGTCCGATTCGGGCATGGACGTGCCGTATGTCCGGAACGGCACGCTCCAGGTGACCGACAGCGACCAGGGCTGCAGCGATCTGGCGACCCTTGCCGAAGCGCTGCACGGCCAGGGCGTCTCCTGCCAATTGGCCGAGGGCGCCAGCGCCGTCCACGAGCTCGAGCCGCTGGTCCGTCCCCAGCGTGCCGGTCTGCTGATCGAAGCGCACGGCGCCGTCCGCATCCGCGACCTGCTGGAGGCCCTGCGACACGCGCTGCTGCACCAGGGCGTCCGCAGCCAGCACTCAGAACGCGTGCAGCGGGTGGCCCAGGGCGAGGGCCACCTGGTGGTCGAGACGCACGCGCACACCTTCCATGCGCGCCACGTCGTGGTCACCGCAGGAGCATGGGCGGCACAGCTGCAGATCGACGCGCACCCGGCCCTGCCGACGCACCCCGTGCGCGGTCAGCTGCTGCGCCTGCAGATGGCCGAGGGGGCGCTGCGCCGGGTGTTGTGGGGCCCCGACATCTACATGGTGCCGTGGGGCGACGAGCTGCTGGTCGGCGCCACCGAGGAACTTGCCGGCTTCGACGCGCGCGCGACCGTGGCTGGCGTGCTGCAGCTGAGTGCGGCCGCGCAGGCCCTGGTGCCGACGCTGGCCGCGGCCAGCTTCACCGAAGTGCGCGTGGGCCTCAGGCCAGGCTCGCCCGACGGGCTGCCATTCATCGGCGCGTCGCGCCGCATGCCCGGCCTGGTCTACGCCACCGGCCACTTCCGCAACGGCGCCCTCCTGACGCCCCTGACCGCCGATCTCGTCGCCGCCATCGTCGCTGACCCGGCCACAGCGGTGCCGCCCTCGCTGGCCGCGTCCCGATTCGACCTCTGATCAGCACGGAGCCCCTCCATGTCTACGCCACTCGATTCCGCCCAGCTCGGTGCCGCTCTTGCCACGATGCCCGGATGGTCGCTGGTTGGCACCGCCATCGAGCGGCAGTACACCGTGAAGAGTTTTGCCGATGCGGTGGTGCTGCTGACGCGGCTGGCGTTTGAAGCCGAGGCCGTCGATCACCATCCCGATTTCGTGCTGGAGTATCGCCGGCTCACCGTGCGGTTCTGGACGCATACGGCCAAGGGCGTCACGCAGAAGGACGTGGACGCGGCGCGCGTCGCCAGCCGTCTGGCCGACACGTACGCGACCTTCGAGAAGTAGCTGGCCACCTGCCGTCGGCGTGCGGCTGGCGGCGGCCCGGATTATCAGAGGAGCACACGATGCTGGTGACCACGACGTCCACGCTGGACAACGCCAAGGTGGTGAAGTACATCGGGCTGGTGAGCGGCGAGGCGATCCTCGGCGCCAACATCTTCCGCGACCTGTTTGCCGGCATCCGCGACATCGTCGGCGGGCGGTCGGCGGCCTACGAGTCGGAGTTGCGCAAGGCCAAGGACATCGCCGTGCAGGAGATGCAGCAGCAGGCCGCGTCGCTCGGCGCCAATGCGGTGATCGGGGTGGATCTGGACTACGAGACGATCGGCAACGGCGGCAGCATGCTGATGGTGAGCGCCAGCGGCACGGCGGTGGTGATCGAGTAGGGGCGGCGCGTCCCGCGCAGGGGAGCCCGGGGCGGGGGGACCGCCTACGAGATCGGGAAGATGGTCTCGACCTCGTCGGCCGGGCGGGCGATGACGTGCACGCCGATGAGCTCGCCCACGCGCCGCGCAGCGGCGGCGCCGGCGTCTGTGGCCGCCTTCACGGCCGCGACATCACCGCGCACGATCGAGGTCACGAGGCCGGCATCGACCTTCTGCCAGCTCACGAACGTGACGTTGGCCGTTTTCAGCATGGCGTCGGTGGCTTCGACCATGCCAATCAGCCCACGGGTCTCGATCAGGCCGAGCGCGTCGCCAAGTTCACGTGGTGCCATGGGGGCAGAGTCTAGCACCCCCTGTCCTGCCGGCCAGCTCTAGTTGACCAGCCCGCGGGCATCGACCTTGGGTGTGTCGAGCACGGTCTCGCCGTCGGCGACCACGTACAGGTTGGAGAGGTTGGCCACCACGCACGCGTGATTGGGGATGACCGTGACCCGATCGCCGATGCGCAGGCGGGTCGGCCCGCTCACCTGCACCACGGCATGCTCCTCGGAGAGGCGCTCGATCAGCAGGCCCGGGTCCGGTGTGCCATCGCTGCCGAGGATGACGCCATAGCCAGGCGTGGGGCTGAACCCGCGGGCCCCGTCGGAGGACAGCACCTTGCTGCCGCAGTCCAGCACGAGCCGGTCGGGCGCCGGGAAGGCGGCCACCGAGGCGTGGATCCGAAGGGCGCATCCGGCCCAGTCGACGACGCCGAGCCCCACCTGGGTGCGGTCGTGGAAGACGTAGTTGCCGGGTCGGAGTTCGGTGATGCCGTCCAGGGTGGCACTCACGAGCGCGGTGGGCGTCGACCCCACACTGATCTCGTCGATCTCCACGCCCCGGGTGGCGCAGCCGTCGACCAGTTCGGCCAGCATTGCCACTTCGGCGCGGGCGATGGCCGCGATCTCGTCGGCCGAGCCGGCGGCGTAGGAGTGGCCGGCGTGGCTCAGCAGCCCGCGGAGGTCCAGCCCGGGCATGCGGCTCACCTGCTCGATGAAGCCGATCGCGTCGCGTGCCCGCGGATCGACGCCACAGCGGTGGGTGCCCACGTCGATCTTCACCAGCACTTCCAGGCGTCGTCCCGCGGCCACCATCGCGTCGGACCAGCCCTGCGCGACGCCGAGGTCGTCGACGATGGTGGAGATCCGGACGCCGTCCATCAATTCGACGAGGCGCGGGGCGTATGTCGGCGAGACAGGGTAGGCGATGCGGATGTCCTGCACGCCCTCGGCGGCAAAGACCTCGGCTTCCCCCGGCTTGGCGCAGGTCAGGCCGATGGCGCCCGCGGCAATCTGCTCGCGGGCGATCCAGCCGCTCTTGTGGGTCTTGCCGTGCGGCCGCAGGACCTTGCCGCCTGCCGCGGCCGCCTCGGCCATGCGGGCGATGTTGCGCCGCATGGTGGGCGCGTCGATCACCACCAGCGGCGTCTGGAGTTCAGAGAGAGTGCTCACGGCACAAGCCTACATCGCCGGCCGGCCACGGGGTAGCGGGCCGCGCCCGGGATTAGAGCGCGACCACCTGGCCGGTCTGCACCGATTTCTCTTCGGCCTCGCAGATCTCCACGGCGCTCAGGCCGTCTTCGGCGGTCACGATCGTCGGCGCCTGTCCGGTGCGGATGGCCTCGATCAGGTGCTGCAACTCGCCGACGTAGCCATCGGGCCCCTCGGGCACGATCACCTGCGGTTCCTTGCCCTCCTGCCACACCTGCAGCGCGGCCTCGCCGCGCGCGCCGTCGTAGTCCACCGTCGCGTGCTCGAACATCACGGTGTAGGACATCGCAAAGCCGCTGGCCAGCAGCCAGCTGCCCTCCGAGTACACCGTCGCGCCGCCCGGCACCATGTACTGCGTGACCACGTGGTCGATGGCGCCGCTGAACCGGCTCACGCCGGTCGAGAACACCGCGGTCGGGCGTCCGAACAGGAACTGCACGAAGTCGGTGTCGTGCACGTGCAGGTCGAACAGGGCGCCACCCGAGTCGCCGCCCTTGAAGTAGCTGTCGCGGCTCCAGCCCGGAGGGGCCGACACGCGGCGGAACCGGGCGGTCAGGATCGCGCCGTACGTGCCCTCGTCCTTGAGCTGCTTGAGCCAGGCCCAGCCCGGCCAGAAGCGCATGCACATGGCCGGCATGAACAGCGTCTTGGCGGCCTGTGCGGCCTCGACGATCAGCCGCGACTGCTCCGAGGTGCGGGCCAGCGGCTTCTCGCAGATCACGTGCTTGCCGGCGCGCAGGGCGGCCAGCGTCTGGGGGACGTGCATCGGCGTCGGCACGCACAGATCCACGAGATCCACTTCCTCGTCGGCCAGCAGGTCGTCGATGGACGTGTAGGCGCGCACCGACGCACCCAGGTCCACCGTGTCAGAACCCGCGACGTTGCCTGCCACGCCCGCCAGCACGCCGTTGACCGGCTGCCGCACCGCGTCGCAGACGGCCACGATCCTCACGCCTTCAATCTTGCGGTAGGCGTTGATGTGGGTCAGGCCCATGAAGCCGAGGCCGACGACGCCGACGTTGATCGGGCGATCCGAGATTGGGGTGCTCACTGAAATTCCTCCACCAGCACGCGTGCAGCCGCGATGTCATCAATCCGGGTCGTCCCGGCTTCGCGCTCGATACACAGGTCGCCGGTGAAGCCGACCTCGTCGAGTGCAGCAAAAAACGCCGGCCAGTCCACGTCGCCGGCGCCTACCACCACTTCCTCGCCCCACTCGCCCGGCACTGAGCGAGGGAGCGTTCACGAGCGTGATTAGAACGCACTCGGCGCTCTGAACTCAATCGGCGGGCCCGTCGTGACCACGCGCCTCACGCTATGATTCGGCCGCAGCCCAGCCCCGGGTGTGTGCCCTTCGACGGAGTCTTCGTGCGCGTTACCTGTCGTCCCGTCTGTGGTTGGTGTGCCGTGATGCAGCGCGCGGTCGCCAGCCTCGCGCTGCTGGCCGCGCCGGTGGCCGTGGCGCGGGCCGACACCTACCCGCGCCAGCCCCACGTCGATGCGGTGCATTACGCCTTCCAGCTGACGCTCGGCGACGAGAACGACGAGATCACGGGCCAGGCCGCCATCACGTTCCGCTTCGCCGCGGCGGACGTCACGACGGTCGCGCTCGACCTGGCGTCCGCTCTCGATGGCCGGGGCATGACAGTGCAGGACGTGACGTCAGCCGGCGTGGCGGTGCCGTTCACCCACCGGGACGGCCGGCTCGTCCTCGCCCTGCCGGCGCCGCCCGGCGCCGGTGAGGACCGCATCTTCACTTTGCGGTACCGCGGCGTGCCGGCGGGCGGTCTGCGGATATTGAAGAACAAGTTCGGCGATCGTGTCTTCTTCAGCGAGAACTGGCCGAACAACGCCCGCCAGTGGTTGCCGATGATCGACCACCCGTACGACAAGGCGACGAGCGAGTTCCTGGTCACCGCGCCGGCCAGGTATCAGGTCGTGGCCAACGGACTGCTGATCGAGGAAACCGATCTCGGCGACGGCCGTCGCCTCACGCACTGGAAGCAGTCGGTGCCGATTGCCTCGTGGCTCAACGCTGTCGGCGTCGCGCAGTTTGCCGTGCATCACGACGGGCTCGTGCGCGGCGTGCCGCACCAGACCTGGGTGTACCGCCAGGAGCGTGCCGTCGGGCCCGCGTGGTTCGAGACCCGCTCGCGCCAGGCGATGGAGTTTCTCAGCGACTACGTCGGGCCGTACGCCTACGAGAAGCTGGCCAACGTGGAGGCCGCCGGGTTCAACGGCGGCACCGAGCACGCCAGCGTCATCTTCTACGGCGAGAAGTCGATCCTCGCGCGTCCCGATACCGGCCTGATCGCCCACGAGATCGCCCACCAGTGGTTCGGCAACGCGGTCACCGAACGGGACTGGGACGACGTCTGGTTGAGTGAGGGATTTGCCACGTACTTCACGCTGCTCGTCGCCGAGCACCACGAGGGGCGTGACGCGTTCGTGGCCGGGCTCCAGCGCAGCCGCGAGGCCGTGTTCACCCTCGAGCAGCAGAACCCGGGGGTGGCCGTGCTGCACGACAACCTCGCCGACATGAAGAAGGTGCTCAACCGGATCATCTACCAGAAGGGCGGATGGACCCTGCACATGCTCCGGCACCGCCTGGGCTCCGACGCGTTCCGGGCCGGCATCCGCGAGTACTACCGCCGGTACCGCAACGGCAGCGCCACCACCGACGACTTCCGGCAGGTGATGGAAGCGCATGGCGGGCAGGACCTGCGGTGGTTCTTCACGCAGTGGCTGTCGCGCCCGGGCTCACCATCCCTTGACGCTGGCTGGCGCTACGACGCCGCGGCAAAGCGCGTGGTGATCGACCTGGCGCAGACGCACCAGGGCGATGCCTACCGGCTGCCACTCGACATCGCCATCACCACGGCCGGCACCACCCGGGTCGAGACCGTCGAACTCACCCAGGCGCAGCAGCGGTTCGAGCTGGCTGCCGACCAGGAGCCGTCTGCCGTGGTGCTCGACCCCGGCACCTGGGTCCTCATGAATGCCCGCTTCGCCCGTCGCTAGCGCGCTCCGTGTCGCGGCCCGCGCGCCCTCTCACCTGCAGTCGTGCCCGAGGAGTGTCATGACCCGAGTCGTGCTCTTTGTCCTTTCGCTCCTGCTCCCGGCGACACTGCTGGCGCAAGCGCCACATCACCAGTCGCATTTCCCGCCGGAGGAGTTCAAGGCGCGCTGGGCGACGATCTACGACGAGATTGGCGACCGCGCCGTGGCCATCGTCCAGGGCGTCTCGCTGACGCGCGGCTTTGCCTTTCCGCGCCAGTCCAACGAGTTCTATTACCTGAGCGGCATCGAGACACCCGGTGCGTACCTCATGCTGGACGGCCGGACGCGCAAGAGCACGCTCATCCTGCCGCCGCGCAACGAGCGGCTCGAGCGCAACGAGGGCAAGGTGCTCTCGGCCGAGGACGCCGACCTCGTGATGCGCCTGACCGGAGTGGACGCGGTGCTCAGCACCAGGGCGATGGGCGAGGACTGGCTGGCGGCGCTGACCGTGGCGCCGGCGCCGGCCATCTATACGCTGTTCACGCCGGCCGAGGGCACCGCTGAAAGCCGCTCGGAGCTCCAGAGCGCCAACGCGGCCATTGCCGCCGACTACTGGGACGGCCGCGTCTCGCGCGAGGCGCACTTCGTCAACCTGCTGCGCACCCGGGCGCCGCGGATCGACGTGCGCGACCTGACCGCCATCCTCGACCAGATGCGCA
>JBKJQW010000110.1:0-27752 GCA_046593715.1 Luteitalea sp.
ACGCAGGACGTGGTGATTGGCGGACAAGGAGTCTCAAGTGCAGCACGTCGATAAGCAGTCGGCCGTCGGAACTCGACGTTCAGCGACGCAGGTAGGGGCGGCTCCCCGACCTGTCCGCCGGAGCCTCGGCGGAGGTGGAGCGGCCCGTTACGCCGTCGCCGTGGTCGCGACGCTCGCCATCGGAGGTGGGGTTGTGACAGCCCAGTCTCCCAAGGTCGCGATAAAGAGCCTCCCGGCCGAGAAAAAGGTCGAGGTCACCGTGGACGGCAAGCCGTTCACGGCCTACATCTGGCCCGACTCGCTCGAGAAGCCGGTGCTCTATCCGATCAGCACCAGCGCCGGCACGGTGATCACGCGCGGCTTCCCGCCGCTGCCCAACGAGCGCCAGGACCACCCCCACCACGTCGGCCTGTGGTTCAACTACGGCGACGTCGACGGGTTCGACTTCTGGAACAACTCGGACGCCATCACCGCCGATCAGAAGCTCAAGATGGGCTCGGTGCAGCACCGCGAGGTGGTCCGGGCCGAGAGCAAGGGCGACCACGCCATACTCGAGGTCAAGGCCGACTGGGTCTCGGGCGACGGCAAGACGCGCCTGCACGAGACCACGATTTTCACCTTCCGGGCGGCGGCGGGCGGCGTCCGCATGATCGACCGCGTCACCACGCTTGCGGCGGCCAAGGGCACGGCCACGGTGAAGATGCCCGACAACAAGGAGGGCGCGCTCGGCCTGCGGGTCATCCGCGCGCTCGAGGACCCGGCTGAAAAAGGCGGCGAGTTCAAGGATGCGGCCGGCCGGATCACCAAGATGGGCAACATGGACATGACCGGCGTCACCGGCCAGTACCTCAGCAGCGAGGGGAAGGTCGGCAAGGACGTGTGGGGGACCCGCGGCGCCTGGACCAAGCTCAGTGGTCAGGTCGGCGGCAAGGACGTGACCGTGGCCATGCTTGATGCGCCCGGCAACCCCGGCTACCCCACCTACTGGCATGCGCGCGGCTACGGCCTGTTTGCCGCCAACCCGCTCGGTCAGGCCGCGCTCAGCAACAACAAGGACACCCTCGGTTTCGCCATCGCCGAAGGCAAGCCGGCGACGTTCCGCTACCGCCTGCTGGTCGTGGACGGCAACCCGTCGGCGGCCGACATGCAGAAGTATGCGTCGCAGTGGGCCTCGACCAGCGGCGCATCTGCAGCGTCTGCTAGGTAGGGGCGGCTCCCCGAGCTGCCCTGTCGACTCGAGGGCACGTCGGGGACGTGCCCGTACCGTCGCGAATTTGGTAGAGGCAGCTCCCCGAGTTGCCTATGGTCGGCCGTCGGGACCGCGTACTTCGAGGACGAACTTATGTGGAATGCACGCATGGTGGGCGCGGCGGGGTTGGCGCTGGTGATGGCGATGATGGCGGGCACGGGCAGCGCCGTGATGGCGGCGCAGCCGGCCAAGAAGAGGGCCGTCGGGAAGGCCGCGGCGAAAGCCAGCGGGCCGGCGCCGACGGCGGCCGAGGTGGCGGCGGCCGAGGAGATCTACAAGACCAAGTGCGCGGTCTGCCACACGGTCGATGGCAACTCGCCGATCCCGCAGATGAACTTCGCCGACGGCGAATGGAAGCACGGCGCGGCGATCAGGGATGTGATGAACACGATCGCCAACGGCATCCCCGGCACGGCCATGATGTCGTTCAAGACGCAGTTCAGCGAGGGCGAAATCTCCGCCCTCGCCCGCAAGGTCAGGACCTTCGACAAGAAGTTGAAGTAGCCTCGCGCAGGTAGGTAGGGGCAGCTCCCCGAGCTGCCCGCTCACTATGGCGCGGATGACGGAGTCGGCGTCCGTCCCAACTGCTGCAGGATGAAGGCATACTCCAGCGCTACCTGCTCCAGCCGCGTGAACCGGCCAGACCGGCCGCCGTGTCCGGCCTCCATGTTGACGCGCAAGAGCACCGGCGAGGCCGAGGTATCCAACGTCCGCAGCCTCGCGACGTACTTGGCCGGCTCCCAGTACTGCACCTGCGAGTCCCACAACCCGGTCGTCACCAGCATCGCGGGATACGCCTTCCTGGTGAGCTGGTCGTAGGGCGAGTAGGACAGCATGTAGTCGTACGAGGCTTTGGTCTTGGGATTGCCCCATTCGTCGAACTCGTTGGTCGTCAGCGGAATGGACTCGTCCAGCATCGTCGTGACGACGTCCACGAAGGGGACGTGCGAGACCAGGCCTCGATAGCGTTCCGGGGCCAGGTTCGCTACGGCGCCGATCAGCAGGCCGCCGGCGCTGCCGCCCATGGCAAACACTTTGTCGGCGGCACCGTACCGCTGGTCGACCAGGGCCCGGGTCACGTCGATGAAATCCGTGAACGTGTTCATCTTCTTGAGCAGTTTGCCGTCCTCGTACCAGGCCCGGCCCATCTCCTGGCCGCCACGGATGTGCGCGATGGCCATCACGAAGCCGCGATCGAGCAGGCTGATCCACGAACTGTTGAAGCCCGGATCGGTTGACGCGCCGTAGGAACCGTAGGCGTACTGGTACAGCGGCGCCGTGCCGTCCCGCTTCGTGTCGGTGCGATAGACAAGGGAGACCGGCACCCTGGCGCCGTCGCGGGCCGTTACCCAGAGCCGCTCGGTGGCGTAACGGGTCCTGTCGAAACCGCCCAGGACCGGCGTCTCCTTGACCAGTGTGCGCGCACCGGTGGCCATGTCGAGGTCGTAGACCGTGGAGGGTGTGGTCAACGACGTGTACGTGTAGCGAAGCGTCGTGGTGCCGGCCTCGCGGTTCACGCCAAGGCCCATCACATACGCGGGCTCGTCGGAGGCGACGTCGCGCGACTGACCGGCGTTGTCGAGGATGCGGAGTCGCTGCAGCCCTTCGCGACGCTCGCCGACGACCAGGTAGTCGTCAAACGGCTCGATGCCGGACACGAACACGTCGGCGCGGTGCGGGACCAGATCCTTCCACTGGGCGCGGTCGCCCACCGTCGCATCGGTGGCCTGGATCACGCGGAAATTCTTGGCCTGCCAGTTGGTACGAATGAGCCAGCGGCCAGCGACGTGCTCGGCGTCGTACTCGAAGTCGCGCTCACGCGGTACGAGCACTGCGAACGGCGCGGCTGGTGTGGCCGCCGGGATGCAGCGGGTCTCGCTCGACACGGTGCTGCTCACCGCGATGCACAGGAAGGCGTCGTCTTTGGTGCGCCCCACCCCCATGTAGAAGCTCTCGTCGGCTTCCTCGTAGACGAGCACGTCGGTGGCGGGATCGGTGCCGACCACGTGACGCTTGACGCGCTTGGTGAGCAGCGTCTTCGGATCGATCTCGACGTAGAACACGGTCTTGTTGTCGCCCGCCCAGGCTACAACGCCGGACGTGCCGGTCAGCGACTCCGGGTAGACCCGTCCGGTCGCGATGTCCTTGAACTGGATGACGTACTGGCGACGCCCGACGGTATCGGTCGAATACGCCAGGCGCGCGCTGTCTGGCGAGACGTCCCACTGACCGAGCGAGAAGTAGGCGTGCCCGCTGGCCAGCGCGTTCTGGTCGACGAGGATTTGCTCGGCACCACCGGCCGCGGGGCGCCGCACGTTGATCGCGTAGTCCTTGCCCGCGAGAAAGCGGGTCGAGTAGAGGTAGCCGCGCATGGGCCACGCCGGGGCCTCGTCATCGGGCTTGATGCGGCCCTTCAACTCGTCGAACAGCTGCGTGCGCAGCCCCGCGACCGGCCCCAGCACCGCGTCGGTGTACGCATTCTCCGCAGCGAGGTATTGAAGCACCTCGGGCCGCGTGCGCGCGTCGTCGCGCAGCCAGTAGTAGGGATCCTGGCGCTCGCCGTGCGGCGACCGCACCGCGTGGGGCTGCTGCGCCGCCACCGGTGGCGTGGGCGTCTGGGCGAGGACAGGGACGGCCGTCAGGGACGCGGCGGCAGCAAACAAGGCGGTGGTCTTCATGAACATGGAGCTAGACGTTGCAGAGCTGCACGGCCTCGCGCAAGGACGTGAGCGGGTCTCGCTTGGGAATGAACTCGTGCGCGAAGTAGCCCTGGTAGCCCTTGTCGGCCACCCACGTGGCAATGGTCTTCCACTGCAGTTCCTGCGTGTCGTCGAGTTCGTTGCGGCCAGGTACACCGCCGGTATGCAGATGCGCGATGTAGTCCCAGTTGTCGCCCATGGTCCGGAGGATGTCTCCCTCCATGATCTGCATGTGGTAGATGTCGTAGAGCAGCTTGACGCGCGGCGAGCCGACGCGCTTGCAGATGTCCACGCCGTACGGCGTGTTGTCGCCGATGTAGTCCTTGTGGTTCACCTTGCTGTTGAGCAGCTCGACGATCACCGTCACGCCCTCGGCCTCGGCGATGGGCTTGATGCGGTTGAGACAGGCGACGCTGTTGACCTTCGCCTCCTCGATGTCCTGCCCGCGCCGGTTGCCGAAAAACGTGATGACGTTGGGGATGCCCGCCTTGGCGGCCTTCGGGATCATCTCGGTCAGCGAGGCGACGATGCCGTCGTGGAACTTGGTGTTGTTGATCCCGTCGGGGATTGAGCGCACCGCCGGGAAGCCGGTAGAGCACGTCAGCCCGAAGTCGCGCTTGGCGATGATCCACTCCTCTTCGGTGAGCAGGTCCACCGCGGGCAGGCCCATCTCGACGCACGCCTTGAAGAACTCGTTGAGCGGGATCTTGCCGTAGCACCAGCGGCACACCGACTGCTTGAGTCGGCTGCTCTTGTCCGCGGCCGGGGCCTGCGCGAGCGTGGCGCCTGGCAGGGCCGAGCCAGCAGCCGTCAGCGCCGCAGCGCCGAGAAGTTCACGACGGGTGACGTCGGACATGATCACAGGTCTCCTTGGGGGTGAAGTGTACTCTCGACGGGCAGCATCAGCGCCAATTCAGGCTCGCTTCGCTGCCATTCAGGATTCAGAATGAAGCGCGGGGCGGGGCACCGCCGCTACCCCCACCTCAAAACGGTTCACGACTCATTCACAATGCACCGCGTGGCAAGCGTCGGTGCATCTTCCGCGGTAGCGTGGCGGTGTGCGACGTCCGCTACATTCTGAATGCTGAATGACTGCGAAGCCTGCCTCAATTGCCTTTCACCAATCGTGCATCGTGCCGTCCATCTTCCGGTTCACCGGCAGATAGGCAGGGTCGTAGGGGTACTGTGCGGCGAGTGCTTCGTCCAGCTCGACGCCGAGACCAGGGGCCTCGCCCGGATGCATCGCCCCGGCCTGGAAGCTGTACTCGTGCGGAAAGACGGCGTCGGTCTCGGCCGTGTGCGGCATGTGTTCCTGAATGCCGAAGTTGGGCACGCTCAGATCGAAATGCAGGGCCGCCGCCATGCAGACGGGGCTGAGGTCGGTGGCCCCGTGACTGCCTGTGCGCACCTGGTGCAACTCGGCCAGTGCGGCGATCTTGCGCAGATGGGAGATGCCGCCCGCATGCACCACGGTCGTCCGGATGTAGTCGATCAACTGCTCCTGAATCAGCACGTGGCAGTCGAAGATGCTGTTGAACACCTCGCCGACGGCAAGAGGGGTGGTGGTGTGCTGGCGGATCAGCCGGAACGCGTCCTGGCGCTCGGCCGGGGTCGGATCTTCCATCCAGAACAGGTGATGGGGCTCCAGCAGCTTGCCGGCGCGTGCGGCTTCGATCGGCGTCAGGCGGTGGTGCACGTCGTGCAGCAGGTCCACGTCGTCGCCGAACTCGCTGCGCATGCGCTCGAACAGACGCGGCACGAAGTTGAGATAGGCCTCGGTGCTCCAGCGATGCTCGCTGACGCCGCCCTTCTCGGCCGGCTCGTACGGGCGACCCGCATGCGCCACGCCATACGTGCTGCGCACCCCCGGAATGCCCGACTGCACGCGGATGGCGGTGTAGCCGAGGTCGAGTTGCAGCGCCACCGCCTTGACCGCCTGGTCGACGTCGAGGCCGTTGGCATGCGCATAGACGCGCACGCTCTCGCGTGAGGCGCCGCCGAGCAACTGGTAGACCGGCAGGTTGGCGACCTTGCCTTTGATGTCCCAGAGCGCCGTGTCCACCGCCGCGATGGCACTCATGGTGACCGGACCGCGCCGCCAGTAAGCGCCCTTGTACAGGTACTGCCAGGTGTCCTCGATGTTGCGCGCGTCGCGGCCGATCAGCAGCGGCACCACGTGGTCGGTCAGGTAACTGGCCACGGCCAGCTCGCGCCCGTTCAAGGTCGCGTCGCCGAGCCCATGGACGCCGTCCTCGGTCACGACCTTGAGCGTGACGAAGTTGCGGCCGGGGCAGGTCACGACGACCCGGGCGTCGACAATCCTCAGCGCTGCACCCTGCCGCTGCCGTCGCCCTTCACCAGTCGCTCCACCTCATCGACGGTGACGCGGTTGAAGTCCCCGGGAATCGTCTGCTTGAGGGCGCTGGCCGCCACGGCGAAGCGCAGCGCCTCGATGGGCGATTTGCCCGTGACCAATCCATAGACCAGGCCGCCCGCAAAACTGTCGCCGCCGCCGATGCGATCGACCAGCCGCACGTCATAGCGCTGGCTCTGCTGGAAGTCACCGGTGGCCTTCTCGTAGATCACCGCACTCCAGCCGTTGTCGCTGGCCGAATGACTCTCGCGCAGCGTGATGGCGATCAGCGCGCAGTCGAACGTCTTGGCGACCTCCGCCGCGGTCGCCTTGTACGCGACGAGGTCCAGCGCCCCCGTCGTGACGTCGGTTCCGTGCACCTCGAAGCCGAGGACCGACTGGATGTCCTCCTCGTTGGCGATGATCACGTCCACGTGCTCCATCAACGGCCGCATCACCGCCTGCGCCTGCTTCTCGGACCAGAGCTTCTTGCGGAAGTTCAGGTCCATGCTGACGGTGGCCCCCGCGGCCTTGGCCGCCTGTAGCGCCTCCCTGGCGCACGCGGCGCCGTTGTCGCCGAGCGCCGGCGTGATCCCCGTGCAGTGGAACCACGCGGCGCCATCGAGGACCCTCGCCCAGTCCACCGTGCCAGGCGTCATCTCGGCGATGGCCGACCGGGCGCGGTCGTAGATGACCTGCGAGGCGCGCTGGCTCGCGGACGTCTCCGCGTAATAGACGCCGATGCGATCCCCACCCCGCACGATGTGCTCGGTGCGCACGCCTTCGGCCCGCAGCGCCTTGACCGCGGCCTCGCCAATGGCGTTGAGCGGAAGGCGGGTGACGTAGTGACTCTCGCAACCGAACGTGGCGAGGCTGACGGCCACGTTGGCCTCGCCGCCACCGAACGTGGCCACAAACTGCGGAGTCTGGAGAAAGCGCTCGAAGCCGGGCGGGCTGAGGCGCAGCATGATCTCGCCGAAGCAGACTGTCTTCATCAGGCTTGGACCTTCCGGGCCGCCGCGACGCTGGCGACGACGGTGCGGGCATTGGCGGCGATGGCCGCGAAGTCGTTGGCGGCAAGCGCCTTGGCGTCCACCAGGTTGCTGCCGACACCGACCGCGCAGGCGCCGGCCGCAATCCACTCGCCGGCATTGGTCAACGTCACGCCACCGGTCGGCATCAACTTGATCTGGGGCAGGGGCGCCTTGACGTCCTTGATGTAGCCCGGCCCCAGCGTGGTGGCCGGAAAGACCTTGACGATGTCGGCGCCAGCCTGCCACGCGGTCAGGATCTCGGTGGGCGTGAAGCAGCCCGGCATCACCGCCACATCGTAGCGGTGTGCCAGTTCGATGGTCGGCAGGTGCAGGACCGGCGAGACAAGGTAGGTCGCACCAGCCAGGATCACCTGCCGCGCCGTCTCGGGATCGAGGACCGTGCCTGCGCCGAGCTGAAAGCCGGCCGGCAGGTCCTTGGCCAACTGCTCGATCAGCCCGACAGCGCCCGGGACGGTCATCGTCACTTCCATCGCCGTCACACCACCCTCGATCAGGGCGTCGACCACCGAACGCAGCTTGCCGGCATCCTTGAGGCGGATGACCGCGACCACACCGCTCTGCTCGATGGCACGGACCACGTCGCTCCGGCTCATGCCCTTCCTCCCGGTGCCAGGGGCACCTCGAGATTGGCTGGCGTCATCCGCGGGACGAGCACGTGGATGACGGCCAGGGCAATCAGGTACAGCGTGCCGGCGGCGATGAAGATCGGCACGTAGTTGTTGTTTGACGCGTCCAGCCAGACACCCACGGCAATCTGCATGATCGCGCCGCCGCAGGCGCCCATCATCCCGCCAAAGCCGATCACGCTGCCGACCGCGCGCCGCGGGAACATGTCGCTCACCAGCGTGTACAAGTTGGCGCTCCACGCCTGGTGGCCGGAGGCGGCGATGCTGACCAGCGCCACCGCACTCCAGAGACTGTCCACCTGCGCGGCAAAGACAATCGGCGTCACGCTCACGGCAAAGATCAGCATCGTCACCTTGCGGGCGGTGTTGACGCTGTAGCCACGCTGGATCAACCGCGAGCTGAGAAGGCCGCCGATCACGCTGCCGATGTCGGCCACCAGGTAGATGGTGGCCAGCGGCAGCATCGCGCCGCGGATATCGACGTGATGGACCTTGACCAGGAAGTCCGGCAGCCACGTCAGGTACAGCCACCAGACCGGATCGGTGAGGAACTTGCCCACGGCATAGGCCCAGACCTGGCGGCGCGGGTTCAGGACGATGGCGGTCACCAGTCCGGTGCTGAACAGCAGGACCGCCAGGAGCCGGGAGCCGAAGAAGGTGGCGGCGACCGTGCCGCTGACAAAGCACACGGCGGCGACGATCCCGGCCATGACCAGGCCCGGCACCTTGAACGCCGCACCGTCGGGGGGGTCGCTTTCGATCAGCGCCAGCTCCGCGGCATTGACGCCGGGATGGGTGCGCGGCGTGCGGTATTGCCAGAGCCACACGGCGAGCCAGAGAAAGCCGATCAGGCCGGTCCCGAGGAAGGCCCAGTACCACCCGTAGCGCAAGGCGATGATGGGGACGATGATCGGGGTGGCGAGCGCGCCGATGTTGGTGCCGGCGTTGAACAGGCCGGTGGCAAACGCACGCTCACGCTGGGGGAACCACTCCGCGATGCTGCGCACCGACCCCGGGAAGATCGCCGCCTCGCCGAGTCCAAGGAGGACGCGGCAGAAGGCAAAGCCAGCCACCGACGCCGACATGCTCAGTCCGAGCGACCCGAAGGCGCCCTGCACGGCGCTGCCAATGACCGGCGCCTCGGCATGCAGCATGGCGGCGATGCTCCACAGGCAGATGGCGATCGCCAGGCCGCGCCGCGTCCCGATCCGGTCGATCAGCCAGCCCGAGGCGAGCATGCCGACCATGTAGGCGACCTGGAAGAAGAAGTTGATGTAGCCGAACTCGGTGTTGGTCCAGCCGAACTCGGTCGTCAGCGGCGCCTTGAGCACCGCCAGGACGTTGCGATCGATGTAGTTGATGGTTGCGGCAAAAAACAGCAGCGCGCAGACCACCCAGCGGATGTTGGTCGGCTTGGACGACCGCGCGGGCGGGCTGGTCCCTTGGGAAGGTGCGACGTCGGCCAGGGTCATGGCAGGCTCCGTGCGCGAGCGGCTACTGGTTCACGCCGCTGGCGAGGAACCCGCCATCGACCACGAGGATCTCGCCCGTCACGAAACTGGCCGCCGGTGAGGCGAGAAAGACCCCCGCCCCGGCCAGTTCCGGGATGCTCCCGAACCGCTTCATCGGCGTCCGCGTCAGGAACTCCTTGCCGCGTCCGGTGCCGTCGAGCAGCTGCGTGTTGAGGTCGGTGCGGAAGACCCCAGGCGCGATCGCGTTGACGGTGACGCCATGCGGCGCCCACTCGATGGCCAGCGACTTGGTCAGCGAGGCGACCGCGGCCTTGCTGGCAGCGTAGGCCGCCACCTCGTACAGGGCGACAAACGACGACAGTGACGCGATGTTGATGATCCGGCCCCACTGGCGCTCGATCATCGCGGGAGCGAAGATCTGGCAGGCACGGAGGGTCCCGGTCAGGTTGGTCTCCAGGATCGCGGACCACTCGGCCTCGTCGACATCCAGCGTCGGCGACCGCTTGGTGCGGCCGGCGCAGTTGACCAGGATGTCGCACGCCCCGAGTTGCGCCGTCACCCCCTCGCGCAGGGCGACCAGCGACGCGCGATCGCCGACATCGACCGCGAGGCGCGCCGTGCGGCGGCCCATGCGCTCGATCTCACCGCCGGCCTCGTCCACGAGCGCCTGCCGACGGCCGGTGGCCACGACATCAGCGCCCGCTTCAGCCAGACCACGGGCCAGTGCCCGACCGATGCCCGACGTGCCGCCGATGACCACGGCCACGCGGCCACTCAAATCGAATCCTTGAAACATGAATTGTGTCCGTCGCTCGTACAGACGCTGCCGGGTGACATCGCAGGGAGTGCGCGATGTCGGCGGCTGGGCGTGTGATGCGCGTGCAAGTTCTATCAGGCAGGGCCAGCGAGGTCAAGGCGACCAATGCGAAAATCTTCCAGTTTCAGGCGGGAAATTGCCGACGTGACCCGCGAGCGCAGCAACAGCGGCCCGGCGGCGCGTGCGTCATCCGGCCACGGCGACACGGGGAGGCGTGGGAGCGCGCAGCGTGGCCTCGGCAACACCGCCGGCTTCGCTGGCCTGACGGTCGCGGGCCAGTGACAGGTGCGCTTCCATCGCGCGTTGCGCGCGGTCGACGTCGTGACTGCGCAACGCCTGGTAGATGGCGCGATGCAGGGCGGCCGCCTCCTTGAGATCGCTCGCCTGCGCTGCCGTCCGCCGGCGATGCTCGTAGAAGATCTCGGAGACCATCTCCACCAGCGACGCCAGGATCGGATTGCCAGAGGCCGCAGCCACGGCGCGATGGAAGCGGATGTCGTGTGCCAGGAAGGCCTGCGGATCGTCCATCGAGGCGTACATCCCGGTGATCTCTTCGGAGATCGATGCGAGCTGGTCGCCGTTTGCGCGGGAGGCCGCTAGTCCGGCCACCCCGACCTCCAGTACCCGACGTGCCTCGAACATCTCGTCGCGGGTGAAGCCATGCAGCGCGGCCAGGAAACTGAGTGGCTCGCTGCCAAGCGAGGGCGGGCCGCCGCGAATGAAGGTGCCGGCGCCATGCCGTGACTGCACCACGCCCATCGCCGCCAGCGCGCGCAGGCCGGCGCGGACGCTTGGCCGGCTCACGCCCACCCGCAGCGCCAGCTCACGCTCGGCGGGCAGGCGCGCGCCGGGCGTGAGGTCGCCGCGCTCGATTAGCTCGCGAACGTGATGTACCACCAGCTCGGCGGCCACCCCCTCGAACGGTTTCTTGGAGGTCTCAGTACTCTGTGAGGTCATACCAGTAGCCCGGATGACACGTGCGCTTTCTCGGCCAGCGACTTCTATCACCGGAGTAGAGGCGTGTCAATTACTGGGCCAATGGCGCCTGCAACGCGACTCGCGCGAGGCATTGTGAATTGGTGTCACCAATTACAACCGGATCCGGAAGTCCGCACAGTGACACCAAAATCACGAAGTCGCTACACCCACCACGCCTCGGCAGGCTGCTCGCGGAGGACCAGCGGTCGCAGGAACTTCACGGCGTTGGCAAAGCCTTCATCGACCGACGCCAGCGCGTCTTCGTGCTCGATGCTGACCACGTGGTCGTAGCCGATCAGGCGCAAGGCACTCATGATCTCCGCCCACTCAGTGGCGCCATGCCCCCAGCCGACGGTCCTGAAGAGCCAGGACCGCTCGGCCATCTGGGTGTAGGACTTGGCGTCGATCACGCCGTTCACACGGACGTTGTTGCGGTCCAGGGCCACGTCCTTGGCGTGGAAGTGGAAAATCGCATCGCCGAGCGCGTGGATCGCCGCCGGCACGTCCACGCCCTGCCAGAACAGATGACTCGGATCGAAGTTGACGCCAATCTGCTTGCCCACCGCGCTGCGCAACTTGAGCGCCGTCTCGACGTTGTAGACGACAAAGCCGGGGTGAGACTCGAGCGCGACACGAACGCCATGGTCCTTGGCGAACTTGCCCGCCCGGGTCCAGTACGGAATGACCTTCTTCTCCCACTGCCAATCGAGCGTCTTCAGGAAGTCGGGCGGCCACGCGCAGGTGATCCAGTTGGGCGCCTTGCTGAGGTCGCTGTCGCCCGGGCACCCCGAGAAGGTGTTGACCACACCCACGCCGAGCAACTCAGCCACCCGCACGGTCTTGCGGAAGACTTCGTCGTGGTCCTTGGCCATCGCCTTGTCGGGATGAATCGGGTTGCCGTGGCACGACAGCGCCGAAATGGTCAGGCCGGCATCGGCCAGCTTGGTCTTGTAGGCCTTGGCCTTGGCCTTGCTCGAGAGCAGGGACTCGACGTCGATGTGGGCAGCGCCCGGGTAGGCGCCCGTGCCGATCTCCACGGCATCGAGGCCGGCGGCCGTGACCTTGTCGATGACCTGATCCAGCGTGAGCCCCGCAAACAGGGCCGTGAACACACCTAGCTTCATCGCAGTCTCCTCGGCAGGCGGCAGGACCCTGGGGCGGCGTCGCCTGCCGCATGCGTCATCCTGACTTCGTAATTCGTCATTCTGAATTCTGAATTCTGTGTGCTACAAGCTCGCGACCTCGGTCCAGACGTGCCCGTTGCGATGGCTGGCCAGGACGGCGTCGATGACCGCGTTGGCGCGCCAACCGTCGGCAAACGAGGAGAACATCGGCGGCCGCTCGTTCATCGGCCGGCCCTCGGCAATGTGCTCATAGACGGCGCGCAGGACGTTCCTGAAGGCATCGGGCCAGGCTTCCTGATGCCCCCCCGGCAGCTTCGCGAGTCCGGCGACATCGGGGTCCATCAGCGACGGGTCCTTCTGCAGGATCACGTTGCCCTGGGCGCGATGGCCGATCCACAACTCGTTCTGCTGCTCCTGGTGCCAGCGGATTGACGCGGCGCCGCCGTTGACCTCCAGCCACAGGTCGTTCTTGTGGCCGGCGCACACCTGGCCCACCGAGAACGTGCCCTTCGCGCCGTTTTCAAAGCGCACCAGCACCGAACACAGGTCCTCGACCTTGATCTCGACCGGCTCGTAGGCGTCGTCGGCGCCAGCTTTCTGGAAAGCCAACCGGGCACCCGACGGCTTCTTGCGCACCGGAATCACCGTGGTGAGATCGGCGAGCACGTGGGTGATCCGCAGCCCGGAGACGTGCTGCGCCAGGTCGCACCAGTGCGACCCGATATCGCCCATCGCGGAGGACTCGCCGCCCTTGTCGGGCTCCAGGCGCCAGCTGTAGTCGGTATCGAGCAGCAGCCAGTCCTGCAGATACTGCCCGTGGATGAAACGGGGCGGCCCGATCTCGCCCTTGGCGATCATCACCCGCGCCTGCTGGACCAGCGGGTTGCCGCGATAGTTGAACGTCACCGCATGGACCACGCCCTTGGCCGTCGCCGCGTCGAGCAGTTCCCTGGCCTGCGCCGAGGTCATCGCCAGCGGCTTGTCCGAGACGATGTGCTTGCCGGCGGCAATGGCGGCCATGCTCACCGGGTGATGCATGAAGTTGGGCGTGGCGTTGTGCACGACGTGCACATCGGGATCGGCCAGTAGCGCCTGATAGCTGCCGTAGGCCTTCGGCACCCCCAGCGCGTCGGCCTTCTCACGAGCCAGTTCGTCGTTGAAGTCGGCAATCGCGACCACGTCCACGAACCCGAGCCGCCGCACCGCCTCCAGGTGATGGGGACCGATGAACCCGGCCCCGACCAGCCCCATCCCGATTCTTTTCACGCGACACTCCTTGGCGACCGCCGGTCACCGCGACCTCCGCGGCTGGCGTCGCGGTGCAGGCTACTCGAAGACCCGCCAGTCGCCAAACGTTCGGCCTGCTACAGGTTCCCTGCCCGCATCTGCTCCTTCACGTAGTCCATCGTCCGCCAGCACATCGCCAGGATGGTCCAGGTCGTGTTCTGGGTCCCGCCAGAGACATAAGGGCTGGCATCGGCCAGGAACACGTTGGCGATGCCGTGCGGGCGGCACCACGCATCCGAATAGGACGTCTTGGGGTCGGTGCCCATCCGCGCGGTCCCGATCTCGTGAATCGACCAGCCTTCGGGCAGGGCCTCACGGCCGATCAGCACGTCCTCGGCACCAGCGGCCTTGAACATCTCCTCGATGCTGTCGGCCATGTCGACCATCATCTTCTTCTCGTTGTCGCCGAAACGGTAGTCGAACTTGAGGACCGGGATGCCCCACGCATCGGTCACCTCGCTGTCGAGCAGCACCCGGTTCTCGTGCCGTGGCAGGACCTCGCCGAAGCCGCCAAAAGCAATGGGCGCCGGGTAGTACTTGCGGACCGAGCTCTTGAAGTTGGCACCGAAGCCCGCGACACCGTGCGCGTGGCTCGGATACTCCGCCGCGCCGCCACCGCCCTGGAAGTGGTACCCGCGCAGGAAGTCTTTCCGTTTGTCGCCGCCGATGTTGCGGAAGCGCGGGATGTAGGGGCCCACGCCACGCGCGTCGTCCACGGTCGGGGTCTTGCCGATGCGCTGCGGGATGAAGCCGCTGCCGCGCACGCCCATGATGTGCTCGCTGAGGTACCGACCGAGCACATCGTTGGTGTTGCCGAGGCCCTGTGGATAGCGCGCCGACGTCGAGTTCAGCAGGATGCGGGTCGTGTCCAGGGTGCCGGCCCCGAGCACCACCACCCGCGCCGTGAAGTCCATGACCTCCTTGGTGTGCGAGTCGATTACCCGCACGCCCCGGGCCTTGTTGGTGGCCTCGTCCAGCAGCACCTCCCGCACCACCGAATACGGGCGCAGCGTCATGTTGCCGGTGTCGCGGGCCGGCGCGATGAGCGCGGCCGGGGAGTGGAACGAGGCGTTCAGGTCGCAGCCGCGTCCGCACCGGCCGCGACGCATGCAGCGCTGCCGATACTTGTTGTGCAGCACGCCATCGGTGGTGATCCCGGCCCGCCCCGGAATCATCGTCCGTCCGAGCTTGGCGATGCCGTTGCGGAAGACCGTCTCGGTGCAGTTCAGCTTCGACGGCGTCTGGAAGATGCCGTCGGGCACCTGGTCGAGGCCCTCGCTGCTGCCCGAGCAGCCGAGCAGCAAGTCCACCTTGTCGTAGTACGGCTTGATGTCGTCGTAGGAGATCGGCCAGTCGACGTCATAGCCATCGTGACTGGCGGCCTTGAACTCGTACGGTCCGTAGCGCAGCGCGCCGCGTCCCCAGAAGTTGGTCTTGCCGCCGAGGATGCGGGCCCGCACCCACGCATAGGGCGTTCCCGTGGTCGGGTTCTCCTTCTCGTTGACGACCCAGTTGCGGGTGAAGGTGTTCCCCGCATAGCTGGTGAGCTTCTTGTACTTCTCGAACTGCGGATGGTTGCCGTACGGACGGTCCACGAAGTTGTACTCCGCCACGTTCAGGCCGCGCATGTCCGGGGGCATGCGCTGCCGTCGCAGCGACTGGTACGGCCACTCCATGGTGCGGTATTCCTTCTGGCCGTCGAGCATCCGGCCGGCCTCCAGCACCAGCACCTTGATGCCCGCCGTGGCGAGCTGGAAGGCCGCCATGCCGCCGGCGGCGCCGGAGCCGACGATGATCACGTCCCACGGGCCGGCGTCAGGGGTGACCCGTTTGGCCATCGCCTCGGACTCGGCCAGGACGGCAGTGAGATCGATATCGAGTGAGAGGTCGGCCTGCGGACGTGACGGAGGACGGTTGGCTTGCATGGAGACTCTGGGAGAGCGGAGACGTCGTGCCTTGACGACGCGCTACAGGTTGCCGCGCTTCATCTCGTCCTTGACGTAGTCCATGGCGCGCCAGCAGAGCGCCATGATCATCCAGGTCGGGTTCTGGCAGCTGGCCGACACGAAAATGCTGCCGTCGACCACGAAGAGGTTCTTGACGTCGTGGGTCTGACCAAACGAGTTGGTGACCGAGGTCTTCGGGTCGGCGCCCATCCGAGCCGTCCCCATTTCGTGAATCGACCACCCTTCCGTAAGCACATCCCGACGCACGCGGATGTCGGTCGCGCCTGCGGCGCGGAGCATCTCCTCGGCAGTGTCGGCCATGTCGGCGGCCATCTTCTTCTCGTTGTCGCCGAAGCGGTAGTCGAACTTGAGGACCGGAATGCCCCACGCGTCCTTGACCTCCGGGTCGAGAAACACACGGTTGTCCTTGCGGGCGAGCACTTCCCCGAAGCCGCTGTAGTTGACGCGTGCCGGGTAGGTCTCACGCACCGACCGCTTGAACGAGGCCCCGAAGCCGGTCGTCTCGGCAGCGTTGGCCGGGTACTCGGCCGCCCCGCTGGCGCCCTGGAACCCGTAGCCGCGGATGAAGTCGGGATGCTTGTCGGTGACGTTGCGGAACCGCACGATGTAGGTGCTCTGCGGCCGGCCGTCGTCGTTGGTCGGCTCGGTGCCGCGCCGCGAGGGCAGCGTGCCACTCGCGCCGGGGCCCATGACGTGCTCGGAGAAATAGTGCCCGACGACGCCCGACGAGTTCGCCGCGCCGTTACTGCGGTTGGCTGATTTGCTGTTGAGCAGCAGCCGCGTCGACTCGAGGCAGGACGCCGCGACGATCACCAGGCGCCCCTTGAAGTCCATGGTCTCCCGGGTGTGGCGGTCGATGACCCGCACGCCGGTCGCCTTGTTGGTGCTGTCGTCGATCAGGATCTCGGAGACCACCGAGTCGGGGCGCACCGTCAGGTTGCCGCTGTCTTGCGCCGGAAAGATCAACGCCGCCGGCGAATGGAAGGCCGCGTTGAGATCGCAGCCGCGACCGCAGCGGCCGCGGCCCATGCAGCGCGCCCGGTACTTGTTGTTCAGCACGCCGTCGGTCGTCACCCCGGCGCGCCCCGGGATCAGCTTGCGGCCCATCTTCGCGATTGCACGCTGGACCTGCACCTCGCCGCAATTGAGCTTCAGGGGCCGCTGGAAGATCCCGTCGGGCAGGTGGGCGATGTTCTCCCGCGTGCCGGAGATGCCGAGCAGCGTGTCGACCTTGTCGTAATAGGGCGAGATGTCCGCGTAGCCGATCGGCCAGTCCTCGCCGAAGCCGTCATGACTCTTGGCCTTCAGGTCGAGCTCGGAGAAACGCAACGACACCCGGCCCCAGAGGTTGGTCTTGCCACCGAGCACGCGGGCGCGCACCCAGGCATAGGGCGTGCCGGTGATCGGATTCTGTTTCTCGTCGGCAATCCAGTCGCGAGTGAAGTGATTGCCCGAGTAGGCCATCACCTTCTTGTACTTCTGCATCTCGGGCGTCAACCCGTACGGCCGGTCGAGCATCCGGTATTCGGCCGACGAGAGGGCGAACTCGCCGACCGGCAGGCGATGGCGCCGCAGATCCTTGTACGGCCATTCCATCGTCTTGTATTCCTTCTGCGGGTCGAGCATGCGCCCGGCCTCCAGCAGAAGCACCTTGATACCCGACATCGCCAACTGGAAGGCGGCCATGCCGCCGGCGGCTCCGGAGCCGACCACGATGGCATCGTAGGGCTCGCGGCCGGGCGTGAGCGGTGGAGCAGGTTGGGCTGACATCATTCGGCCTTTGGCTGGGCCTTCTGCCCACAGTGCGGACAATCCTTGCCGTCCTCGGTGAGACAGCCGACAAATTCAGGCAGGTACTGATTGCCCTTGTACTGCAGGTCCTGATGGATGCCGATCTCCGAGGTGTAGTAGCCGCGGATGGTGGCGTCCTTGGTGGTCCGGAAGAACTGCTCCACCGGCGTGGCTGGCTGCATCTCGTTGGCGCTGATCTCGGTCAGGAACTCGGCGACCTGCGCTGGCGACAGCTTGACGAACGGCACCTTGAACTTGGCCACGGCGGCCGCGTCCAGCGACGCGAGGCCCTCCGTCCAGGTGTTGCGCAAGGGGGCCTCGGACTCCGACAACAGCAGGTCGATGTAGTCGGCCACCCGGGCCGCCTTCGCGCCCGGAGAGTGCGCGTCGGTGGGAATGATGGCGTCGGTGAAGGCGTTGACCGTGGCGTACTGGGCCGCGGTGAGCGCTTTCAACTTCGGCGCGGCGTTGGCCCGCTGGATGGCCTCGAACGCCAGCGCGCCGTCCTCCGACAGCAACGGCAGCAGCGCGAGACTGCCGGCACCGGTGCCGATGGCCTTGAGCACCGAACGGCGGCTCATCCCGGCCGCGCCCCTCTTCTCGTTGATCTCGTTCATCTCAGTCTCCAGCCTGCCAAGGGAGGGGCTGCCCCCACCTACCTACGACGACAGAACCGCTGTCGTGGCTCCCGTGCGCGCCGACTCGTACAGCGCGGTCGTCAGGGCCACGCTCCTGCGGGCCTCGCGCCCGTCGCACGCCGGTCGGCGCCGCTGCTCGAGCGCGTCCACGAAGTCCTCGACCACCCGACGATGGGGAGTCGCATCGGCGACCACGGCAGTGGATGCGCTTTTGGTGCCGCTGGTCACGGTCGTCCCTGACCCCTGCCCGCTCTTCAGATCCCAGCCCACGACGCGGTCATGCTCGACGCTCAGCGTACCCTCGCTGCCGGTGACCTCGACGCGGCGGGGATACCCCGGCCACGCCGCCGTCGTCGCTTGAAACGTGCCCAGCGCACCAGAGGCGAAGACCATCGACGCCACCAGCGTGTCCTCGACGGCGATCTCGTGCAGTGCCGTGGCCGCGCGGGCCTGCACGTCGGTCACGTCGCCGAGCAGGTACAGCAACAAATCAATGGTGTGGATGCCCTGGTTGATCAACGCGCCGCCGCCGTCGAGCGAGGGCGTGCCTCGCCACGCAGCCGTCCGGTAGTACTCGGGTGCCCGATACCACTTCACTCGCGCGTCTACCAGCAGCACACGGCCGAGGCGGCCGTCGGCAATCGCCTCTTTCGCCTCGCGAAACGCCGGTGTGCAGCGGTCCTGGAAGAACACGCCCAGTGAGACACCGGCACGTTCCACGGCGGCAATCGCCGCGTCGACCCGCTCGAGTGTCACATCCAGGGGCTTCTCGCAGATCACGTGGCAGCCGCGCGACGCGGCCAGGGCAATCTCGTCGGCGTGTACACCCGAGGGCGAGCCGATGCAGATGATGTCGAGCGGCGTCTGATCGAGGAGGGCCGCAAGCGACCCTGCCCGGATGAGCCCGTCGCGCTCGGCCAGAGCGCCGACTTTTGCCGGGTTGGGACCGCAGACGCCCACCGGCTGCAGGCCGGCGACGCCCTGAACGGCGCGGATGTGCGTGTCGGTGATGTTGCCACCGCCGGTAAAGCCCACGCGCATCGTCACCAGAGACCTCGGGTGTGAAGTGGCACTGGAGCCGAGCATATGACAGCGGGCGCCGGAGGCCAACAGCGAGGACAGGTCGGCTGCGCCCCGCGCGACAGCATGGTCTCGGCCCGGCCCGGCCGTGGCAGCCTGCCGGCGGGCCACCGCGCACGAGGCCCGCTCAACGAGGTGCGGTCCAGCTGAAGACGGCGCCTTGCGCCTGGAGGCGCGTCTGCAGTGCCGGCCCGACGTCCTGCACCGCCAGATTGGCGGTGATGGCGATGCTGGCCGCCACGCCCGCGGCGTGGCCGATGATCATGAACTGCGGCTCCATCCGGAGGGTCGAGTAGGCGACGTGCGACGCGGAGAAGGCGACTGGCACCAGCAGGTTGGTGACTTCGGTGCGACGCGGCAGCATCACCCGGTAGGGGATCTGGTAGGGCGTCACCGACACCTGCATGTCGCCTTCGTTCTCGACAAAGCCCTGCGCGTTGACGATGCGCTGGATGTTATGTGAGTCGCTGTTGTAGGAACCCATCCCGATCACGTCGGTCTTGCCGAGCTCGGTCTGGATGTCCTTTTGCGAGACCACGAACTCCCCCACCATGCGTCTCGCCTCGCGCACGTACAGCTGGTGCGGCCAGTGCCCGCTGTCCACGAACTCGTCCTTGCACAGTCCCCAGGTCGCCATCGCCGCGTGCAGGGCCGGTGGCACCTGCGGGTCGTGCTGCAGGAAGTACAGGAATCCCTGCACGTAGTCCACGTGCGCCTGCCAGATCCGCTCCCGCGTGGCGTAGGAGCCGTCGGCGTAGTCGTAGTTGCCCCCGATGTAGTCGGTGGAGAACGCGCCGTTGTTGTTGGTGTCGGTCTTGCCGTTGGGCAGGGGATCGGGTTTCATCACATCCCAGAGCGACCACGGCTGGGTGAGGCGATGTTTGGGGTCGCCGCGCCGCTCGGCGCCGGCCGTCTCGGCAGCGGCCTTCTGCTTGATCGCGTCCATCGCCGCCAGCATCCTGGCCAGCAGCGCAAAGCGACCCGGGCTGTAGCCGGCTGGCTTGGGCAACGGCACGCGGTTGTCGGCGCGCTCGGTCATGCACACGCGGAAGTTGTAGGCCTGCAGCTTGGTATCGGCCGAGCCCGACGCGGCTCGCGGCGCCCCCGACACCTCCGGCAGCAGGGCGCCCGCCGCGTCACGGGCCGTGACATCCACCTGGAACTGATGCAGCGGCGTACGATCGCGGACCCCGGCCAGGGACTCGCCGTAGGTGGTCGTGCTCTCCCGGCCGAACGTGTAGCTGACGCCGGCCTGCGCCATCAGGTCACCCTCGTACGTGGCGTCAGCGAAGACCCGGCCGTAAAAGGTCGAGCCGTTCTCGAGGCGGATGGCGGTCACCCGCGTGCCGGCCTTGACGACGCCGACCTTCTCGACCAGCCGGTGAGCGAAGAACACGCGGACTCCAGCCTCAGCTACCCACTCGCGCAGAACGGCTTCGGCGACGTGCGGCTCGAGGTACCACTGGATCGGCACCCCGTATCTCTTGCCCGCCCGTTGATAGAACTCCAGGGCGTACCCTCCGATCACGCCCTTCTTGCCGAAGTCGGTCCAGCCAAGCCCACCCGACACCATGCCGCCGAGATGTGTGCGGGGCTCGAGCAGCGCCACCGTGGCGCCCTCGCGCGCCGCCGCGATGGCGGTCACGACCCCACCGGCCGTGCCCCCATAGACGACGAGGTCGAAGCGATGGGATGTCGCTTGCGCAGCCGCGGCCGCGGGCAGGGCGAGCGCGAGCACCGTCAGTCGCAGTGTGTGTCTCATGGCGTCGGCCTCCTACTTCACCGACACGGCTGGCGACGTGGCAAACCCATGCCCGTGCAGCCACAGGCCGGCCAGTAACGGCCAGGTGCCAATGGGGCCGTCCTTCTCACCGAGGCCGAAGCCATGGCGCCCACCTTCGTACAGATGGAGTTCGAGTTCGACACTTGCCGCGCGCAGCGCCTTCACCAGCAGCAGGCTGTTCTCCGGCGGCACGGCCGTATCGGCGGTGGTGTGCACCAGGAAGACGGGTGGGGTGCGGGCCGTGACCTGCCGCTCCGACGAAAGCGCGGCCATCTGTTCCGGCGTGGCCTCGGCGCCCAGCAGGTTGGTCCGGGAGCCCTTGTGTACCGCCGCGTCCTCCGTGAAGGTGATCACGGGATAGATCAGCACGGCCAGGTCGGGCCGGCTGCTGACCCGTTCGACCGCGTCAACCGCCGTCGCGTCGCCCTCGGTGAAGTGCGTCGCCGCGGTACTGGCCAGATGTCCGCCCGCGGAGAAGCCCAGGATGCCGACGCGCCCGTCGAGTCGCCACTCGCTGGCGTGCGCTCGCACGTAGCGAATCGCCCGCAGCGCATCGGCCAGCGGCGCCGGGTGCCGATACGGCGACACGCGATACCGCGCGACGAAGGCCGTCACGCCCACCGACGCGAGCCACCGGGCGACCGGCTCGCCCTCGTGTGCCGCACGACCGCGGTACCCGCCCCCTGGGAGCACGACCATCGCTGCGCCGGTGGCCGTCCCTGGGGCCGGTCGATAGACGGTCAACGCGGGCGTGTCCTCGGGGCCGGTGCCGGTCGCGAGCGGCACCGGCCCGGGCCAGAGCCGCACCTCGGTGCCGGTGGCCGGCAGTTGGCCGGCAGCAGGCATCGACGTGAGAAGGGTGATCAGCACAGCAGCAGGGAGAGAAAGGCGCATAGGGGTTTCTGGCAGCAGGTCGAGTGTGGCGTGTTATAGCATGCAGCCCGTCGTCGATGCCGCGGCCGCCTCGTGGCATGTGATAACCGATCCCAATGACCTATCTCCTCGGCATCGATGTCGGCACTGGCGGCACCCGCGCCCTCGTCCTGGATGAATCGGGCACCGTGATTGCGTCGGCCACCGCCGACCACGCGCCGTTTGCCTCCCCGCAGACCGGCTGGGCCGAACAGGACCCCGACGACTGGTGGCGGGCCTGTCGCCATGCGGTGCCGGCGGCGCTCGAGGCGGCCGGTCTCGCCGGGTCCGACATCGCGGCCATCGGGCTGACCGGGCAGATGCACGGCGCCACGCTGCTTGACGCGTCGGGCACCGTGGTTCGTCCTGCCCTGATCTGGTGCGACCAGCGCACCCAGGCCGACTGCGACGGGTTGACCGAGCTGATCGGCGCGGCGCGCCTCATCGAGTTGACGAGTAACCCGGCGCTCACGGGTTTCACCCTGCCCAAACTGCTCTGGGTGCGACGCACCGAGACCGACGCCTGGGCGCGGGTGTGTCACGTCCTGCTGCCCAAGGACTACATCCGCTACCGATTGACTGGACGAATGGCCACCGACGTCGCCGACGCCTCCGGCACGCTGCTGTTCGACGTCGCCAGGCGGCGGTGGTCCGGCGAGATGCTCGCGGCCACGGGACTGTCGGCATCGCTGCTGCCCGAGGCGTTCGAGGGCCCTCAGGTCACAGGCGCCCTCACGGCCGCAGGCGCGGCCGCCGTCGGCCTGCTGCCCGGCACGCCGGTCGTGGCGGGCGGCGGAGACCAGGCCGCCGGGGCGATCGGGATGGGCATTGTCCGCAGCGGCGCCGTGTCGGCCACCATCGGCACGTCGGGCGTCGTGTTCGCCGCCACCGATCGTCCAGCCCTCGACCCGCGCGGGCGCGTCCACACGTTCTGCCACGCGGTGCCCGGGCGCTGGCACGTCATGGGGGTCACCCAGGCCGCCGGCCTCTCCCTGCGCTGGTTCCGAGACCGCTTCGGCTCCATCGGCAGCGACCCGCGTGACCCCTACGAGCGCCTGACCGATGAAGCCATGGCCGTGCCGCCCGGCGCCGACGGCGTGCTCTGGGCGCCGTACCTGATGGGCGAACGCACCCCACACCTCGATGCGGACGCGCGTGCCGCGTTAGTCGGCCTGGCCGCGTCGCACTCTCGCGGCCACGTCATTCGCGCCATCCTCGAGGGCGTGGCCTTCAGCCTGCAGGACAGCTTCACGATCCTGCGTGAAATGCAGGTGCCCGTGCAGGCCATCCGGCTTGGCGGCGGCGGGGCGCGATCGCCGCTGTGGCGCCAGATACAGGCAGACGTCTACGGCCAGGCCGTGCAGACCGTCGCAGCCGAAGAAGGGGCGGCCTATGGCGCCGGCCTGCTGGCGGGCGTCGGTGTGGGCGTGTGGCCCGATGTCGACACTGCGTGCGACCGTGTCGTCCGCGTCACGAGCGAGGTCGCGCCAGGCGAGGGCCGGGCCGTCCTCCAGCGCCAGTATCGAGCCTACCAGGCGCTGTATCCAGCCCTCAAAGCGGTGCGCGACGCCCTGCCATGAAACACCTCCGCACACCAGGGCGTCCTAGCACCATGCATACGCTGTTCACCCTTGCCACCGCCACCCTCGGAGCGATTGTGATGACGACCATGACCACGGTCGAGGGCTCCGGTGGCGCGGCCGCCGCCTCGTTCTACGAACTCGATACCATGACCCTGAACGGCAAGCCGGCACCGCTGGACGCCTACAAGGGCACCGTGACGCTGGTGGTCAACACCGCCAGCCAGTGTGGCTTCACGCCCCAGTACGCCGGGCTGCAGAAGCTGCACGACGAGATGAAGGGCCGGGGGTTCTCGGTGCTGGGCTTCCCGAGTAACGACTTCGGCGGCCAGGAGCCCGGCGGCGCCGAGGAAATCGCGACCTTCTGCCAGCGCAACTACGGGGTGTCGTTCCCGATGTTCTCCAAGCTGGTGACCAAGGCCGGGCCGGAACAGTCGCCGATCTATGCCTTCCTCGGCGCCTCCGGCAACCTGCCAGGGTGGAACTTCTCCAAATACGTGGTCGGCAAGGACGGCAAGGTGAAGGCCTTCTTCCCCAGCAAGGTGACGCCCGACGATCCGCAGCTGCGCAAGGCCATCGAGCAGGCGCTCGCGTCCTAATCCACCTGCCGTCGCTTTGGCCCGTGATGAGACAAAGGGGTGTAGTGATCTACACTGCACCCCTACCTCTTTCCGGAGACCGCCCGCGTGGCAGACGCCTACCAGCCCCTACCCGACCACAAGTTCTCGTTCGGCCTCTGGACCATCAGCAATCGCGGCCGTGATCCCTTCGGTGAGCCGGTGCGCGCCCCCCTCGATCCCAACGACGCGGTCGCGATGCTCGGTGAGCTCGGCGCCTGGGGCGTCAACCTGCACGACAATGATCTGGTCCCCATCGACGCCACGCCGCGGGAGCGCGACCGGATCGTCCGCGAGTTCAAGGCGGCGATGCAGACCCACGGCGTGGTCTGCCCGATGGCCACGGTCAGCCTCTTCACCGACCCGATCTTCAAGGACGGCGCTTTCACGGCCAACGACCCGCAGGTGCGGGCGTACGCGGTGCAGAAGACGATGGGCGCCATGGACCTGGGCGCCGAACTCGGCGCCACGACGTTCGTGTTGTGGGGCGGCCGCGAGGGCACCGAGACCGATGCCTGCCGCCGCCCCGACGACGCGGTCAAGCGGTTGCGGGAGGCCGTCAACTTCCTGTGCGAGTACAACATCGCCCAGGGGTATCAGTACCGGTTCGCGATGGAGGCCAAGCCCAACGAGCCGCGCGGCGACATCTACATGGCCACCACCGCCGCGTATCTCGGTTTCATCCCGACCCTCGACCATCCCGACATGGTCGGCGTCAATCCGGAAGTCGCGCACGAGACGATGGCCGGGCTCAACTTCACGCATGCCGTGGGGCAGGCGTGGGAAGCCGGCAAGCTGTTCCACATCGACCTGAACGACCAGAATCCCGGACGCTTCGATCAGGATTTTCGCTTCGGGGCCGCCAACCCGCGGACGGCGTTCTTCCTGGTGAAGTTCCTCGAGGATGTCGGCTACGACGGGCCGCGCCACTTCGACGCGCACGCCTACCGCACCGAGGACTACGCGGGCGTGAGGGCTTTTGCGCGCGGCTGCATGCGGACGTACCTCATCCTGAAGGAGAAAGCGCTGCGCTGGAATGCGGATGCCGAAATCCAGGGCATCCTCGCGGACGCCCATGGTGACCAATCAGCGTTGGGCCCCTTCTCTGCCGACAGCGCCCGCGCCCTGGCCAACCGCACGTTCGACCGCCAGGTCATCGCGGCCCGCGGCCTCGGCTACGAGCAGCTCGACCAACTCACCACGGAGATCATCCTGGGGGTGAGGTAGGGAGTTCTCACCAATCAGAGTCGGACCGTGAGTCCCGCCGTGGCGATCACGGCGGGGCCGCGCTCGTCCTGCAGCCTGATGGCTCCCCGGAGCCACGCGGCGCGCACGTCGCCGCGCAGAGCCAGTCGGCCGAGCCAGCCGCGGCCGGCCGGCGCAAGTCGTACCAGCACTCCCCCACCCCCGTAATACATGGTGCCGGTCGCGGTGGTCGTGCGGGCGTCGTCGAGCTGGCGCAGGTAGCCGCCGCCCGCCATCACGAATGGCGCGACCCTTCGGCCGGACCACCGGTACTGCACACCGCCGTCGGCGACCACCTGGGTCAGTCGCGACGAGGCGTGCACGTCTGCGGCGCCTTCGCTGTCTCGCGAGATTGCCGCCACCAGCTCCGGCTGCGCGTACGAGAGGCCGCCCTCCACCCACACGGCCCGCAGCAGGCGCATCCCGACCCGCCCTTCGACCACCGGTGCCGCCGTGATCACGGTGCGCGTCGTGAACAGCAACGTCTGGCCGCTCGCCGCCTGGTTGGTGAGCAGATTGGCGTCGGTCGACCCCAGCTCACCTCCGCCGAAGACGCCGCCGAGCAGGCTGACTTCGAGGCGCGACACGCGAGCCGGTCGCACCGTCGTGGCCGGCGGGGCATCCCCTGGCGTCACCGCGTCCTGCGCCGCGACGGGTGCCACCCGCATCACCATCATCGACATGACCCACGCGTACAGCACCGCGTCCCGAGACCAGCGACCCGCGCCCCGCCCCCGGGTCACTTGCCCACCACGTCGATGATCACGTCGGGCACGTTGCCCGCCCGCGGTACGAAGACGGCCTGCGGCGAGAACGCCACCCGGAAGTCCACGTCCACGCGCGGGCCGTCGATGAAGCTGGCGACATCGCCATCGTCGAGAGGCTCCACGCGCAGGACGACGGGGCCGGGCGCAAGGCCTGCCAGGACGAAGGCGCCGCTGTTGTCCAGCGTGAAGCCACCGATGAGGGCGCCGCTGCGCAGGTGCATCGCCACCACGTGGGCACCGAAGACGCCCACGCCGCCCTTGACGACCCGCCCCGAGATGCTGCCGGTGGATTGGCGGAACGCCCCGTCCGGGTAGATGTCTGACACGCCGGCGATGTCGTCGGCCTGCAGACGACGCCCGCCGACGGTGCCTGGCGAGAACGCGATGGGAAACATCACGGCGCCGGCCGCCAGCACGCGTCGACCCGATCCCACCACCTCGGTCTCGCCAAGCGCGGAGTGCCCGAGCCCGACCAAATGGCCGATTTCATGCGTGGCAATCGACTCGAGGTCGAACCGTCCCGGCTGTCCCGCTGCATCCACCGACCATGGGAATGCGGCGTTGAAGAACACGTCGGCCTCCAGCAGCGAGCCGCTGACGATGTCTACCGTGTAGCTGGTCGCGCCGAGCGTGCGGTCGAGTTCGGGGCGGTCGGCAAACGTCAGCACGTTGACGTTGTCGTTGTCTGAGAGCGCACGCGTCGTGGTGCCAGCCTGCGTGAATCGGATTGTGGAGGTGGGCACAGCCTCCCACCGCGCGAACGCGCGGCCGATCGCGTCGCCGAACTCGCCGCCCGACACGCCACCGCCGCCGCGCGAACCCAGGACGTACGTGACGGCGCGGCCTTGCGGCCACTTGAGCACGACCGACTGCCCGGTGATCGTGTAGCCGAACTTCAGATAGGCCGACGTCGGCACGGCGGAGATCGCCGCAAGCAGCGCGATCAGGCAGACGCGACGGACCGCCATCATTGCGTGGCCCGGTGGCCGGTGATCAATCGCACGTCGGCTTCGAGGTCTGCGATGCGGCGCGGCAACCGCGTGACGTCCCCGCGAGCCGACGGCTCGGTGGCTGGCGCCAGGACTCGAGCCGTCCCGTCGGGCGTCGGCAGTGCGGCAAGGGCGCCTTGATGGAGGCCGACCACGCTGAAGCCACCGCGCGGATGCGCCACCAGGAACCAGACCACACGGTCGCCCTCTGAGGGGTCTGGCACGCCCGGCATGCGGGTCACTGTGCGCCCCATCCTGCCACCGGCCAGGCGCACGTACAGAGCGCCAGCCGGCGTGCCCTTCCAGGTGGACGCCACGCGCACCTGGACAAGCCGCTCGGTCCCGTCAGGGCCGTGTACCGCCTGCACGTCGACCACGGTGCCATCGACGATCACGTCGGCCGACGTACTCAACTGCACCAGCGACAGCGGCACGACGACCGACGCCAGGCCGCTGGTCCACGTGCCGAGCACCAGCGTAGCGAGGGCGGCGAGGGTACGTCGACGTGCGACACGCATCAATGGGATCACTCCTCACTCCGGCCTGAGGCCTGACGGGCAGCGAGCGCGAGCACGGCCGTGGCGGCACGGTCCGACGCGCCTGGTCCGCCCAGTGCCCGCACGACATCAGCCAGTCGTTCACGGACCTCATCGGCGCGAACGCGATCGCGCATCAAGCGCAGCACCTCCTGGGTGACGCGCTCTGCGGTGAAATCGTCCTGAA
>JBKJQW010000125.1:0-164855 GCA_046593715.1 Luteitalea sp.
GAACTTCGAGTAGTCCGCGAGCAGCATGCCCTTGGCGCCGATGAACAGCACGGCGCTGTCCCACTTCGGGATGCCGCCCTGCGTCCAGATCTCCGGCTTGGACGTCCCCTGGTGCCAGGTGAGCGAGAGCGGGGGCTGCTCGCCGTCGGCCTCGTAGGTGTATTTGGCCGACATCGACGCGGGGGCGAGTTCGGGATGGACCGGCGGCCCGGACGCCTCGACAGACGAGGGGGACTTGAGCTTCAGTGCCCAGAACGGCAGGTCAATCCAGTGGCTGCCGAGGTCGCTCATCGTCCCGTTGCCGAAGTCCCACCAGCGATACCACTTCGGGCCCGGGACATAGACGTTGTTGAACGGGCGGGCCGGCGCAGGACCAAGCCAGAGATCCCAGTCGAGATTGGCGGGAACGGGATCCACGGTGGTCGGGCGTTCCTGCACGAACACGATGTCCTTGGCCGCCGTGGCCTCGGCCTCGCTGGCGTGCCAGCCCCAGGCACGCGATACCCACACGTGGCACTCGGTGACCTTGCCGATAACCCCACCCTGGATGTGCTCGACGACGCGGCGGTAGTTATCGCCAGCGTGGATCTGCGTGCCCATCTGCGTGGCGACGCCCGCCTTCGCGGCGGCTTCGCGGATGACGCGCGCCTCGTGCACGTTGTAGGTGAGCGGCTTCTCGCAGTAGACGTGCTTTTTCAACTGCAGCGCCGGCAGCGTCGCAAACGCATGCGTGTGTTCGGCGGTGCTCACCGCCACGGCGTCGAACTCGCCGGCGTGATCGAAGACACGACGGAAGTCCTGGAACGTCCGTGCCTGCGGGTACATGGCCGCGGCCCGCGCGAGGTTGTCCTTGTTGACGTCGCAGAGCGCGACGATCTGCTCGCCGCCAAGGCCCTTGAGCTGGGCGCCGCCACGTCCGCCGACCCCGATCAGGGCCACGCGCAGCTTGTCGCGTGACTGGGCGCGCGTCGGCCCGGAGCCGGCGGCAATCGCCGCGGCGGCTGCGCCTGCGGTGGAGAGGAATGTGCGACGGGTAGGACGAAGACCATGGGCCATGGACGCGGGTTCTCCGAGGATGAGAGGAAGGAGTCGGAACGGCCCATCTTGCCACGGGCCCGTGCGGGCATACCATGCCTCGACATTCTCGACCAGGGACGCGCGGGTCGGGCGTCGGCGGCGGTTGCCTCGCCGATCATCGGGCAGATCGACACCTTCGACGGCGGCGGCACGGCTGGGTGGTCGGTGGGTGGCCCCCACCCCGCCCCGCCCGTCCATGTGGGCACGGGTGGCCCGGCCGGCACCGACGACGGGTACCTGCAAATCACCTCGATTGGTGGTGGCGGCCCCGCCAGCCGGCTGAGCGCATTCAACATGGGCCAGTGGGCCGGCGATTACCTGGTCGCCCTGTTGGGCTCGGTTGACGGGGCCCTGGCGGAGGCGGATGAACTTCGACTCTTCCACAATCCGGACCCGTTGTTCGGCGGGCCGCCCGCCTCGTCGCCAGCCGTGTCGGCGATCATCGGGATCGACAACGTGCGGGCGGTGCCCGAGCCGGCGACCTGGCTGCTGGTCGGCCTGGCCACGGCATGGGGCGTGCGGCGACGACGCGCCAGTCGGGGGAAGCCGCGTCTAGATACGCACGCCTGCCAGCAGCGCGAGTTCGCGCCACTTCCAGTGGCAGTCCACCTGGTCGTAGCCGATCTCGCGCAGCCACTGCAGTTGCGTCTCGACCGGCGTGAGTTTGTTGGACGGGTCATCCTGGTCGGGCGCCACATCGAGTGCGGCCAGGAACCACTGGTGCAGGGCCGGCGTCGCCGAGGCCACGTGTTCCAGGTTCAGGAACACGCCGCCCGGCACCAGCCGCGCGTGCACCTCGTCGTACAGCGCGCGCTTGCGGGGATCCACGAGGTGGTGGATGGCGAAGCTGGACACGATCAGGTCGAACGCCCCGAGGTCGGGCAGCGGCTGCGACAGGTCATGCGCGCAAATCGCGACGCGAGGGTCGGCGTCGAAGCGAGCGTGGAGGCGACCAAGCATCTCGTCAGAGAAGTCGAGGGCGACGCCGCTCGCGTCTGGCAGCCGCTCGAGCAGCATGCCGATGAGGCGTCCCTCGCCGCTGCCGAGATCGAGGATGCGGCGCGTGGTGGTGGGCACGCACTCGAGCAGCGAGGCTTCGCCCTCGCCGCGGCGTGGAATCTGGTAGGCGATGGCCAGGTAGCGCTGCGCGTGTGCGGCGGACGTCCAGAGGTTGATGTCGTCGGTCACACCACAGCGTAACGTGTGCGGGGCCACGACGCGCCGGCGCGCGTTGCTGCACGGACGGGAGTGTCGCCTGCGCTTCTCATCACCTGGTAGGGCCGGTTGTCCTAACCGGCCTCGTGATGGGCCGCGCTAGGAGAGCGGGCCCTACCGGCGCGACGTTGAATGCAGGACGCAGAACGCAGCGAGCGTCAGGGGACCTGGCACACGGTGCTCGCGGTCGGAAGCTTGCCAAGGCTGTCGATCGACAACTTGAACGGCGCATCGAATAGTCCCTCGTGGCTCGGCCCCTTGTTGCCTTGGATGCCGCTGTGATTGAAGGCGATGAGTTCCGCGAGGGTTCCCGTCCAGTTCGGGGTCGCGGGAGTCGCTGGCGGAGGCACCGTCTCCACCGTCCACGTGTAGGTGCCGGTTCGGGTCATCAGCACGTTGGTCGAGTGATACGCACGCTTGTTGTAGTTGAGGCCCCAGTGCCCCTCGACGCCTGCCATTCGAACGGTCAGGTGCAATAGCGCGGGCCGCGCGTTGGCCGCAAAGCATCCCATGTTCGCAGGCCCGCCGGTGAAGTCGTCGAGCGTGCCTGGAACGAGCGGCTTGATGTGTAACTCGAAGTCGTCCAGTGTCGTCAAGCCATCGTCGAAGATCCCGGTGCTGACGAGCGAGAGGTTGCATCCGGCGGTCGTCGACGTCGCGCACTCGCGCGTGCCCGACTGCGGCGTCCCGAGATACAGGCGCATGGTCCGCGGTGACGCGGACTTGTAATAGAAAGTCAGCGACCCAAGACCTCCCGTGTAGCCAGGCGCTCCGTCACTCCGAAGACGGTCCGCGCCACCGACGACCGAATCGTCTGACTGTAGTAAGCACGTCGTTGTCGGATCGGCCTCTGGGCCGTAGTCGCAGCGGAACGTCGCCGTGGCGGGGACGGTGGTTACGTTGCCGCCCTTCGGGGGCTTACCCTGCCCGAGCAGGGTGGCGGACGCGGCAAGGAGGGCGCCAGTGAGGAGCAGAGTAGTGCGCGTGTGCATGACATTTCTCCTTGAGCAGCGCGTCAGGGCGCGAGGACACCGTGGGCCGGGAAGCTGCTGTCGTGGTTCACCCGGGTAAACGTCTCCTTGACGCCGATCAACACAGGCGCCTCCGGAGTACCATCCGGCTGCCCCATGCCCGAGAGTGGACCCCCTCGCCCCGACGAGGCCCGAGAGCCCGTGCCCGGCACCGCGACGATGCGGCTCGTCGTGCGCGCGCGCGCCGGCGACGCGGAGGCCCTCAATGCGCTGTTCGAGCGATTTGGCCCAGAACTCCAGCGATTCGCGCGTGGCCGATTGCCTCGGCAGGTCCGCGGCCTCGTCGACACGCCCGACGTCGTGCAGGAAACCCTCCTCCAGACGTTTACCCATCTGAATGGCTTCGACGATCGTGGCGAAGGGGCCCTGCGCGCCTACATGCGCCAGATCCTCGTCAACCGCATCCGGGACGAAATCCGACGCGCGGCCCGGCGGCCCTCGGGCGAACCGGTCGTGGACGAGCATGCCGACACCGGCCTGTCGCCCCTCGAGGCCGCGATCGGGCGTGAAGGCGTCGACCGGTACGAAACGGCGCTTGCGCGTCTGAAGGACGAGGACCGGGAGGTCGTGATTGCACGCGTCGAGTTGGGGCTGTCGTACCCGGAGATCGCGGCGTCCACTGGTCGCGTGTCGGCCAATGCGGCGCGCATGGCGGTGGTGCGGGCGCTCGTGCGTCTGACGGAGGCCATGACCGATGACAGCGGACCACGTCGATCCTGACGATCTCGCTGCTGCGATCGCGGATGGCCGCCCGGTCGATTGGGCGTCCCTGGCTGCGCACGCCGCCACCAGCGAGGAGCGCGCGCGCCTCGAGCGGTTCGCGCTGCTGGCCAATGTCGCGGGTGTCCACGCGGTGCATGGCGAACCACCGGCGCCTCGGAACCTCCCCGATCTTGCGCCCGGCGAACACTGGGGCACTCTCCGCGTCGTCGAACGGATTGGTGCCGGCACGTCTGGCACCGTGTATCGCGCCCACGATCCCGCGCTGGCTCGCGACGTCGCGCTCAAGATTCTCGATCTGCCCGACACCGCTGATCGCGCCGCGCTCGACGCCGTCCGCGAAGGGCGCCTGCTGGCGCGCGTGCGCCACGTCAATGTCGTGAGTGTGTTCGGCGCCGACGTCCGCGAGGGCCGCGTCGGCGTCTGGATGGAACTGGTCGAGGGCGGCACGCTGGAGAGCGAGCTGCAGCGGCGCGGACCTCTTCCCGATGCCGAGGTGCTCACGATCGCGGAGGCCCTGGCCAGCGCGCTGAGGGCGGTCCATGCCGCCGGTGTCCTGCACCGCGACCTGAAGACCGACAACGTCATGCGGGACGCTCGCGACGGGCGCATCGTGCTCACGGACTTCGGTGCGGGACGCGATCGGACCTACGGCGGTGGTGACTGCGCGCCGTGGCCAGCGACGCTGGCGGGATCGCCGGTGTACCTGGCGCCAGAGCTGTTCGACGGGCACCCGGCATCCGAGCAGAGTGATCTCTATGCGCTGGGCGTCTGTCTGCATCGGCTGGCCACCGGCCGCTTCCCGGTGGAAGCCGCCTCCCTCGCCGAACTCGCGCAGGTGCATCGCGCGCGGCGTGGACAGGAGAGGGTGTCAGCGACGTCTGCGCCGTTCGATCTGGTGCTGTCGCGTCTCCTCGCGTCGGACCCCCATCGGCGCCCGGCGTCTGCCGACGCGTTGCTGCGCGACCTCGCGTCGTGCCGGCGGCCTGTCCAGCCCCCCTCTCGGCGTCACGTGCCTGCTCTGACCGGGGGGGCCATGGCGGCAGCCATCGCACTCGCGGGTGTGGCGCTGACCGGGCTGGGCAGAGCGCCTTCAGCGGTGGCCGACCTGGGCAGATTGGCGACATCGCAGACCACCGCCGCCACCCTTCCGATCACCACCGCCTCCGATGAGGCGCGTCGCCTCCACGCGCGTGCACAACAACGGTTGATCGAGGTGTGGGACTGGCACATCGAGGACAAGAAGGGGGCATTGAGCGAGGTGGATCGCTGGCTGGATGCCGCCCTGGCGATCGACCCGGCGTTTGCATCGGCCTGGCTCCTGCGTGCCCGCAGCCTCGAGGCGCGCCAGGGGCCGTCCGGCGCCGCCCGGGAGGCAGCCGAACGAGCCCTCGTGCTGTCGGAAGGCGTGACACCGGCCGAACGCGCCGCCATCGAAGGCTATCTGCACCGTGTCCGAGCCGATCTCGAGCCGCACCGCCTCGACGAACTTCGCGCGGCGGCGCAGGCCTATGCACAGGCGCTGGATCAGGCCCCTCTGGACTACTGGGCGCTTGTCGAACTCGAGCGCCTGCACATGCGGCTTCAGCTGACCGCGTCGGCCAATCGGCTGGCCATCTCGGGCGCAGAGGCGCACCCGCGGTCGGTGCGACTTGCGGCCGCCGCGGCCAATGCCTACATGCGGAGCCGCGACCGGCAAGCGCTCAGACTGGTCGCCACCCGTGCGCTGGCCACCGCCGGCCCGGAGGAGTTTCGCGTGCCCCGGGACGCGCTGGCTCTTCGCCACCTCGTCTCGTGGGAGGCAAAGGACGCCTGGCTGGACGGCGACGTCGGTCGCGTGCTCGGCGTGCTCCGCCAGCTCTCGCTCGTGTACCGCTCCACGGCTGGGCACAGCGTCGTCGCGCACGAGATTGCGAACGCGTACGAGAGCCTCGGACGCTTCGACGACGCGCGCGCCGCGGCGGCATCGACCCGTGACCGAGTTCGGTTCTTCAAGCGGGCGTTGGTCGACGCGAGACAGGAGCGGTGGGAAGACCTGGCGACGCGACTCAAGCCTGGCGGCGTCGCACCAGACGACGTGCTCCAGCGCTGCAGCTTCATGTACATCTGGGCGGGTTGGTTCGACGAGGCGGAGCGGCTGCTGGCGATGTACAAGAGTGGGGAAGCGCCGTCCACCTGGCAGCTTCGGCAGGAGTTCGAGGCGACGTTGCGCACCGCACAACAGCGGCCCGAAGAAGCCCTGGCCTTGTTCGCGCCGATTCTCGCCGACGAGGAGTTCCCGCGCCTCAGGATGCACGAGTTCGTCGCGCGTGCCCGTCTGCAGGCCGGTGACACCGGCGGCGCGGTCACCGTGCTCGAACGCATCCATCGCGACCCCCACATCGCCGTCTCGCATGGATTGAGTACCTACGATTGGCTGCGCTGCGTCACGCTGCTCGCGGAGATCTTCCGCGACACCGGCCGCCCCGACGAGGCGGCGCGGGCCGCCGACACGGTCCGCCGTTATCTCGCGGTCGCGGACGCCGACAACCCTTTTGCCTATCGCCTCAGCCGGCTACCCTGACGACACATGACGAGCGACAACCTCGGTGGGCTATCGTCGAACACTCATCGAAGAAGGCTCTGCCCATGAGTATCTGAAACAAGGAACGCGTCCTTGCTACAGTAAGGACGTGTCTCGCGTCACAAGCAAGCTGCAGGTCACCATTCCCAAGACTGTGGCCGACCGCTATGGGATCGAACCCGGAGTCGAGATCGAATTCGAGCCCGCCGGCGATGTGATCCGCGTCCTTCCCCCGAGGCGGGCGGCCCGCGACCCGGAGGAGCGTGTACAGCGGTTCGACCAGGCGGTGGCCCGACAGCGCCAGCGGGAGGCGGGCCGCGACTTTCCCGCTGTCACAGATCGAGGCTGGACGCGCGAGGAACTCTACGGCCGTGGCCATACTGGTTGACACCAACGTCCAGGTCTCTCTACGACCCGCACTCGCCTGAGAAGCAGCGTCGGGCCGAAGCGCTCCTGCGCGAGGGCGTGAAGACCGACAGCGTCCGCCTTCCGCACCAGGCGCTCGTCGAGTTTGTCGCCGCGGTCACGCGAACCACGAGGTCCACGGGCCCGCTGCTTCCGGTGGCGGAGGCGCGGCGCGAAGCCGAGGAGTGGCTCCCGATGTTCGGGGTGCTGTACCCGAACGAGTCGGTCGTGCGAACGGCCCTGCGTGGAGCAGCCATGTACGAACTCTCGTGGTTCGACGCTCACCTATGGGCGTACGCCGAGGTGTTTGGGCTCTCGGAGTTGTGGTCAGAGGATTTCCAGCACGACCGGCGCTACGGGACCGTTCGCGTCGTGAACCCGTTCCTCTGATCCCCGGCGCCTCAGGAGGGATACCGAATCGGCACCCGCTCGTGGCGCTCTTCCGACTCACGCGCGCCACCATGCCGGGCAGGCGCGAGGTTGCTGCCATGTGCGCGGGCAGCGGGGGGCCTCCGGTTCACCACACCAGATTGCTGTGCCCAATCACGGTGGCCAGCGCAAAGAGCGCGAAGCGGATCGCCCACGGTCGCCAGGCGAGCACGGCACCCGCGGCGATGCGTGGTCCGGCGACAAACACCGAGTACGGCAGGATCGAGAGCACCGTGAACAGGAGGAGCCTCGGCGCCTCCGACAGACCCATGTCGTAGGTCAGATTCTGCTCCAGACCTTCAGTGCCGCTCCGGAAGAGGGCATCGCCGAGGAAGGCAAGGGGCACGGCCGCGGTGCGGCGGATGACGCCGGGTACGTACGGTCCTGGCCACGGCGGCTGTTCGCCGGGCCGGAGAGTGGGGCTGCCAAAGAATGCCTGCTGCACGCCGCTGGCGACCAGCGCGTAGATGGACAGCAGCGGCAGCGCCATGTTGAGCATGGGCCATCGGCGGGCGAGGGCGACGTCCCGGTCGGTGTCCTCGGGGCCACGCGTGAGTAGAATGAACAGGAACAGCCCGAGAACCACCCAGCCCATCGTCGGCAGCCGCTGCAGCATGCCGAACCACCCGTCGCCGGTGTCGTGGGGCGTGATCTCGTTCAGGATGGCAAACGGGTCGCCGCCCCACCGCCACACGATTTCCTCGGCCGCCACGACCCACCCGGCCAGCAGCAGGTCCTGGACACCGAGCACGTGGCGCGGCCGGCGCTCCGGTCTCGGCGCAGCAAGGCGCGGGTCATCGAGGAGCGGGAACCGCTCGCCTCGATACTGCGCTGCCGCTTCAGCGCCGCGCGTTGCTGGCGTCGCGCGAGTGCCGTCACCGGTCATGGCTGGCGATTGTATGCGCCTTGCTGCGTGGACCGAGGAACCCCGCCAGCCGGCTCGCCTGACGACCCTGGCCGAGACACGGCGCCGGGTTTACACTCGCCACATGCTGAAAATGCTGACGGCGACGGGAGTCGCGTTCCTGATCACGATGTCGATGGCCAGTGCACAAACGAGCGGGGGAAAGATGGACCAGAAGGCAGGGGGCGCTGCCGAAGAGGCGGTGCGCAGCGCGGAACTGGCGCGCTTCGCGGCGATGACCTCGGGCAAGTCCGACGACCTCGGCCGCCTGCTGGGCGACGACCTCATCTACACGCACTCCAATGCGCTGGTGGACACCAAGGCGTCCTATCTCGAGAGCATGACTGGCGGTTCGCTCACGTACCACTCGATCGAGCCGAGCGACATGAAGGTGCGGGTCTACGGGACCACGGCCATCATCACCGCTTCGGCGACGATGAAGGTCACGTCCAAGGGCGTGCCAGCGACAAACCATCTGCGGTACACCGACGTGTGGGTGCTGCGCGACGGCCGTTGGCAGATGGTCGGGTGGCAGAGCACGAGGAAGCCGTAGACCACGGCGAACGCTGTCTGATGCCGCCCTCTTTGCTTTCTGCGACCTGGCTCGGGTGCGCGCTGGCGGTGTGCGCCGCCGCCGTGGTGGCGCCGCTCGCGCAGGGCTCCAGGCCCAACGTCGTGATAGTCATCGCGGACGACCAGGGCTGGGGCGACCTCGGCGTCACCGGCAACCCCTACGTGGCAACGCCACGCCTCGATCGTCTCGCGCGCGCTGGCGCCCGCTTCGATCGGTTCTTCGTGCAGCCGGTCTGTGCCCCGACGCGCGCCGAGCTGCTTACCGGCCGGTGGCATCCACGTGGCGGCGTGCGCGGCACCAGCGCTGGCGCCGAGCGCCTTGACCTGAACGTGCCGACGATGGCCGACGTCTTCCGCGGGGCCGGCTACGAGACGGCCCTCTTCGGGAAATGGCACAACGGCGGCCAGGCGCCCTACCATCCAACCTCGCGCGGGTTCGGCACCTTCGTCGGCTACACGGAAGGGCACTGGCCCCTGTACATGAATGCGCCGCTCGAGCGGAACGGCGAGCCGTTCACCAGCACGGGCTATCTGACCGACGTGGTCACCGACGAGGCGATCGCGTTCCTTGCCGCCCCGCGATCGGCGCCCTCCCTGGTCGTCGTGGCGCTGCCGACCCCGCACTCGCCGATGCAGGTGCCGGATCGCTACTGGCAGCGGTATCGCACCCGCGCGCTCGACGTCTCGCACCGCGGCCGCGCGACCGAGGACGTGGACCACACCCGCGCGGCGTTGGCGATGACCGAGAACATCGACGACAACGTCGGACGGCTGCTCGACGCGCTCGAGCACGCCGGCCGGACGGCCGACACGATTGTGGTGTACCTGAGCGACAACGGCCCGAACGGCAGCCGCTGGAACGGCGACATGCGGGGGCACAAGGGCTCGGTGGACGAGGGCGGCGTGCGGGTGCCGTTCTTCCTGCGCTGGCCCGGCCACGTGCCGGCGGACCAGACCGTTCCTCAGATTGCTGGCGCCCTCGATCTTCTGCCCACGCTGGCCGAACTGACCGGGGTGCCGGTGCCGGCTGGCCTGGCGCTGGACGGCCGCAGCCTCGCGCCGCTGCTGCTCGGCACCGCGCGCGACTGGCCCGAACGGCTGCTGTTCACCTTTGGCACCGATAACAGGACCGTGGGCGTCCGTTCGTCGCGGCACCGACTCGACGCGCAGGGGCGTCTGTACGACCTCGAGGCCGACCCTGGCCAGCGGGAGGACATCGCGGCCCGCGAGCCCGCGCTTGCGACCACACTCCGCGGCGCAGCGGCGCGCATGGCCGAGGAAGTGCTGCCCACCGCGCCAGACACCCGGCGCTATCCAGTGGGCGGCGCCTCCCGCACCTGGCTGCCGGCCGGTGAAGCCACACCACAGGGGACGGTACAGCGCAGCAGTCGCCATCCCAACAGCTCGTTCCTCATGCACTGGACCGCGGTGGGTGACTCGGTGAGGTGGCCCGTGGACGTGCTGACGCCGGGGACATACGAGGTGACCGCGTGGCACACGGCGCCCGCCTCCAGCATCGGCACCACCGTCGCGGCCCGACTTGGCCCGGCGAGCACTCGCACGACCATTCGCACGGCTCACGACCCACCCCTGCTCGGGAGGGCCGACGACCGCGTCGCGCGACAGGAGTCCTACACCAAGGCCTTCCGCCCGACGGTGCTGGGCCAGCTCCGTCTCGCGCCAGGAGCGGGCGACCTCGTGGTGTCGATCGAGTCGCTCTCGGGCACGGTCGGATGGGATCTCTCGGGCGTGAGCCTCCGCCGCCTGCCGGCAGCGGCACGCTGAAGACCCCGCCGGGCCGCGTCATTCCGAATTGCCAATTCTGAATCCCTACGACAGCAACAGATCGAGGTCCTCGCGGCGCAGGTCTCGCAGCAACGAGGCGTCGGCGCGCACGACGGCGTCAGCCAGTTGGCGCTTGCCGGCCTGCAACTCCAGCACCTTCTCTTCGACGGTGTCGCGGGCGATCAGGCGATAGGCAAACACCGCGCGGGTCTGTCCGATGCGATGCGCGCGGTCGATGGCCTGGGCCTCGACCGCCGGGTTCCACCAGGGATCGAGCAGGAACACGTAGTCGGCGGCGGTCAGGTTCAGGCCGAGGCCGCCGGCCTTGAGGCTGATCAGGAACAGGGGAAACGGGCCTTCCTGGAAATTGCGTACCCGCGCTTGCCGATTGCGGGTCCGGCCGTCCAGGTATTCGTAGGTGAGCCCTGCCGCGTCGAGCCGCTCGCGGAGCAGGGCGAGCAGCGAGGTGAACTGCGAGAAGACGAGCACCTTTCGGCCGTCCTCGACCAGTTCCTGCAGGCGGGGCAGCAGCAGGTCCAGCTTGGCCGATGGCGCTCCCGCCTGGTCGCGATCGATCAGGCCGGGGTGGCATGCCGCCTGGCGCAGCCGCAGCAGCGCCTCGAGGACATGCACGGTGGAACGACCCGCGTCGTCCCGCGCGGCGCTGCCGAGCAGGCTCGCGCGGTAGTGGCTGCGCAGCGAGTCGTAGACTTTCCGCTGTGCCGGTCCGAGGTCGCAATACAGGGTCTGTTCCGTTCGGGCTGGCAGTTCCGAGGCGACCTGCTCCTTGGTCCGCCGCAGGATGAACGGCCGCAGCCCGCGCTCGATCAACGACAGCATCTCCGTGTCGTCGCCAGAGGCATCGATCGCCCGTGCGCCGGTGAAGGCCGCTGCCGATCCGAGCAACCCCGGATTGAGGAATTCAAACAGGCTCCACAACTCGCCGAGGTGGTTCTCCACGGGCGTGCCACTCAAGGCGAGGCGATGCTTCCCTTGCAGCAGCCGCGCCGCACGCGCCGCGGCGGTGCTGGCATTCTTGATGGCCTGCGCCTCGTCGAGGATGACGTAGTCGAAGGGCACCTCCTTGAGGTGCTCGATGTCGCGGCGCAGGGTGCCATACGTGATCACCACCACGTCGTGGTCGCCGATTCGAGCAAACGCCTGTCGGCGCTGGCTGCCGGTGGCGTCGAGCAGCCGCAGGCGTGGCGCGAAGCGGGCCGCTTCCTGTTGCCAGTTGAAGACCAGCGACCGCGGTACCACGATCAGCGACGGTTGCGTGTCCAGCCCGCCAACCTCGCGCTCACGCCGGCGGGCGTCGAGCGTCGCCAGCACCATCACCGTCTTGCCGAGTCCCATCTCGTCGGCCAGGCAGCCGCCGAAGCCGAAACGCCGCAGGAACGAGAACCAGCCGAGCGCCTCCTGCTGGTAGCCGCGCAGGGCACCCTCGAACGTCGGCGGCGGGGCTGCCGGCACCACGCCGGCAAAGTGCGAGAGCTCGTGGCGCAACCGCGCGAAGGGCTCGTCCCAGGAGACTTGCGGTTGTTCGGCAAGCCACGCGTCCACCAGCGCTGCCTGCGCTGGCTGGAAACGGACATGGTCGTCGTGGACCTCGCCGAGGCTGGCCATGCGCATCGACCTGGCCAGCCAGTCGTCGGGCAACAGTCCGAGCGACCCATCGTCCAGCCGCACGAATGCCTCACCCTTGCGGGCCGCCGCGAGTACCGCCGGCAGCGCGGCGGTCACGCCGCCGAAATCCACCTGGCCATGCAACTCGAACCAGTCGATGCCCGATCGCACGCCGAGCGTGGACGCACCGGCCTGGCGGTAGACGCGGCCGTCGGCCTCGACACGCCACCCTTGCTCGATCAGGCCGCGGACAACGGCCGGCAGCGCCGACGCGAGCAGATCGAAGTGCGCGCCCACCGGCGGTGTCGGCTCTGCGCCAGGCTCGCGCATGTCCACCGACGCCAGCCGGCGCACGCCCAAAGTCGTGAGCAGGTCCACCGCCCGGCGCTCGACGGCAGGGTCGCGGCGCCAGGCGACCCGCGACGCCGCGTCGAACACGACTGGGGTCGGGTCATCGCTGCCAATCTCGGTGGGACCGTACGCGAAGCCGATTTCGAGACCGAGCCGCTCGGCCAGCCACGTGGACGCCGATCGCGTCTTGCGTCGCAGCACCCGGGCAATGGGCTGGGGTGCGACCAGGCGGGTGTCGATGCGGAGGTCCTCAGGCGCGGTGACGTGGGGCAATCCGGCCGAGGCCAGGGCCGCGAGCAAGCGAGCCGCCCCGGCCGGGGGAACATGGACCGTGCCGGCACTGACCAGGCCGGCCAGCCAGCGATCGGCTCCGGCAGCATCGAAGCGGCAGAACGTCGGGGCCTGGCCTAGGAGCGGCCGCCACAACACGAGCGCCCGCGTCACGAACATCGCGTCGTGCATGGGCCGTTCGGCCCCGTCATGTTCGATCAGGCCATCGACCTGGTAGCCGATCTCGGCCGACCCGGTGATCGTCAGCCGGAATGTCGCCACGCCACGGGTCCAGCGGATCGGGACCAATGGCGCCGGGCTGTCCTCCACACCGACGTGCCGCAACAGCAGGCGGCCGGTGCCGCACAGGCGTTCGACGAGATCGCGTTGCAGCGCCGGCGTGAGTACGAAGGGGGAGGGCACGGGCACGGCTCCACCGATATTCCAGGAACCCGACCACGCGTCGGCCGCCCCGCAGACGCGCTCGAGGATCTCGCGATCGTCCTCATCGGGCAGCGCCCTGATCTCGTTGCGCGGGATGGACACGTCGCGCGGTGTCGCCCACTCGCCGTTCTTCCTGCGATGGCGCCGGAGCAGTTCGACAAACATCCCCTGTGTCGTCGTCGACCGAACCGGATCGAATACATAGAGCAGTTGGCCGGGGACGACACTGGACCCGGCGGTGGCGCCGGGCGGGATCGGCAATGCCGCCAGGAACGCCTCCCACGGCGGCCGGGTGGTCGCGCGCGTCGCCCTGGGCGGACGTGGGATGACGGCCCGGGCTGGCGAGAGGCTGGGGTCGTCGAGCGCGACGCTGCCGGCGGCCATGTCGAGGTCGGGAGGCACCACGAGCAGGTGCTGCCGATCGGCCATCAGGGCAAGCGCCCACAGGTGCTTGCAGGGCTCGCGTGTGGTGTCGAAGAACGGGCAGCCGCACCACGGCTCGAGCGTTGTACCCACGATGTCGAGGGTCACCTCGTAGACGGCGGAGCCGCGTACCCGCGCCGACACGCTGGTGGGCCGGCTGTTGACGATGGTGACGCGCCCCTGGCGGGCATAGCCTTCACCTCGTGTCCGCGAGCGGAACGAAACGAAGGGACGGAGGGCACCGGCGAGCGTGCGAGGCAACAGATGATTGTAATCTGGCTCGCCGGCCGGGCGACGCCGGCACGGTACTACGCGAGCGCGGCCCGGAACTCGTCGAGGTAGCGGCGCACCTTGTCCTTCGGGTCGCCGGGGCCGAGCGTCTCGATCGGCACGTAGCCGCGATAGCGGGCGTCCTTGAGGATGTGCACCATCTGCTTCAGGTCGACGCGCTCTGGCTTGTCGCGGCGGTACACCAGTTCCTTGACCTGCCAGGTGTACGCGTGCGGCGCGAGCAGGGCGATCTCCGCGTACGGGTCGTCGGTCGTGCGGAGGCTGCCGATGTCGACGTTGAGGCCGAACCACGGTGACGCGATGCGTTGGCGGATCTCGAGGTAGTCGCCAGCGACTTTCAGCGCGTCGTTGTGGTTCTGCAGCACGATCATCACGCCGCCGGCCTCGCCGGCGGCCACGCTGCGCTGCAGGCCATCGACGATCCAGTCCATCACGGTGGCCCTGGGGACCCCGGCCGGCATGGCCTTGCCGTCGAAGACCCGCAGGACCGGGGCGCCCAGTTTCGATGCTGCGCCCACCCATCGCGTGATCAACGACACATCGGCATCGCGACTGGCGGCGTCGGGGACGGCAAAGTCGTTGCGGACGCCGGTGCCGCTGATACCGAGGCCGAGGCTGAAGGCGAGCTGCTTGATGCGGTGGAGGCGGGCGTCGGCAGGGACGGCCGGGTATCCGGTGAAGTAGTACCCCGTCGGGTCCACGCCATCAAAGCCGACCTCGGCGCAGAACTCGAGCACCTGTTCCAGCGTCATCGCCCCCGTGGTGAGGGGTTGGTTGAAGGAAAACAGGTTGCAGCTGGTCTTGATGCGCGCCGGCAAGCCCGGGACGGCCGACGCGCTGGCCGCGACAGACCGCATCGCCAGCGGCGCGGCGGCTGCGGCAGCCAGGAAGCCGCGTCGGGTGGGATGGGTGTCGCGTGAGGTGGTGGCCATCATGGATCTCCTTCGGTCGTGGTGGCCGTGACCGGTCGGCGCACGCGTGGCGCGAGTATAGTGTGCGCCAGCCATGCGTCGCTTCCTGCTCACCTGCTGCTGCATACTCGCCCCCATCGTCGCCGCTGCCCAGGCCCGGCCCGAGTGGACGCCCCTGTTCAACGGCAAGGACCTCTCCGGCTGGACCAACATCAACACCGCGCCTGACACGTGGATGGTCAAGGACGGCATGCTGATGACGACCGGCAAGCCGATCGGCGTGATGTGCAGCGACAAGATGTACGAGAATTTCCTTCTGCACATCGAGTGGATGCATCACGAGGCGGGCGGCAACTCGGGCGTCTTCATCTGGAGCGCTGCCAATCCGTCGGCCGAAGGGCGTCTGCCGGATGGCCTCGAGGTGCAGATGCTCGAACTCGACTGGCCGAAGCTGCACGTGCGCGATGGCGTGATGCCCACCGACGACTACGTGCACGGGGAGCTGTTCGGCGTCGGCGGGGTCCAGATCATTCCCGACAACCCGCGCGGGCCGCGCAGCAAGTCGAGCGAGAAGCGGGCCCTGGGCCGGGGCAACTGGAACACTTATGACCTGGTGGCCGTGGACGGCGTGGCCAAGCTCTCGGTCAATGGCAAGTACGTCAATGGCATCCGCAACTCGTCGCGCCGCAAGGGGTACCTGTGCATGGAGGCCGAAGGCGCGCCGATCCAGTGGCGCAACGCCTACGTCATGGAGTTGCCCCCCGGGGTGACCACGCCGGACATGATTGCCCCGGCCAGGACGCAGCCATGACCCGCCGCAGGCTGATCACGCTGACACTCGCCCTTGTCCTGGCCGGCGGACGCTTCTCGGTCGCGCAGACGCCGTCGGCGGCTGCGGCGGCCGACCAGTGGGCGACCGAAATTGCGAAATTTGCCGCCGCCGATGTCGCCTCGCCGTTTGCGCCCGGCGGCATCGTCTTTGTCGGCAGTTCGAGTATTCGGCTGTGGGACCTGGCGGCGGCGTTCCCGAATCACCGGGTCCTCAATCGCGGCTTCGGCGGCACCCAGGTGATCGACTCGGTGCGCCACGTCGACCGCCTCGTGATCGGTCACAGGCCCGCCATTGTCGTCTTCTACGCCGGCGACAACGACCTGTCGGCGGGACGAACTCCGCAGCAGGTCGCTGCTGACTTCAAGCAATTCTGCGCACGGGTGCACGCGGCGCTGCCCGAGACCAGGATCGCGTTCATCGGCATCAAGCCGAGCATCGCCAGGTGGTCGCTGATCGGCAAGGTGCGCGAAGCCAACGGCCTGGTGCGAGTTGACTGCGACCGGGACGACCGCCTGGGCTTTGTCGACGTCGACGCCGCCATGCTCGGATGGGACGGCAAGCCACGCCCTGCGTTGTTCGTCAAGGACGGGCTGCACATGTCGGCAAAGGGTTACGAGATCTGGTCCGCCCTGGTCCGCCCGTTCCTCGATTAATTGTCTTCGCCGGCTCCCGTCGCGCTCAATGTCTGACAGAACCTACCGCGTCGCCGTCCTCGGCCTCGGCCACTGGTACTCGGCCTTCGGTCTCGCTCGTGCCCTCCCCGAGTACCCCCGCGCCGAACTGGTCGTGGCCGCCGAGCCGGATCGCCGTCGCCTCGATGCCTACTGCCGCACCTTCAACATCGAGGGCGTCACCGACTACGAGGCCGTCCTGGCCCGCGACGACGTGGACATCGTCCACATTGCGGCGCCGGTGTGTGACATTCCCGACCTGACGATGCGCGCGGCCCGCGCCGGCAAGCACATGGTGATGGGTAAGCCCATGGCGATGACCGTGGCCGAGGCCGACGAGATGGTCCGCGTGGTCGAGGCGTCCGGGGTCGTGTGCATGCCGTTCCAGGGGTTGATGCGCGTGCGTCACCAGTCACTCAAAACGCGCCTGGACGCCGGCGAGATCGGCCAACTGGCCGTGCTCCACCAGGCCGGCCGGTGGTCGATTGCCGAGGACTGGTACCAATCGGGGACGCCAGGATGGTTCGTGGATCGGGCCAAGGTGCCGGGCGGCGCGTTCATCGACGAAGGCATCTACTGGATCGACCTGTTCCGGTGGCTGGCCGGCAGTGAAGTGGTGGAGGTGCACGCGAAGATGCGCAACCTGGTCCACCACGACATCGCCGTCGAGGACTGGGGCCTGGCCTGGTTCACCTTCGCCAATGGCATCACGGCGACACTCGAGGCCTCCTGGACCATCAACTCGCCGCGCAAGACCGGCCCATCGCCCAAGCACAACAGTGTCGTGCGGTTGGAGATGGTGGGCACGCGAGGGGAACTGATGGAGCAGTGGTTCCGATCGCCTGGCGGCGCCGTGCTGGCTGACGGCGCCGAGGATTGGGTCTTCGAACGGCGCGGCGAGGCGTTTGGCCCCCCGTCTCCGTTTCCGTTGAACCACCTGATCGACTGCCTCGATACCGGGCGCGCGCCGCTCTCGAGCATCCGCGACGCTCGTGCCGCCTTCGTCGTAGCCATGGCTGCGTACGAGTCGGCCCGCGAGGGGCGTCCGGTGACACTCGTCCCGTCGGTGTGACCTGACCCATCGCCGCCTCGGCGCCAGCGCCTGTTCGGTTGCCCCCCTGTCTTTCGTTAGCAACAACACAGCCACGTACAGGGAGCCGGCCGCAATGTGGGCTGGCCCAGGACGACCGCGTCAGGCCGTGAGCCACGGACCGTGACAGGGGGAGCAGTCGCGTGCCAATCCTTCCGCTTCGTCTGTCACCGGCAGAAGTGCCGGCAGGAGCCGTGTCGTGATCGGGCCGCAGTCGTTCCAGCTGTTGTTCCAGCGGGCGCGCGGTGGCGACGCGTCCGCGCTGCACCTGTTGTTCTCGCATCATGTCGGGCCGCTGCAGCGCTGGGCGCGCGGTCGCCTGCCGCGGTGGGCCCGCACCGTGGCCGACACCGCCGATCTCGTGCAGGAGGCACTGGTGCAGACCCTGCGCCGCCTCGGGGAGTTCGAGCCACAAGGCCATCCGGCGCTGCAGGCATACCTGCGCCGCACGGTGGACAACCGGATCAACGACGAGTTCCGCCGTATCGCCCGACGCGGTCTGGCCTCGGCCCTGGACGAGCAGCAACCCGATCACCGCCCATCGCCGCTCGAGGAAGCGGTCGCGCAGCAGACCGAAGGCCGCTATCGCGCCGCGCTCGGCCGGCTCCGCCCAGGCGACCGGCGCCTCGTCGTGGCGCGGGTCGAACTCGGCTACTCCCTCGAACAGATCGCGTTGATGACCAACCGGGCCCGCGTCGACACCGCCCGCGTGGCGTTGCGGCGCGCGCTCGAGCGACTGGCGCTGGAGATGGCGCAGTGAACGACGTGCTGCGGCCAGCGCGCACGCGCCGGGCGGCCGATGACGCGCCGATGCTGACCCAGGTCGTCGAGGCGCTCATCGACGGGGCGGCGGTCCAATGGGACGAGGCCGAGCGCCGCGCCTGCTCGCCGTCCGAGCAACTGATGACGCGGGAGATGCGCGCGGTCGCGCGGTTGGCTACGTTACCCGATGGCGGCGCCGGCAGGGCGGCCCGAGATCTGGCACCGTCGCGGGTGCTGGAGCGAGCGCTGAGCGGTGTGGCCGGCGCGCACGTGCTGGCGGCTGTCGCGGTCGGACTCCTGCTCGAATGGCGCGGCGCCGCACCCGTGGTCCGTCTGGCGTGCATGACGGCGACCGCGGCAGTAGCGGCCCTGCTGCTGCGGCGCGGCCGCTGGTCCGCGCCGGTGCGCCTCACCGGGCACCTGCTGCTGCTTGTCGCAGCGGCGCAGGCGCGGTTCCTTGTCGAGTTCACCGGCGAGGTCGGCGTCACACCCTGGCTGCGGTCGCTGTGGGAGGCGCTGGTGGTGGAGGCGTTCGTGCCCGTCGCGGCCTGGCGCCTGGCGACGTCGTACCCGCCGGTCGTGCGGTGCTCCCCCTTCGAGCGGATATCGTCGCCGCTGCATGCCGTGGCGTTGGCGTGCAGCATCGGCACCGCCGCGCTCTGCGGTCTGGCCGTCGCCGGCGCGCGGTTCGCGCTGCTGATGGCCCTCGCGTGGGCCCTGGCGTCCGCTGTCACGATTGCCGCTCGCAGTCGCGCCCTGGCGCGTCGCTCGCGCCCCATGCTGTGGTCGCCAGCGCGGAGGTGGCGGCTGCCGGCCGTGGCCTCGTCGTGGGTGTCTGGCGTGATCGGCACGCTGCGTGGCGCGCCCGCCGATCGCCTGGCCGACCTCGCGGCCGACCTGCAGCGGGCGCGGTCGCGTCGTGAACTGGCAATGACGCTGGCGTCGCACCTGGCAGCGGCACTCGACACGCGGGCCATCGCCATCGTCGTACCGGAGAGCACGGGGTGGACCACGCTTGCCGGTCGCCTGCCGACGGTCCGACGCGATTCGGCAGTGGCGGCGCTGCTGGACTCGGCCGACCATGTCCTTCACGTCGGGCGACGCGGGAACGTCTACGACCTGCTGCCGCCCGCCGACCGCGAATGGCTGGCCCAGGCTCGCGTCTCGACGATGGTGCGGATGTCCTCCAGGGAGGGGCACACCCTGGCCGGAGTGATGGTCGGCTCCTGGCCCGGCGGCCGCGCCCATGACCGGCGCGATCGGGCATTCCTCGCCGCGGCCGCGCGCGTCGCCGCCCTGGCGCTGGACGGCATCGGCGGTCGCGCTCCCGCGCTGGTCCCGCTGGCGGCCAGCGACGAGCCGGCGTATGAGTGTCAGGCATGCGGCACCGTCAGCGCCGACCGTGAGTGCTGCGCCTGCGGCGGGCGCAGGCACCTGGCCGCGCTCCCGGCATGCGTGCATGGCACCTTTCGTGTCGAGAGGCGCATCGGCGCGGGCGGCATGGGCGTGGTGTACCTGGCGCGCGACCTGCGTCTCGATCGTCCAGTCGCGCTCAAGACGCTGCCGACCCTTTCGTCGGCGCGGGCCGGCACGCTGCGTGCGGAGGCGCGTGCGATGGCCTCGCTGGCGCACCCATCGGTGGCGGTGCTGTACGGCCTGGAGGAGTGGCATGGGGTCCCCGTCCTGGTGACCGAGTACCTGCCGGGAGGCACCCTTGCCGCGCGGCTGGCCACCCGCCCGGTGCCGCCGGCCGACGCCGTCCGCCTCGGCGCGTCGGTGGCCGACGCGCTTGCGGCGTTGCATGCGCGCGGCTGGCTGCACCGCGACGTCAAGCCGAGCAACATCGGCTTCGGCGGCGATGGCACGCCGAAGCTGCTCGACTTCGGTCTCACGCGTTGGCGCGCGGCGGCTGACCAGTCGTGGTCCCCGCTGGCGGGCACGCCGCTGTACCTGTCGCCCGAACTGCTCGAGGGCGAGCCGGCCACGGCACGCGACGACGTCTGGGCGCTGGCCCTGGTCATGGTCGAGATGATCACTGGCGCGCACCCGCTACAGGGGGGCTGCACGGACTCCGCACGTCTGCTCCACCGGCCGGTGGCCGTGGCACTGTCTCCCGGCTTGCCAGCATTGCCGCCGGGGCTGAGCCAGGTACTGGCCGCGGCCCTGCATCCGTCGCTCTCGCAGCGGATCGTGGATGCGCACGGGCTGGCGACGGCGCTGCGTGCCGCCATCGCCGCCGCTTGACAGGCCGATGCCGGCGGCGTGTGCTCGACCGCGGCAGACGCCGTCACAGTGAGGGACATGTTGGTCATCACCGAGGAGAAGTGGATTGCGCTGGCCAGGACACTGCAGGTCGAGCGCGCCGTGCTGCAGGCGGTGGCCGACGTGGAGTCGGGCGGCTCGGGATTTCTCGCCACGACACCCCCGCGGCCAACGGTGCTGTTTGAAGGGCACTACTTCCATCGCCTCACCGGCGGCCGGTTCGGCGGGTCGCATCCCACGCTGAGCTATCGGACGTGGACGCGCCGGCACTACGCCAGGACCGGCGCCGGCGAGTGGGCTCGTCTCGAGCAGGCCATCGCACTGGATCGGGCAGCGGCGTTGCAATCGACAAGCTGGGGCGCGTTCCAGATCATGGGCGCCAACTATGCGCAGGCCGGCTTTGTCGACGTCGAGGCGTTTGCCGAGGCCCATGCCGCCGGCGCGGAGTCTCAACTCGAGTGCTTCACGCGGTTCATCAGCCGCAACTGGTACCTGGTGCCGCTGCGTGCCAGGGACTGGGCCCGCTTCGCCGAGCGCTACAACGGCCCGGCCTATGCCAGGAACCGTTACGACCACAAGCTTGCGCGCGCCTACGCGCTCCGCAGTGCGGCGGCGCCAACGCGTCGGACCACGCGGGGCCGCCCGGGGCCGGGCCGAGGGCGTCGCGCGGCCGCGGCCGCACACGTGCCGCCAGGCCGCCCCGTGGTGGCTGCCCTGCCGGTGGCTCGCCAGGTGTTCGTCCAGCGACTCGTGCGCGCCGACGCGCTCGACCTGCGCGATTGGATCTACCGGCCCAGGGTCGGGCAGGCGCCTCCCGAGACGCTGCTGCCCCCGGCGGTCCGACCTGTCGCCAGCCAGGGCCGCAGCAGTGCCTGCACCGGCTTTGCGCTGGCCTCGGTGATCGAGTACCTGCTCGAGCGCGCAGGGCGTCCCGTCGAAGCAATGTCCGGACACATGCTCTACGACATGGCACGGCGGTACGACGAGTGGGCGGGCAACGACCAGCAGGATCAGGGCTCGTCATTGCGCGGCGCCTTGCGAGGCTGGTTCCATCACGGCGCCAGCACCCAGGCGCTCTGGGATGCCCCGTCCATGCCCGAGGCCAGCCTCGATGCAGGCGACTGGTGGCTCGACGCGGTCCGGCGTCCGCTGGGCTCGTACTTCCGTCTGCAGACCGACATGATCCCCGACATCCACAGTGCGCTGGCCGAAACTGGCGTGCTGTACGCCAGTGCGCTCACGCATGGCGGGTGGGACGCGCTGCACCGTGCCGAGGCGACGCCCGTGCCGGCCGCGCTCGACGCCTACCCGGTGATCGAGTGCCGAAGCGGTGTCGCCGACGCCGGCCATGCCTTTGCGATCATCGGCTACACCGAGCGCGGCTTCATCGTCCACAACTCCTGGGGCACGGGCTGGGGCGCCGGGGGAATGGCGATTCTCTCGTATGCCGACTGGCGGCAGAACGCCATGGACTGCTGGGCGGCGCAACTCGGCGTGGTGACCGACGAACACAAGGACGTCGCCGGCGCGCCGACGTTGCGGGTCGATGCCACCAGTCAGCGCGTGGAGCTCTCGAGCAACCCGCAACTCGCGGTGCACGAGATCTCGCCCTTCGTGGTGCACGTCGACGGCGAGGGTCAGCTCTGCTCACGAGGCCGGTTCCGCACCAATGCCGACGACCTCACGTTGCTGATCGACGAGCATCTGTCGCGCGCCTGCGAGCGATGGGGCGCCACCGCGGTCGTGGACGTCGCCGTCGTCGTGCACGATGGCCTGGGGGGCGAGCAGGGAGCGCTCGAGCGAGCGCCGCAGTGGATCGCGCACCTGTATTCGCAGCAGATCTTTCCGGTCTTCGTGCTCTGGGATACCGATGCCGCGAGTGGCGTGCGCAAGTTGATCGAGACCAGGCGGACGAGCGACGACGAGGAGGCCGCCACGCTGCTGCCATGGCGGGCCGTGACCCCAACCGCGCTGCTGGCATGGCACGACGAGCGGATCGAAGGACAGGTACGGCGTCCGGGGCGCGCGCTCTGGCGTGAAGTGCAGGACCACGCCGCTGCCATCGCCACCACGAAGGACGCGGCGGTGCCGCACGTGTTCAGCCTGCTGCACGCGTGGAGCCGGCGTCGCTCGCGGCCGTCGGTGCGCCTGCACCTCGTGGCGCATTCGGCCGGGGCGCTGGTGGTCACCCGTCTGGTGCCGCGGGCGGTGCAGCTCGGACTGGCCCTGTCGTCGGTCAACCTGCTGGCGCCGGCCGTGGCGGAGGAGGAGTTCACCGAGGTCGCTGGCGCGGCACTCGACGCCAGTGCGGCACGGCTGCTGGTGGCCTACCTGACCGACGCCGCCGAGCGCAGTGACGCCACCTGCGCGCCCTACGGCCACTCGCTGCTCTACATGGTGTCGCGAGTGCTGGAGCGTGAACCGGACACGCCGTTGCTCGGCCTTGAATCGCATCTCGTTCCGGCCGTCGTCGCGCGGTCGTGGGGCGCCCGGGTGACCCGCCTGGTGTCGCCAGGGGGCCGCACGCCGCAACAGCTGCGGTTCACCACGGCCACGACGCATGGGGGCCTTCCGGAGGATCCCGCCGTGCTGCACGCTGTCCTCGATCACATCCGTCCAGCACGGTCGCACTGAGCGCAGGGCGATGCGACGAAGGCCCTCACCCCGCTTGTCGGCGACGGTGGCGTGTGTCACCCTCACGCCTTCCGAGCAGCACTGGAGGGCGAACGTGGCAGATGGACGGACGTGCCTCGAGGATGGTGGAGCCCGACGTGATTGATCGACGACATTTTCTCGCGGCGATGACGGCCGCCCCTGTCCTGGCCACGCGCCGCAGTCAGGCTGCCGCCCGGACGACCTCGATGTACCTCGCCTATACGTCCTTCGCGGTGCGCATGGCGCAGGGGCGGGACCTGCTCAAGGGCAACGCGGCCGCGCTGGGAGCGGACGCATTCCGACAGCTGTGCGTGCAGTTTGGCGCGGCGGGCGGCCAGCTGGACCTGTCGCAGGTGGCAGTCGATGACGCGGCGGTGCTCGCAGCCACGCGCGAGGCATTCGACCGCGATGGCGTGGCGCTCGAAGTGTCGATGCCGTCGCGCTACCTCGAGACACCGGAGGCGTATGCCCGTGCGGTCACTGCCGCCCGTGCGCTCGGCGCTACGCGAGCCAGGGTGGCGCTGCTGTCGGGACGCCGCTACGAAAGCTTCGGGGCGATGGCGGCCTGGACGGCCTTCACCACCAAATGGCGCGAGACGCTGCTGCGCATGCGCCCCGAGTTCGAGCGGCATCAATTGGCCATCGGCATCGAGAACCACAAGGACTGGCTGGCGCCGGACCTGGCGGCGCTGTTGCGTGCCATCGACAGCCGCTGGGTCGGCGCGTGCCTGGACTTTGGCAACAACCTCGCGTTGCTGGAGGTGCCCGACGAGACGATCGAGGTGCTGGCGCCCTTTGCCGTGACCACCCACATCAAGGACATGGCGGTCCAGCCCACGGCCGAGGGCTTCGAGCTCTCCGAGGTGCCGCTCGGGCAGGGCATGCTGCCACTCGAGCGCTACGTGCGCGCCGTGCGCACGGCGCGCCCGGAGGCCGCCATCTGCCTCGAGATGATCACGCGCGATCCGCTGCGCGTGCCCTACCGGCGCGACCCGTACTGGACGGCGTTTGACGCCGACCATCGCGATCCTTCCCGGCTGCGGAGCTTCGAGACACACGTGCTGTCGCGGGCCGCGACTCGCCCCCTGCCGCGCATCACCGGCCTGTCGCCAGCCGACCAGGTCGCCCTCGAGGACGAACACGTCCGCGCCTCGGTGACCTACGCGCGTGACGTGCTGAAACTGGAGACACCCTGAGCATGGCCGACCGACGCCCACACGCGCTTGATCTGTTCCGACTGCATGGCCGCACCGCGCTGATCACTGGAGGCGCCCGCGGACTGGGCCTGGTGATGGCCGAGGCACTGGCCGAGGCGGGCGCCGCCGTCTGCCTCACCAGCCGCAGCGACGGCGCGGCCCAGGCTGCGGCGGCGACCCTGTCGGCCGGCACGGGCGCTCGCGTCGTCGGGGTGACGGCCTCGTTGGTGTCCACCGCGGCGGTGTCGCAGCTGGCGCGAGATGTCGAGGCCGCGATCGGGCACGTCGACATCCTGGTGAACAACGCAGGGATCAACATTCGCGGCAACGTCGGCGATCTCACCGAGGCCGACTGGGACACGGTGATGGACGCCAATCTCAAGGCGCCGTTCCTGGTCTCGCGGGCCTTCGGGCCTGCGATGTGCGAGAAACGCTGGGGGCGGATCATCACGCTCTCGTCGATGCTCGGGACCATCGCGCTGCCCGGGCGCGCGCCCTACGCCTCGTCCAAGGCGGCAGTGCTCGGGTTGACGCGCGTGCTGGCGCTCGAGTGGGCAAGCGCGGGGGTCACCGCCAATGCCATCTGTCCCGGGCCGTTCGGTACCGAGATGAATCGCCAGCTGCTGAACGACCCGGAGAAGTACCAGGCGTTTGTCCAGAAGCTGCCCGTGGGCCGTTGGGGTGACCTGCACGAAATCAAGGGGCTGGTGGTGTTTCTCGCCTCCGACGCCTCGTCGTTCATGACGGGGGCGTCGCTGGCTCTCGACGGAGGCTGGACCGCGCAATAGCGTGGCCGTGGCACAACATGAACGTCGAGCGCAGAACGGAGCCTTGCTGATGCGATTTGCCACTCGCGGGTCTCGTGCCAGCGCCATCGCGGGCGCCAGCATGCTGGCGCTGTGCCTCGGCGGCCTCGCCGGCGTCGCCCACGCGCAAGCCGCTGCGGCGCCCGCGGCACCGGTCGCGGCGCCGTTCGACGTGGCGCGCTTTGAAGCGGCCATCGTCGCCTACGAGGCCGCCGATCGGACGGCCCCGCCGCCGCAGGGCGGCATACTCTTCGTGGGCAGCAGCATCTTCCGGCAGTGGACGGACCTGCAGGCGCAGATGGCGCCGCTGCCGGTGTTCAACCGAGCCTTTGGCGGCTCGCGGACGGCTGAGCAGCTGCACTACATGCACCGGATCGTGCTGCCGTACCGGCCGCGAGTCATCGTCTATTACTGCGGCAGCAACGATGTGAACGCTGGCGAGCCCGCCGACGCCATCGCCGCGCGCTACGAGACGTTCTCGGAACGGGTACGCGTCGCTCTGCCCGGCACTCGCGTGTACTTTGCATCGATCATCAAGGCGCCACAGAAGCGCGACCGCTGGGACGTCGTGGACGCGGCCAATGCCCGGGTTCGCGAGTACAGCGCCCGTACGGCTGGGCGATTCTTCATCGACCTGCACCCGGTGCTGGAGGAGGCTCCAGGCCAGCCACGCATGCACCTGTACCTGCCCGATCAGCTGCATTACCTGCCCGTCGCGTACGACCGGCTGACCGATGCGATCAAGCCCACGCTGGCGGCGGCATGGGCCCAACTGCAGGCGGACCAGGTTCCGCGGCGGCCATGACTGCCAAGCGCCGATACGCACGCCGGCGAGGCCTCGGGCACTACCGGCCTCGCGCGCCGCGCGGCGGGGGCCGTCCCCCGGTGTCGGCAACCCACCCCTGCAGCCCACCCGGCGTGCGGACCAGCCTGTAGTCGTCCAAGACGCCGAGGACATCCACCTCGGTCGGGCCGTCGAGCACGTCCACGACCGGCGCGGCAGGTGAGGGTCGCGCCAGCAGCGCGCCGCCCAGGCGCGCGCGTCGCCACGCCGTGTCCGCGCGCGCCACGGCGGAGGCGGTCACGTAGCCCTCCACTCCGTTCGGCAGGTGCACGCGGTACATGTTGCCCGAGACGCCGACGACATCAGCAAGGGACGCCAGCGGCAGCTCCCGGGCGACGACGGCGGGTGCGCCCATGCCATTGCGCAGGCTGACCCGCGTCTGCGCAATCCTGACTCGCTGCCCGAGCCTCTCGAGCGGAGCGCGCGCCGGAGCCGGCGCGGGGTCGTCGGCCGCGAGGAAGGGCAGCGGATCGATCGCGCCATCGGCGTAGATGCCAAAGTGCAGGTGCGGGGGCGTGGTGCGCGCGTTGCCGGTGTTGCCGACGTAGCCGAGCACGTCGCCGGGCTGCACCGCGCGTGTGCCCTCGAACGCCCATCGGTCCAGATGCGCGTAGTACAGCATCCGGCGTTGCCGCGCGTCCTGCACCCAGACGACGTTGCCGCCCAGTCCGTTGGTCGAGGCGCGGGCCGCGCCCGCCGCCACCGCGACGACAGGCGTGCCGCGAGGAGCAAAGATGTCGATGCCCTCGTGGGCGCGGCGGCCGGCTTCCCGCGTGGCGCCGAACTCGCTCTGCACGGCGCCGGCCCCGAGTCCTGAGACCGGAAAGCCAAGCGAGGCCAGCGTGCGGTGCTCAATCGTGAATCGACCGCCGCGCAGCAACTCCGGTTGAACGCGGATGACAAAGGTGGCGTCCCGCTGGACGTCATACGTGAGCGTGGTGGCGTCGGCCGGCAGCCAGGCGACACGCTCGACACCCCCATCGTCGCGGGTTTCGAAGACGTCGACAAACAGCCGCGCCGCCGTCTCCCCGTGGAACGCAATCGCCAGGTCGAGGCGGCGTCCGCGCCGCAGGTCGAGACGAAACGCGGCGGCGGCAGGCCGTTCGGCAGGGAAGTACCCCGTCTCGCGGAAGGGCGACGAGACGGCGACCGGTTGCTGCAGGGCCGCCTCGCCCGCCTGCGCCCAATCGCGCCCGAGCGCGGTCGCCCCCAGGCCGGTCTCGGTCAGCGTGGTGGCGTATTGCTCGTACGGCGACGGCGCGCGAGCGACGCGGGAGAGCGGCCCGCTGGCGCAACCGGCCGCGGCGACGACCACGACCGCGCTCAGCCAGAAACTCGACAGTCGTCTCCAGGGCGACACGGTGCTCACCCGTCCAGTGTGCAAGGCGCTGTGGCATCGCACAAGGGCACCAGGTGTTCGGGGCGGAACGTTGGCCGGCGTGTCGGGCGGTGACGCCATGCCAGGTTCAGGCGATGATGCCCCTATGCAGAAGGCAGGTTTCCTGATCTCGCTGACGGCGCTTCTCGGTGCGGCGGCCTGGCCCGTCACGGCGCAACGGGACAGCCGCGCACCCGTGCGCGTGGCCGTCTTCACGGCCGGTGACCACGGCTACAACACATTTCGCATTCCCGCAGTCATCGCGACACCGAAGGGCGACCTGCTGGCCTTTGCCGAGGCGCGCCGTCACGGCGCGGCCGATGCCGGCGACATCGACCTGGTCGCGCGGCGCAGCCGCGACGGCGGTCGCACCTGGTCGGCCCTCCAGCTGATTGGCGACGATGGCGCCGACACGTTCGGCAACCCGTGCGTGGTCGTGGACCGCGACACCGCGACGATCTGGCTGTTTGTCATCCGCACCGCCGGCAGCGACAAGGAGCAGGCGATTCTGGACGGACGCAGCCGCACCCTCCCCAGGCCGTGGGTGCTGTCGAGTACGGATGACGGCCATACCTGGTCGAGTCCGGTGGACGTGTCAGCCAGCCTGAAGCGCTCCGACTGGACGTGGTACTCGCTGGGTCCCGGCATCGGCATCCAGACTCGCGACGGGCGTCTCGTCATTCCCGGCAATCATGCCCTTGCGGGCAGCGGCGTTCACCGGTCGCACCTCGCGTTCAGCACCGATCACGGACGCACCTGGCAGCTCGGCGCCTCGGCCGTCGATGGCACCAACGAAAGCCAGGTGGTGGAGCTGAGCGACGGACGCCTGCTGCACAACATGCGGAACCACCCCTCGCGTCCTGCCGGCAACTACCGGGCCGTTGCCACCAGTGCGGACGGCGGCCGTACGATCTCGGCGGTCACGTTCGACCGCACGCTGGTCGAGCCGCCGGCGCAGGCGAGTCTGCTGTCGATCGAAGGCGCTCGGAAGGGAACGCGCTGGGTCGTGTTTGCCAACCCTGCCAGCACCAGGCGCGAGCGGATGACCGTCCGCCTCAGCAAGAACGAGGGGGTGTCCTGGCCGGTGTCGCGGGTGGTGGACGAGGGGCCGTCGGCGTATTCGTCCCTGGTGGAGATGGGCGCGGACCTCGGCCTGCTCTACGAACGCGGTGCCAAGACCGCCTACGAGGAGATCGCCTTCACGCGGTTCACGCGGGACTGGCTGCAAGGCGGTGGCCCGCCGCCGGCTGCAGGGTCGCGAGATATCCCCTGACCAGCACGGTGCGGGGCCGCGCGCCGAAGACGGGTGCGAGGGTCGCCGTGCACCACTCGCGCACCGTGTCGATGGCGACGCCGCCGCGCGCCGCCTGGTGGACGTTGGTCTCGGTGAGCATGTAGGACACGTAGAAGTCAGGGGTGAGGTCGAGGGCCAGCTCGAAGGTGTCGCTTCGCGTCACGCGCAGGCCACGCGCGCGCGTGGACAGGATGGCCGGCGACAGCGGAACGGCCCCACTGACGGGCGGTGGATACCGACGCACGAACCTCTCGTACCAGGTGTCGAGGGCGATGTCCTGACGGTCGGCAAAGGAGCGCGCCGCGGTGAAGTCGTAGACCACCAGCACCCCGCGGGGCGCGAGGACCCGCAACGCTTCGGGCCACACGGCGTCGAGATCCCGCGCGTAATTGAGGGAGCCGGCCGCGGTGAGCAGGTCCACCGAGCCGCGGGCGAACGGCATTGCTTCACCGGCGGCCGTGACAAACGTCGCCTGCGGGACGATGCGACGGGCCGTCCGGACCATCGAGTCGGCGGGGTCGATGCCGACGCAGCAAGAGGCCAGCGCGACCAGGGGCCGGGTCGACAGGCCCGCGCCGCAGCCGATATCCACGGCGAGGCGGTACCCGACAGGGCCGGTCCACTGTTGAAGCAGGGCGACGACGTGTTGGTGGACAGGCGGGCGGGCGGCCGCGTAGCCCGCGGCCATGGCGCCGTCGCCGAACGGGTTGGGCATGCGCGGCCCGATCGTACCAGCGCCCGCTGAACTGGCGTGGAGCCCCGCACTGGCAGCCCCACGCGGGATGGTTCAGGTCAGCGCTTGCGTGTGGACGGTGCGGCGCGGCCGCTGGTCCGCTTGGCTGCACCGGCAGTGCGGCCGCCGCGGGCTGGGGCCGCAGCCTTGGCGGGCTGGCTCTTGGCGCGCTGGCTCTTGGTCGCTTTGGCGGGCTCGTCCTGGTCGGCGCCACCTGCGGCCTGCGCGTTGATGCCGCCCTCGCCGAGGGTGGTCAGCTTCTGGTCGGCCGCCTTCTCCTCGTCCAGGTTCTGCTGGAGCAGATCGACGGCCTCATCGTGGCCGAGTGCCCGTGCCCACGCGATGAGCGTGCCGTAGGCCGCCATTTCGTAGTGCTCGGCGCGCTGTGCAGAAGCAATCAGCATCGCGTCCATCGTCGCCTCGTCGACGTCCTCTTCCATCGCGCTCTTGCCTTCTTCGAGGATGCCCTCCATGCCGTCGCAATGCTTGCCGCGCGGCTTCTCGCCCAGGCTTTCGAAGACGCTGACGAGACGGTCCACCTGACCGCGGGTTTCCTGGAGGTGTTTCTCGACGGCCGTACGCAGGGCCGGCGAGGTGGCCGCCTTGGCGACCTTGGGCAGGGCCTTGATCAGTTGCTTCTCGGCATCATAGGTGTCGCGGAGTTCATCGAGGAATGCGTCGTGGAGAGTGCCTTGCGTGGCCATGTGCTCTGGGCTCCTTTGTGAGCGGAACGTACGTGTGCTCGTGGCAATTGCAAGGGGCACGCCAAGACGGGGTCGCGCGGTGTTGGACTCCGACGCTCGTCGCCGTCTCGCGCAGACGCACCGGCCTCGCATGTGCGGGCCTGCGTTCGCGCCCGCGCAGCCCCCACGCCGTAGCAATCTGCGTCATCGCTGTATGGATCTCCTGACAGCGTGCGACCGGATCGACTTCGTGCTTCTGACTTTGCCTGTCTTGCCGTCTAATGCCGGCATGCAGCGACGCGATTTCCTCACCAGTGCCGCCGCGCTCGGCGCGGCCACGTTACCCACCTTCAGTGCTGCCCAGACGCCGGCGCCCCCGCCGCCGCCCGCCCGTGGGCCCGAGCCCAACCCGGCACCATCGGGGCTGCCGCTGGCGGTGCGCGTCGGCATGACCGACTGGAATCTCGGCAAGCGCGGCGACATCACCAAGATCGCCCTGGCGCGCGAACTCGGTCTCGACGGCATCCAGGTCAGTCTCACGTTCCCGACCGACGGCACCCCCCACCTGCGCCAGCCCGAGACCCAGGTCGCCTTCAAGCGCGCCGCGCTCCAGCACGGCATCCAGATCTGCTCGTTGGCCATCGGCAACCCGGGGAAGGCGCGTCTGCCATTCCACACCAATCCCGCATCGGCCATTCTGCTGGTCGAGGCGGTCGAGGTGGCACGGAGCATCGGGACCACCAACATCCTGCTGCCGATCCTTGGCGACAGTCACATCGACATGACCAGCCAGGCGCAGGTGGCCACCTTTGTCGCGATGATGAAAGAGGTGGCACGCTACGCCGAGACGGCTGGCGTGATCGTGGCACTCGAGGACTGGATTTCGGCGGAGGACAACCTGCGGCTGCTCGACGCGATCGGGTCCGATGCCGTGAAGGTGTACTACGACGCGCGCAACATCAAAGCCAAGGTGCACGATCCCTACGGCGAACCGACCCGGCTCGGCGCGCGCATCGACCAGATCCACGTCAAGAACGGCGCGCAGCTCATGCGCGATCCGGAGCAACTCGACTGGCCGCGTCTGGCGCGCGAGTACGAAGCGATCGGCTACCGCGGTTGGTACGTCCTTGAAACCGGCTCGCCGACCGGTGATTTCGTGGCCGACACGAAAGCCAACATCGAGTACGTGCGTCGGACATTCCGGATGCCGGCCGTTTCGGGTTGACAGTGGGCCGGTGCCCCACTACCGTGGGGCCGACTCACACACATTGCGAGGTGTCCCGGCGCTTGGTCGCGGACGCCACTTCCTCCATCCGCTGCTTGCGGGAGGCTTCCATGGTTGGTGTCGTTCGATGGCCGAGGCTCGTCGCCGGTCTGCTCCTGTGCACGGTGCTGTGCATCCGTTCGACGCCGGCGGCGGCACAGGCCATTTATGGCACAGTGACCGGGCAGGTCACCGACGACTCGGGGGCGAGCATTCCCGGCGCGAGCGTCTCGCTCGTGAACGAGGGCACCGGCTTGAAACTTGATGGCGTGACCGACGCCAACGGCGACTACGCCGTCCGTAACGTCACTGCTGGGCCGTACACCCTTCGCGCGTCCTTGCAGGGCTTCAAGGAGTACGTGCAGACAGGCCTCCCGGTCACGCCAGGCGCCGTCGTCCGCGTCAACGCCAAGCTCGAGGTCGGGGCGCTCACCGAGTCGGTGACCGTCACCACGGAAGCAGCGCTGCTCAAGACCGACAAGGCCGACGTCAGCGTGGACCTGCGGCCCGAAGACGTCGTCAACCTGCCACTCAATCAGTACCGCAACTACCAGGCGCTGTTGAATCTGGTCCCGGGGGCCACACCGCCAGCCCTGCAGAACGCCCAGACCGACACGCCGGGCCGCGCGCTTTCGACCAACGTCAATGGCACGTCGCGCAATACCAACACGACGCGCATCGACGGAGCCGCCAGCATCAACGTCTGGCTGCCGCACCATGCCGGCTACATCGCCCCGGCAGAGACGGTCGAGAACGTCAACATCTCGACCAACAGCTTCGATGCCGCCACGGGCATGGCCGGAGGGGCCGCCATGTCGGTGTCCACCAAGTCGGGCACCAACAACGTGCGCGGATCGGCGTTCTACTTCCGCAACCAGGATGAATTCAACGCGCGGCAGGGCTACTTCGACCCCACGAAACTGGATGCCAGCACGAGCATCATGGGGGGCACGGTCGGCGGTCCGATCCTGAAGAACCGCTTGTTCTACTTCGGTGGCTGGGAGCGCAATCTCCAGAACCAGAGCCGCTTCGACCAGTTCACCGTGCCGACGGCCAGGATGCGCGCCGGTGACTTCAGCGAGGTGCTGGCCTTCAATCCCGCCTTCCGCATCTACGACCCGGCGACAGGCAATCCGACGACGGGGGCTGGGCGCACGGCTTTCCCGGGCGCGGTGATTCCGGCAGACCGACTGAGCAGCATCTCGAAGTCTATCCAGGCGCTGTACCCCGAGCCGAACAACGCGGGCACCAACAACGGGTTGCAGAACAACCTCTTCGTGGCCCGGTCCCCCGATGCCACGCGCGACAACTACGACGGGAAGATCAACTGGAACCGCACGTCGGCCCATCAGATCTGGGCCAAGTACTCGATGATGGACGCCTCGGTTCAGGACCTGTTCTACCTGCCTTTCGAGGCCGCCGGCGGCGGCGACACCAAGGTCTACCTCGGCACGCTCGGCAACACCTGGACGTTGAGCCCGACGTTGATTCTGGACGGCAACGCCGGCTTCAACATCATGAAGCACCAGTCGCAGGGGCCAGATTTCGGCACCAACTACGGCAGCGACGTGTTCGGCATCCCGGGCACCAACGCCCAGGGCGTGACGGGCAACAGCGCGCAGAATCCCGACCGGCACAGCGGCATGCCGGTCTTTGCCACCGGCCTCGGCACACTGGGCAACAACTCCACGTGGACACCGGTGCTGCGCGATGAACGCAGCTATACCGCCTCGATCAACCTGACCAAGGTAGCCGGCCGACACGAGATCCGCACCGGCTTTGACGTCGTCCGCCTGGAACTCACGCACTGGCAGCCCGAGGTCGACAACCCGCGCGGCCAGTTCACGTTCGGCGGCGGCGTCACCGGCATTCCCGGGTACGCCGGTGTCGGCGGCTGGAACAGCTACGCCACCTTCCTGCTGGGCCAGGTGAGCAGCTACGGCAAGAGCGTGCAGTTCGAGGAATTGACCGGGCGTGAGAACCAGTTCGGCCTGTACATCAACGACCGCTGGCAGGTGACCGAGAAGTTGACGCTCAACCTCGGCCTGCGTTACGAGAACTACCCGCTGATGTCCCGGGTGGGTCGAGGCATCGAAGTGCTCGACCTTTCAACCTTCAACGTGGCCCTCGGCGGCCTCGGCGGCAACTCGGACGACCTGGGCATCAAGACGAGCAAGACGCTGTTTGCGCCGCGCCTCGGTGCCGCCTACCGGATCAACGACGACACGGTGTTCCGTGCTGGTTTCGGCCGGACCTTCAACCCGCTGCCATGGTCGCGGCCGATGCGCGGCCGCTACCCGGCCACCATCGCGTATTCCGACGCCGGGATCAACGGCTTCGTGCCGTACGGCAACCTGACGCTCGGCATCCCCGCCGCGCCAAACCCGGACATCCAGTCGGGTAACGTCCCGCTGCCGCGCGGGGTGGTGATGAACTGGCCGGACCCCGACAACGCCGAGCGCGGCACGATTGATTCGTGGAACGTGTTTCTCGAACGGCGCCTGCCGTTCGACGTATCGCTCAGCACCGGATATGTGGGCACGGCCACCCGCAACGGATATGCCGTGCTCAACCTCAATGCCGCCGAACGGGGCGGCAACGGCCAGCGCACGTACTTTGCGCAGGCTGGCACTGCCAGCATCAACGAGTTCGGCTCCTTTGTCAGGTCCAATTACCACTCGCTGCAGATGGCCCTCAATCGCCCCTTCAAGAACGGCCTGCTGCTCAAGGGCGCCTACACCTTCAGCAAGGCCCTCAACGAGACCGACGATGAGGCCGGCGGGCTGTCATGGAATCAGGCCTCGCAACTGGAGCGTAACTACGCGTACGCCGGATACGACCGTCCGCACATGTTGCAGCTCGGCTTCGTCTACGAGCTGCCGTTTGCCAGGGAGGCGTCGGGTGTCCTGCCGCAGCTGGTGAAGAACTGGCAGATCAACGGCATCGGCTCCTGGCTGTCGGGTACGCCGTTCTCGGTCGGCGGCGACAACGGCCTCCTGCAGCAGCAGGGCGGACTGCAGACCGCCAACGTGAGCGGTGCGATCTCGGGCGGCTTTGGCGAGGCAGGGCCAGACGAGCGCTGGTACGACCCGTCGGCGTTCAGCCAGCCAGGCAACGCGTGGGGCAACAGCGGACGCAATGCCTTCCGCGGGCCGTCCAACTGGAACCTCGACTTCTCGCTCTTCCGAGCGTTTCCAATCGGCCGGTATCGGGTTGAACTCCGCGCCGAGTCGCAGAACGTCTTCAACCACGCGCAGTGGGGCAACCCGGTCACCGGCATCACCGACCCGAATTTCATGCGCATTCGCACCCTCGCGCGCAACCCGCGCACCGTGCAGCTGGGCCTCAGGTTCCAGTTCTGATTCTCGTCCAGGCCCGGGCGCCTCGGGGAGGCGCCCCTACCAAAATCGACGGCCGGTAGGGGCAGCTCCCCGAGCTGCCCCGTCACGTGATCTCGCCGGGCGCCTCGGGGAGGCGCCCCCTACCACGGCGGCGATTGTGCCCGGTACGCTGGTGCCGTAGTGTGTCGGCATGGCACTGCGGGAGCAGACACGCGACGAGCACACGGTGCGGCAGGTGCTCGAGGGCACGGTGGAGGCCCTCGAGAAGGACGACTCCTCGGGCCGCGGTGCGGCGTGCGAGGCCGTGCAGGTCCACTCGGACCAGTGGTCGGGCTGCCGCGACCGGCTGATCGAGGACCTGCTCGAGGCCGAGGACTGGCTCGATCGCGAGGCCGTCCTCGTGGACACACCGGGCGCCCCTGTCGATCAGGACGACGACGTCGACTTCATGCCGAGCCACCCGACCATCGCGCTCGTCCAGAGCGCGATGGAGGAGCGCCTGGACGTGGTCTCCGCCGACGCCTTCGACATTCGTGACCCGCGCTGGATCTCGACGCTGTACCACCGCCTGCGGGCTCGCGTGCGTGGCAAGGCCCCGTTTCCTGAACACCAGCGGCTCGAGGACTTCCGATTTCCCCTGGCCGACCGTGCCGTCGTCGCGCTCGTCTCGGACTGGGGCACTGGCGGTCGCCACGCCGCGGCGGTTGCCCGCCAGATCGCCAGGCGCGACCCGGAGCACGTCATCCACCTCGGCGACATCTACTACTCGGGCACACCGCGCGAGGTGCGCCTGCATTTTCTCGACATGTGGCGCGTGCATGGCCCGGCACGGGCGCGGTACTGGGCGCTCAACGCCAACCACGAGATGTACTGCGGCGGGCATGGCTACTTCGGCCACCTGCTGCCAGCGCTCGGTCAGCCTGCCAGCTACTTCAGCCTCGGCAATGAAGCGTGGCGCCTCATCGGTCTCGATACCGGCTACATCAACGGCTCGTTCACCACCCCGCAGATGGCCTGGCTCGAAGGACAGTTCGGCGGCCGGGCGCGGCCGATCCTGCTGACTCACCACCACCTGCTATCGGCGTATCGCAAGCGCGGGACCGCCCTCGAGGAGTGGCTGGAGCCGCATCTGGACGCCGGACGCATCCACGGGTGGTTCTGGGGCCACGAACACCACCTGGTGGAGTATGCCGACCATCGCGGCGTGAAGTGCCGCTGCATCGGCCACGGCGCCCTGCCATACCTGCCACCCGACCAGGTGCCCCGAAGACACCCGGCCGACATCGTCCGCGTCGAGACGCGTCGGGCGCCCGACGACCCCGGCCGCGGCATCCACGGCTTCGCGCTGCTGACCTTCGACGGCCCGTCACTGCACATCGAGTACGTGGACGAGACCGGCGGCACGTCGTGGCGGGAACACTGGGACTAGGGCAAATTCGGAATTTGGGAATGCAGAATGCAGGATGGCTTCAGGATCCGACGGCCCAGGCGGGCGGGTTCTGCAGGCGATACAGCATCTCGCCGGCCTTGCGCACCAGCAGCACGCCCTCGTCTTCGCGGTTGGCAAAGGACTCGACGTCGATGGTCGCCGGATCGCGGTAGCCCAGGTTGATCTGGTGGCAGATGCGCTCGGGGATCTGGCTGGCAACGGTGACCTGGATGCGGCAGCGCTCGACCCCCTGCTGGTAGGTCCCGATGCCCCGCACGTGTGTCGAGTGCGCGAGCACACCCCAGGGCAGGTGCCCGAAGCGATCCCACTGCCCGCGGAAGTAGTCGCGGCAGTGGTAGCCGATCTCGAGCAGCAGACGGCCGTGGGTGACCGAGACCTCCGAGATGTGGGGCGCGTAGATGATCAGCTCGCCGCCATCAGCCACGACGGGTTCGAGCTTGTACATGCCCTTGCCACCGGTCCACAGGTCCTCGTACATCTGTGGCACGCACGACAGCACCGTGTCGTACGCCCGTTCCTTGTAGAGGATGTGCGTGCGGCGCGAGACTTCACTGGCGTCGGTCCACGCCGCCTCGGGTGTGCCGCCGACGATTGCCGCCAGCGTGCCATCGGGCCTGACCACGAGGCAGATGCACGTCTTGGGCACGGTGACCATCGCTCCGGCTGCATCGACCACCTTGCGCACCGGGGTCCACTTGCTGCCGATGATCATCGGGTTGGTGACGACCGCCCCGAGCCAGTGGAAGAAGTTGAGGATGTCGGGCCCGCTCACGCCAGGAAACAGATATTTGTTGCCGCCCGAGAACCCCACCACTTCGTGCGGAAACACCGGGCCGATGATGACGATGCGGTCGTATTCGAGGACGCGCCGGTTGATCTCGACCGGCACGTCGATCGAGAAGGCGCCATCGGTCAAAGCGTGGATTCGGTCGGCCGCGAGGACGCCGACCCGTTGCAGCGCTGCAGGGTTGTCCCACTCGTGGTTGAAGAAGGCCACGTCGCGATAGCGCGTCTGCCGCTGCTCCAGCGTCAGGTCGAGGCGCCGGCAGATCGCCTCTTCGGACATCGGCTGGTGCGTGCCGAGCGCGATCATGACGTCGAGCGCCGAGACCACACCCGACAGCTGCTCGTGCAACAGCTTGAAGACCAGCCCGATGGGCGCGGTTCGCGTGCCGTCGGGCACGATGGCCAGCACACGCTTGCCGCGCAGTCCCTCGGTGCCACACGCCCGCGCCAGCACGTCGGCCACGGCCTCGGGCGAGACCGACGTGTCGGGGCCGGCAATGGCGGACGGACAAGCTGAGGCGTCGGTCACGGTAGGGGAATCATACCGACGTGCAGCGGCTAATTCAGCATTTAGAATATTTAGAATCCAGAATGCAGACGGGGCGGGGAACGGACGGCTACCCGAACTCAGGACCGATGATGGCGAAGAGCCGCGTGGCGTCGCCATCCGGGCGCCACGGGCCGCGGTACATCCGCGTGAACGGGCGCTGCTGGCGGAAGCCCAACGCTTCGACGCGCGCCCGCCACCCCGGGCGGTCGTCGGCGATGTCGATGAAGACCGGGCGGTCGTGGCCAGCACGCGTCGCGCTCAACAACGCCTCGGCCACCGCGACGGAGGCGGCCAGCACTGGCCCCACGTGCACGGCGTGGTGCCCATGCCGTCCGAGCAGCACCCCCTCGATGCCGTCAGCGCCCTCGTACACCCATGACCACTCAGGCGCACCCACGTGCAGCCATTCGAGCATGGCTCCGCGATCCAGGCCGGTGACGTCCCCGTCGAGGCGCACGATGTGCTCCTGGTCGGCCAGCGTGGCCCGGCGCACCTGCGGCCACCTTTCGCGCGTCGCCCCCTGGAACTGCGCCGTGTCGCTCTCCATGCGCGTGAACGTGCTGGCGGCACGGAAGCCGAGCTTTTCGTAGAGCGGCTGGCCCAGTGGCGTTGCGTCCAGCCCGACTGCGGTCACATCGGCAGCCTGCGCCAGGCCCCGCTCGAGCAGACGCATGCCGAGGCCTGCACCGCGGTGCGCCGGGTCCACCAGCACCATCGCGAGCCACGCCAGGGTCGCGGGCGCCGGGTCGCCGGAAAGCGGGGCCGGCGGGAGTCCGCGGAGTGGGTGGCGGTGTACGTCCCGCACTCCATTCTGCATGCCGAATTCTGCACTGCGTGCGAGATACCGCATCGTCGCCACCGACCCGATCACCTCACCGCTGTCGTCCACCGCGACCGTGGCCCCACCCGGTGCCAGGGACAGGAACTGCTCCCAGTCGCGGGCGACCTGATTCCAGTGACTCAGCCGGCACAGCCGCACCCCGGCCTCGACGTCGGCCCGCGTCATCTCACGCAGCGTCACCGCCGTGCACCTACCGACATCGCGGCCCCTCCGCAGACCAACGGCGGCACCCTGCCAGGCCCGGCACCAGGCCCCTGCACGCTCGCGAGTGTCGCAATCGGCATGTCCCATTGTCGCCGGCGGCGCTCGTCGCCGGAAGTGCCGCCGAATTAGAATGCCCACACATGCACGACCACAACTCGCGCTGGCCGGCGGTCATCGCCGACGACACCCACCTCGACGACCTGCTCAGCACCCCCACCCAGGCCGCGATCGATGCGATGCGCCAACTCGAGGGCGACGTGATCGTCCTCGGCGTGGCGGGCAAGATGGGCCCGACGCTGGCGCGCATGGCGCGCCGCGCCTCCGACCTGGCCGGCGTGACGCGCCGGGTCATCGGCGTCGCGCGGTTCACCGAACCGGGCCACCAGGAGGCCCTGCACGCCCACGGGGTCGAGACGATCCGATGCGATCTCCTCGACGAGGCTGCGGTCGCGCGCCTGCCCGACGCGCCCCTGGTGGTGTACATGGCCGGACGCAAGTTCGGCTCGACAGGCCTGGAATCGCTGACCTGGGCGATGAATGCCTGGCTGCCCGCGGTGGTGAGCCGGCGGTACGCCGGGAGCCGCATTGCCGCCTTCTCGACCGGCAACGTGTACGGACTGACGTCGGTCGGCCGTGGTGGCTCGCAGGAAGGCGACTCGCTCGCGCCGGTCGGCGAGTACGCCATGAGCTGCCTCGCGCGGGAGCGGATGTTCGAGCACTTCAGCCGCACGCGCCAGACGCCGGTGAGCATCCTTCGGCTCAACTACGCCACCGAGATGCGCTACGGGCTGCTCGTCGACCTGGCCACCAAGGTCCTGGCCGGCACACCGATCGACCTGGCGATGGGCCACGCCAACGTCATCTGGCAGGGCGATGCCAACGCCATGTCGCTAGCCTCCCTGCGACATGCGGCCTCGCCGCCCTATGTGGTCAACATCGCCGGCCGCGAGCAACTGTCGGTGCGCGAGGTGTGTCTCACGCTGGGCGCCCGGCTCGGTCGCGAGGTGCACTTCACCGGCGTCGAGGCCGGCGATGCACTGCTCAACAACGGCGCTCGCGGCTGGGCCGACCTCGGCGATCCGCAGGTCGGCCTGGACCAATTGATCGACTGGACCGCCGACTGGGTCGCTCGCGGGGGCGCCAGTCTCGGCAAGCCGACGCACTTCGAATCGCGAGACGGGAACTTCTGACATGAACGCCACCGCACGCGCGGCCCTCGACGGCGGCCTGGCCATTCCCGCGCATCCGCTTGCACTGACGCCCGACGGACACTTCGACCAGCGCCGCCAGCGCGCGCTCACGCGCTACTACGTGGCCGCCGGCGCCGGCGGGCTCGCCGTCGGCGTGCACACCACCCAGTTCGCCATCCGTCGGCCGGACGTCGGGCTGTTCGAGCCGGTGCTGGCTCTGGCCCGTGAGGAGATGGACCGCGCCGACGCCAGCCGCGCCGTTCCTCTGGTACGCATCGGGGGCGTCTGCGGGGACACCCGGCAGGCCTGTGCCGAGGCCGAGTTGCTCGGGTCGCTCGGCTACCACGCCGGGCTGTTGAGCCTCGCGGCGCTCTCCAGTGCAGACGACGACACGCTCGTCCGTCACTGCGAGGCCGTCGCCGCGCGCATCCCCGTCATCGGTTTCTACCTGCAGCCATCGGTAGGCGGGCGCCGGTTGTCCTACGCGTTCTGGCGCCGGTTCGCAGCCATTGCAGGCGTCGTAGCGATCAAGATTGCGCCGTTCAACCGCTACCAGACGCTCGACGTCGTGCGCGCAGTGATGGATGCGGGTCGCGACGACGTCACGCTGTATACCGGCAACGACGACAACATCGTCGCTGACCTGGTGACGGCCTTTCCCGGCAGTGATGGTGAGGTGCGGCGCATCGCTGGGGGCCTGCTCGGGCATTGGGCCGTGTGGACCTCTACGGCTGTGAGCTTGCTCGCCGAGTGCAAGGCCGCGTCGCGCGAGACGACGGTGCCTGCGGCCTTGCTGGCAAGAGGCGTCCAGGTCACCGACGCCAATGCCGCCTTTTTCGACGCGGCCAATGGCTTTGCCGGCTGTATCGCCGGCATCCACGAAGTCCTGCGTCGGCAGGGCCTGCTCGAGACCACTCGTTGCCTCGACGCGCACGAGGTGCTGAGTCCGGGTCAAACCGAGGAAATCGATCGCGTCTACCGCGCCTACCCGCATCTGGCCGACGACGACTTCGTGGCCGCGCATCTCGACGACTGGCTGCGATGACCCGCCGTGCACGCGTGCTGACCGCGCTGGCCGCCACGGTCTCGCTGTGGACGTCACTGGCGGCGGGGCTGGCGGTGGCGCAAGGCGTGTCGGTGTCCGCAGCAGCGCCTGCCGACCTCGTCGTCGTCAACGCGAAGGTGGTAACCGTCGACGCGGCATCGACGGTTGCCGAGGCGGTCGCGGTCCGCGCGGGCCGCATCGTCGCGGTGGGGCGCAACGCGACCATTCGCACGCTGGCCGGACCGGCTACGCGCGTGATCGACGCGCGAAGCCGCACCGTGATCCCCGGGCTGATCGACAGTCACGTCCACGCGCTCGGCGCCGCGCCGGTGGAGGCCGTGACGCCGTTTCGCACGCTCACGTCGGTGGCCGAGGTCCAGGACTGGCTGCGCGCGGCGTCGACGCGGGTGCCTGGTCCGGAGTGGCTGTGGAGCACGCGCGTCTTTCCGACGCGCGTGCGGGAAGGTCGTTTTCCCACGCGTGAGGAACTCGACGCTGCCGTGCCCGATCGGCCAGCCGTCGTCGACGGCGCCTATGCCTTCGTACTCAACAGCCGGGCCCTTGCCGCTGCCGGCATCACCGCCGCCACGCCGGACCCGCCCGGTGCGGTGATCGTGCGCGGGGCCGACGGCGCGCCCACCGGCCTGCTTCGCAACGCCGGCAGCGCGCTGGCCCGCCACCGGCCACCGGCGCCGGCACGCGCGCCGCTCGACCAGATCGAGGGCCTGCACCGCGCGTACCTCGCCACCGGCATCACGAGCATCGTCGAGCGTGGTGGCAGCGAGGCCGGCTATGCCATCTACGAGCGCCTGCGTGCTGCTGGACGCCTGCACCTGCGCGCCACCGTCACGTTGCACCTCGGGACCGGGCTGCGTGCCGAAGACGCTGCCGCGGTGGTCGGCGCCATCGGCCTGACCCCGGGAGCAGGCGACGACCACCTGAAGGTCGGTTCGCTGAAGATCACCGTCGACGGCGGCATCCTGCTGGGCACAGCCTACATGCGCGAGCCGTACGGCCCTGCGTCGGCAGCGCTGTATGGCGACCAGGCGCCGGACTATCGCGGCGTGCTGTCCACCAGCGCGGAGGCCATCCGTGCCGTGATGGTCGCCGGTCATGCGCGAGGCTGGCAGATGTCGGCACACGTCACCGGCGACGCGGGTGTGGACCTGGTCCTCGATGCCTTCGAGGCCGCACAGCGCGCGCAGCCGCGTCCCGATCCGCGTCACACCTTGATTCACGCCTACTTCCCCAACCGTGCGACGGCCCTGCGCGCCGCAGCCCTGGGCGTCCTGGTCGATACGCAGCCGGCGTGGCTTTACGAGGATGCCGACGCCCTGCTGCCGGCGCTCGGCGCCCCGCGCCTGGCGCACTTCATCGGGCTACGCACCTGGCGCGAGGCCGGGGTGCGCGTCGCGATCAACACCGATCACATGTTCGGGGCCGATCGCGATTCGGCGATGAACCCGTTCAACCCGTTCCTGACCATGGCTACGGCGCTGACCAGGCGCAGCAAGGGCGGCGTGGTCCTCGGCGCGGCGGAGTCGGTGACGCGCGAGCAGGCGCTTCGGATGATGACCATCGACGCTGCGGCACTCAGCTTCGACGAAGGCGACCGCGGGTCGATTGAGGTCGGGAAGCTCGGGGATCTCGTGGTGCTGTCCGACGACCTGCTGACCTGTCCCGACCAACGCATCCGCGCCATCACCGCCGATCTCACCATCGTCGGCGGTGTCGTCGTCTACGAGCGGAAATAGGCCGCACCGACGCAGCCGAGCCCGGGCGTCATGCCGGCTGGACGTTGGCGTTGAGGCGGAACAGGTTGGCCGGGTCGTACTGCCGTTTGGTGGCGACCATGCGCGGGTAGTTCTCGCGGTAGTTGGCGTTGAGCACGGCCCGCGTCTCGTCGTTCACCTCGTTGATGTAGAAGCCGCTGGTCAGCGGCTCGAGCGAGGCCCAGTACTTGCGCATCGACGCCATGTGCGGCGTCGCATCGGTGCCGGCCTTCCACGCTACCGCCGCCATCAGGGCGTGCTGCGCATAGCGATGCGGGAACGCGCACGAACCCACCGCCTGCCGGGCGATGGCACCGCCGGCATGCTGCGTGAAGACGGCCGTCGAGCGGGTCGGGTCGGCATCGAAGCCGTCGACCACGGCGGCGATCAGCTTCTCGCTGATGACGGTGGTGAACCCGCTCTTCATGTACTCGCCCATCGTGCGCACGTCGCTGTCGTCGCCGGAACGCTGGAACTCGACGTACGGTCGGGCCTTGGTCGTGTCGGCGATCGGCGTGCCGAGCTTGCGGAGGGGCGCGAGGTCGCGATCGGGGTTGTCGCCGCAGTAGCAGACGTGGAACAGCGCGACGCCGGGCTTGCCGCCAGGCGGCTGCGCCATCACGAAATCGAGGTACAGATCATCGGGCGCCTGCGGCGTGAACTCGGCATAGAAGCGCAGGAGATCGCGGGCCTTCTCGAAGGGAAAGACCAGATCCCCGGCGGTCACCGTGCCGGAGAACGGATGCAGCTGGAACTCGAAGTTCGTGACCACTCCGAAGTTGCCGCCGCCTCCTCGTACGCCCCAGTACAGGTCGGGATTCTCGTTGCGGTCGGCGTGCCGCACCGAGCCGTCCGCGGTCACCACGTCGACCGCCATCACGTTGTCCACGGCCAGCCCGTATTTGCGGGCAAGCCGTCCGAAGCCGCCGCCGGTGGTGAGCCCGCCGACGCCGGTGTGCGACACCGTGCCGAGCGGCGTGACCATGCCGTGTGCGGCCGCCTCGTGGTCGATCAGGCCGAGCAGGGTGCCGCCTTCGACGAAGGCGCGCCTGGCCGCGGGGTCCACCCGCACGCCGCGCATGTTCGAGAGGTCGATCTGCATGCCGCGGTCACAGGTGGACATGCCCGAGAAGCTGTGGCCGCCGCACTTGACGGCCAGCAACAGGCCGTGCGCGGAGGCAAAGCTGACGGCGCGCCGGACATCGGCCGTGCCGGTGGGCTGGACGATCAGCGCCGGCCGCCTGTCGATGACTGGATTGAGGACGCGCCGCGCGGTGTCGTAGCCCGGCGCGTTGGCCAGCAGCACCGGGCCGCGCAGGCTTCCGGCAAGTGCCTTGATGTCTGAGGCCGAGAGCGTCACCGCCGTCCCGTCACCGCGAACCGCTTCGACATCGCCCTCGGTGAAGGCGCTGACACGGGAGAAGGCCCGGAGCGAACGCGAAGATGCCAACGGGAGCAGGCCGGCCGCGGTCGCGGCTCGGAGGAACGAACGTCGATGCATGAACAGCCTCCGCGTCTACTAACGTCGCGCAGGCGCCTGCTGAACATCCGGGCCGGGGTGGCGCCCCGCACAGTCCATCGTCACGGCCTGATGGCGGCAATCACCCGGCGCAGCATCTCGGCGCCGTTGTCACGATGCCAGCGCAGGACGAGCACCAGTTCGTGCTCGGGCGAGACCACGATGACGTTGCCGCCGGCGCCGATGGCGGCAAACACCGAGCGCGGCGCCCCGGCAAACGCCTCACCGCGGGTATTGAGCCACCACAGGTAGCCGTAGTCGGGTCCGTGTGCGCTCACGGTAAGCGCGGAGCGCACGTACGCGGCTGGCACGATCTGGCGGTCGCCCCATCGTCCTCCGCGCAACCACAGGTAGCCCAGGCGCGCCATGTCCCACGCATGGATCCACACGCCGCCGCCCCAGCGAGTGCCGCCGCTGACCGAGGCCATGGTCAGGCCCGTGTGCTGGACGTAGCTGTTGGCGTACGGCACCCACTTCCAGGTGCGCGACGCGCCGATCGGACCCATGATCTCGCTGGCGAAGACGTCCGGCACCGGACGACTGAACACCCGCAGCAGCGACAGCGCCAGTCGATTCACGCGGACGTCGTTGTACTCGTAGTGTCGTCCCGGCGGCGCGAGCGTGCGCGGCTGGCGCTCGCCCTCGCCAAACGCCGCGCGTCCGACGAAATCGTGCGCCTTCCCCCACATCGTGCCTTCCCACTCGCTCTCCTGCTGCAGGTGCATCTTCCAGGTCACCTGTGCATTGCGCGCCGAGTCGTAACCGCCATCCTTCACGGTGGCAGCGACGGGATCGTCGATGCCGATCCGCCCGTCTCGCACCGCCACGCCGGCAACCGTGGACAGCATGCTCTTGGCTGCCGAGTAGGTCGGGTCCACCGCGGTGGGATCGCCGAACTGGGCCACGACGAAGCCCTTGTAGATGACCAGGCCATTGGTCGTCGCTCGCCGCGTCGGGACCGAACCGAGGAGCGCGCCAAAGGTGCGCTCCTGGTCGGAGAAGTCGATCGCCCGCGTCGACTCGTGACCCTCGGCAAACGTCACGGCAGCGGCCAGTGCCGCCGGGTCCATGCCGAGCGCGTCAGCCGACCTCGCCTCCCACGACCCTGCCGGTGGAAAGTAGGTGCCCGTGCGACTCTGGGCGGCGGGCCACCCGAGGGCGCCCACCACCAGCGCCGCGGCAACGAGGATGGTGCGCATGGCACGAGTCTCCCGCACTCGGGGCGGTGGCCCTACGGTTCCCAGATCGTGGCGCCGATGAACCGCTCGGTGTTGCCGACGTTGTAGTAGTACACGGTCACGAGCTTGCCGTCGGGCCGCTGCACGGTGCGCGGGTAGCCGAGGTCCCAGGTGCCGCCGTCGCTGCGCAGCACCACCTCGTCATCCCAGGTCTTGCCCTGATCCGAGCTGATGCGGGCCCGCATCCCGTACGGCTCGGCACGGTAGCCGTAGGTGATGACCAACCGCCCGTCCTTCAACGCCACGAGGCTCGGCGGATTGCCGCGACCGGTGTCGGGCACCGCGCGCACCACGTGCTGCCACGAACTGCCGTTGTCGTCGGAGCGATAGGTCTCGATGAAGCGGCGATAGCGCACCGCCGTCAGGATCGACGTGGGAGACAGTCGCACGGAGGACGGCATGATCCCGAACTCATTGTCGGTCGGCTCGTCGTGCACGTAGGCCAGGCGCGCCCACGTCTTGCCGCCATCGGTTGTGCGTGCCGCGATGACGCGCCCTTCCTTCTGGTTGGCTTTGGCCGCGGTCAGGAAGAGCGTCATCGTCTTCGGGCCGTCCACCAGGTAATCGGTACGCGCGGCGATGCCCGGCGTGCCGAAGTCCGGCAGCGCGAACGGACCCTTCCAGGCATGGCCTCGGTCGGTCGAGTAGTAGAAACGCGACGGGCCGACGTGGATGCTGGCCATTCGGGCCGTGAAGACGAAATCAGGATGCGTGAACGGAATGTCACCGGGACTCTCGGTGGTGGCGCGCCCACCGGCCTCGCCCAGCACGCCGGCCTGCTGAGCGCCCGGAGGCGGCTTCAAGTCAGCCGGGCGCTCGAGCTTCCAGGTCGCACCGCCGTCCAGGCTGCGCGCCAGCAGATGCTCGGCCGGCCGGGTGTAGTCGATCGAGTGGCCCGACGCGCTGTCCTTGAAGTAGCCGGCCTCGAAACCCACGAGGATCTCGTTGCCCCACGCCCAGATGCCATGATTGGCGGGCCAGCCGCCGTACCGACCGGCCACGTTGTAGACGTCGACGTGCTGGACGGCGCGTGGTTCGCGTGGCGGTTCCAGCGACAGGGCGGAGAACGCCAGTGGCAGCGCAGCAAGCGCGAGGAGTGGTCTGAGCATGCGAGAGTCTCGCACTATTTGGAATACGTTTCAAAAACTCTCTGTCCGACGGGGCGCCGTCGTGCTCGGCGCACTGGCAGTGGGCGCAATGGCGGTGCCGCAGGCGGCCCAGGACCGTGGACAGGATCCGCCGATGGGCCCGGCGGTCTTTGTCGGCGACACGGGGCTCAAGCCGTACGACCCGACGTCGTCGTTGACGACCAGGGAGACGCCGGTCGCCCGCGCGAGGTACCCGGCCACCGACATCCATGCCCACTGGCCGGTCAGCCTCGAGCCGGCCGCCCTGTTGTCGGCGATGGACCAACTCGGTGTGGAGCGGGCCGTGAATCTCAGTGGGGGCTACGGTGCCGATCTCGACCGGATGCTGGCGCGCTACCACGACGCCGCGCCCGGCCGCCTGGTGATCTTCGGCAACATCGACTTCTCGACAATCGACGAGCCGACATTTGCCGCCGGGCACGTCGCGATGCTCGAGCGCGCCCATGCGCGCGGCATGGCCGGCGTCAAGGTCTTCAAGAGTCTCGGACTCACCGTCAAGGACCGCACCGGCGCGGTAGTGCCCATCGACGATCCCCGCATCGATCCGATCTGGGCCGCCTGTGCGCGCCTGCGTATTCCGGTCCTGATTCATTCGGCGGACCCGGTGGCGTTTTTCGAGCCCATCGACGAAGAGAACGAGCGCTGGCTGCAACTGCGGCGTCATCCGGACTGGAGCTTCTACGGTCCGGCGTTCCCCAAGCGCGACGAGGTGCTGCTCCAGCGCGATCGCGTCATCGCCCGCCACCCGAAGACAACGTCTATCGGCGCGCATCTCGGCGACAACGGCGAGGACCTCTCGGCACTCGAGACCCGTCTGCGTCGATACCCGAACTTGGTCGTCGATCTCTCCGCGCGCGAGGCGGAGATGGGACGGCGGCCCTATTCGTCGCGCGCGTTTCTGAGCAAGTGGCAGGCGTCGCGCGCCGGCCCGGAGCCCGCGTCGTAACGGCGGGGCCGCCCGCGTGTCAACTTTCACAGTTCTGCCACGACCGTGCGTGGACGGCCGCCGTCAGTAGTGGTCATGCACCAGCCAAGGCACGGACGGGACGCGATTGCACAGGCGCGTAGGACGCTGACGGCCCTGTTGACGATCGCGGCAGTGGTGGGGACGGCGGCGTTCACCACGCAGCCACACGCGGGGGCGCAGACGCGCCCCGACCTCGGCGGGGTCTGGCAGCTCAATCGCGATCGCTCCGCACCGGCTGGCGGCGCGAGCCTCGATGCGGGCGGCCCGCCAGGCGGCGGCGGGCGTGGCGGCGGTGGCCGCATGGGTGGACGGACCTCGGGTCGCGGTGCCGGCGGCGGGTCCCCCGGCCGCGGCGGGGCGGGCGGCGGCCAACAGGACCAGCAATCGATGCAGCGTCTGCGCGAGACCATGCGCGAGCTGATGCAGCCCGCCCTGCGAGTGACGATCGTGCAGCGAGACGACACGGTGAGCTTCACCGACGACCAGGGTCGCGTCCGAAAGTTCACGGCACACGGCAAGGGCGAGAAGCACCAACTCGACGCCGCGACCCTCGAGACGACGTCACGGTGGCAGGGCGATGCGCTGGTCATTGCGTGGGACACCGGAGGCGGCGCCACGGTGATCCGACGCTATCGCGTCGACGCGGCGCGTCAGCAACTCAGTGTCGAAACGACGCTCGAGGGCGGCCGCGGTCCAGGCACTGGCGATCGACAGCCGATCACGCACGTCTACGACGCCGTGCTCCAGACGGCGCAGTGACGTGGCCCGCAGGAGGTGCTGATCGGGCGCCAGACTCTCCCGATCAGCGTCACGCGTCCGGCGTGCGTGCCAGGATCTTGCCCGGGTTCATGATGTCGAGCGGGTCGAGCGCGTGCTTGATGGCTCGCATCATCGCGATGGCGCCCTCGCCGGCTTCCTCGCGCAGGAAGGCCATCTTGTGCAGGCCGATGCCGTGCTCGCCCGAGCACGTCCCCCCCAAGGCCAGCGCGCGGTGCACCAGCGCGTGGTTGAGTGCCTCGGCGGCGCGCCACTCGGCCGCGTTGTCGGGATCGATCAGGTAGCCGAAGTGGAAGTTGCCGTCGCCGACGTGCCCGAGCAGGTAGTGGGGCAGCCCCGAGGCCTCGGCCTCGGCTGCCGAGTCGAGCAGGCAGTCGGCCAGCCGCGAGATGGGCACGCATGTATCGGTGGAGATCACGCGGCGACCGGGGTAGGCGTGGATGGCAGCAAAGTATGCGTTGTGGCGGGCCGTCCACAGCCGGGTTCGCTCTTCCGGCGTCGCCGTCCAGGCAAAGCCGGCGCCGCCCGCCTCGCCGGCCAGGATCTCGGCCTGCCGCGCCTGATCCGCGACGTCGGTGGCCGACCCGTGGAACTCCATCAGCAGCAGCGGTTGCTCCGGCAGCGTCAGGCGCGAGTGCGCGTTGACCATCCGCACCGAGTGCCGGTCGAGCAGCTCGCACCGGGCGATGGGCACGCCGGCCTGGATGATGGCCATGGCCGTCCGCACCGCTGCGGCGATGCCCGTGAACGAACACGTGGCGGCCGCCACCGATTCCGGGAGCGGATGCAGCTTGAGCGTCGCCTCGGTGATGACACCCAGTGTGCCTTCGCTGCCGATCAGCAATCGCGTCAGGTCGTAACCGGCGCTGCTCTTGCGGGCGCGTGTCCCGGTGCGGATGACCTCGCCGCTGGCCGTCACCACCTCGAGGGCCAGGACGTTCTCGCGCATCGTGCCGTAGCGCACCGCGTTGGTGCCACTGGCGCGGGTCGCGCACATGCCGCCGATTGACGCGTCGGCGCCGGGGTCCACCGGAAAGAACAGCCCCTTGCCCTCGAGCGCGCGGTTGACGGCGGTTCGCGTGACGCCGGGCTGCACGGTGATCGTCATGTCCTCGGCGTGCACCGCGACGATCCGCGCCATGCGGCTGAGGTCGAGGCTGATCCCCCCCTGCACGGCCAGCACATGGCCTTCGAGCGACGACCCCGCGCCGTACGCAATCACTGGCGCCCGAAACGAGGCCGCCAGGCGCACCGCCGTTGCGACGTCGGCGGTCGACTCGGCAAACACCACGGCGGCCGGCGGCGGCACCTGCGTGAACGGGGACTCGTCCCGCCCGTGCTGCTCCCGCACCGACGCGACCGTCGAGCATCGCTCGCCGAAGTGCGACCGGAGCGCAGCGATCAACGCCTCGGGCACCTCGCGGATGGCGAAACGGGCGGCAAGCGGCGCCGCCCGCACGTCGTCGTTCATCACTCTGCGCGCTGAGCGGCGAGCAGCGCCTGGATCCGTGGCTCCAGCTCGGCGAGCGTCATCTTTCCCGGATGGTAGAGATCGATGACCCCGGTGCGGCCGACCAGCACCACGGTCGGCGTCGTGCTGACGCCGTAGCGCAGGTGGTTGGCCGTGTCGATCGGCACCGAGACCGCGGCCAGCGCGGGGTAGGACTGGCGGAGCACCTGCTCGATGTACGGCTTTTCCTCGGCGGGCGTCGCGTCCACCCCGCCCTGCACGTAGCCATAGCGCTGCGTCGGCGCCAGCATCACCAGGCCCTGGTCCCGGTAGGCCTCGTCCAGTTGCGCGAGCACCGGCCCCATCGCCTTGCAGTCGGCACACCAATGCGCCCAGAAGAAGAGCAGGACCACCTTGCCTTCGAGCGCTGCCATTGTCGGCGGCGCCGGCCCGAAGTGTTCGAGCCCACCGAGGGCCGGGGCCTTCGTGCCTTCGAGGCTCAGCAGGTTGATGTTCTTCTGAAGGCGCTTCTCGATCGACGTGCCGGCGTGGGCAGCGCGCTCGCGCTCGAGGAAGACAAGGGCGTCGGTCCGAGCGCCCCGTCGTGCCTCGACCTGGCCGAGCACTTCGACCGCGGCGCCATAGGCAATCGGCAACCGGGGTTCCGCGTCCATCGGCCGCGTCTTCAGCATCTCCACTGCCAGGTCGTAGGTCTGCTGCGCCGCACGCTCCGCCTCGTCGACGCGGTCGGCCGCCAGATGCCCGCGCGCGATCCAGGAGTGTGCCTCGATCCACTCCGGCGACGGCCCGTGCGCAGCCTTGAACGCTGCCAGCGTCGATTCCGCCGCCGCGAAGTCGCCGGCCGCGATGGCCGCGCGCACCTGCGGCACCAGGGGCGCCTCCGGGGTCGTCTCGCGCCCGCAGGCCGCGGCGCCAACCAGGGCCAGGCACAGCAGGATGGCAGCGCGGCTCATCGGGTCGCCTCGGTAGGACCGGCCGTCGGCCGCAGGATCACGTAGGTGGGCAAGCCGACGGACTTGAACCGCGCCAGCAGCGACCGGGCTGGTTCCGCATCGGGATCCTCAGCCTGCACCTTCACCTTCACATAGCCCTCCAGGGCGTCCTTGACGCTTGCGTCCTCGAACGTGGTCGCATCCATCGTCAGACAGTTCTTGCACCATGTCGCCCAGAAGTCGATCAGCACCGGCTTGCCCTCGCGCTCGGCCTGCGCGAGCCCGGCCGACAGCGACGAGGTCCAGCCTTCCTGGAGTTTGTCCTGCACACTGCGGCTCACCTCGCCGGCATCGACCCGGCGGTTCTCGAACATCTCGTAGGCGAGGTATCCGTAGTAGGCCGCGGTGGCCAGGATCAGCACGCCCATCGCCTGCTTGACGCGCACCATCCAGGCCCCCGGCTTCGGGAGCCATGCCATCCCGGCGCCCGCGATGGGCCAGGGCAGCGCCATCCCCAGACCGAGCACGAAGGGCAGGGCCAGCGCGAGCGTCGTGCCGCCCGCATAGAGGCTGCTCGAGAAGAGAATGACCTGGATGACGACGGGCGCCACGCAGGCACCGGCCAGCAGTGCCGCGACGCCGCCCATGGTGAAGGCCAGGGCCACCGAGCCCGGCCGGCCTTGCGTGTCGGGGCCGCGGGCCAGCGTCGAGAAGTCGATCAGGATGACGTCGAACATCGCCAGCGCCAGCACCACAAACAGCACGGCAATGGCGAGATTGAACCAGGGCGACGCGTTCAGTGTGCCGAACGTGCCGGCTGTGAGGATGACGATCAGGCCCAGCACGCCGTAGACCAGGGCCATGGCGGCGCCGTAGGCCAGTCCGAGCACGAAGCCGCGCTGACGGGATCCGGCCTTGGCCCCGGCGCCGATGATCGCCAGGTTGATGGGCACCATCGGCAGCACGCAGGGGGTCAGGTTGAGGGCCAGACCACCGACGAGCACCAGCAGGAGGATGGCAATCGGCCCGCGTCCCTCGAGCAGGCCCTTGCGTGCCACGCCGGCTTCGGCGTCGCGCACGAACTGCAGGAAATCGTCGGTCGGGAGGTAGCCGCCGGTACTGCCCTGGACCGTGAACCGATCCAGGGTCGTCATCACGTCGGCGTCAGTGCCGCCCCCTGCCGGTGGGGCCGCCTCACTGATCGGGCCCGGACCGATCGAACGCGCTGCAGGGGTGACCCCGGGCTGCGCCATCCGGCCCTGCGAGAGGCGTGCGAAGACGTCGCCGTGCGCGCCGGCCCTGGCGGCGGTACCCGGTGCGGCTACCCGGACCTTCCACTCGAACGTGGCGGTCTGAGGAGCGAAGCACAGCCGGTCGTCACAGGCCTGGTAGCGCAGGCGCCCCGGAATCACCAGGTCGCCTGGCGCAGCGTCGTCGGCGATGGCCAGTTCGGCCCCGGCGACGAACTCGTGTGCGAAGACGGCGAGGGGCTGCGGTTGACCGGCCTGCTCGAAATCGGTCGGTTGCGGGTAGATCAAGTGGCGTACCGTGACGCCCGCAGGCGCCTGCACGGTCAGCACGGTCGGGATCAGCGACGGGTCACGCGGCGCGTCCGACTGCACGTGCAACCCCTCGGCGAGTCTGACCGTCAGCGCCACCCTGGTCGTCGATCCGGCCGCCACCACCGTGGCGGCCGTGTAGGGCGCCACCTCGGCCTTTGGACGCCGCATCTGTCCGGACAGGGTCGAACCTACCGAGGCCACCCCCAGGAGCAACAGCACGACCCAGGCCGGCCATCGCGGCACGGCATGGGATGAGGCTTGGAAGTTGGGCACCTCAGCATCGTATCAAGTCGGGATGCCCGGCAGCCGGGCCAGCCACCGGCGATGGCTCGTCTATCAGGAAATCGGCCTGGTGCCCGCGGTTGCGGCACGCGTCGTCCGGGTCGTCGACGATCGTGAACACCTGTCCGGTCCTGCTCCGGTACAGACCCACCTCGCACCCACACACCAGCCGCCGCACCACCTCGCAGCGCAGCAACTGCACACGCTCCACCGCCGACAGCATCGGTCCGTTCCCACGTGTCATCTGACGCTCCTCGTGCCGACAGGCACCTGGGGAATCTGACGGACGCGGTATGGCGATTGTGTGACAGGACGATGAGCGGACCTTGTCGCTACTCGATGTCGGCGAACTTGTAGCCGATGCCCCACGCCGTGAGGATGAGGGCCGGCTGGCGAGGGTCCACCTCCAGCTTCCGGCGCAGCCGGCTGACCACCGTGTCCACCGTGCGCTCGGTGACGTAGGCGTCGCCGCTCCACACCGTCTGCAGCAGCCTGGCCCGGCTGAAGACGATGCCGCGCCGTGACACGAGCTGGTGCAGGAGATCGAACTCCTGACGCGTGAGATCAGCCGCGCTCCCGTGGACGAGCACCTCGCGCCGCTCCACGTCCATGGTGATGCCGTCGGTCAGCGACATTGTCGTCGATGGCGATGGGTGCGGCTGGCCTGCGTCGAGCTGTTCGCGCCGCCGCATCACGGCGCCGACCCGTGCCTGCAGCTCGCGGACGCCGAAGGGCTTGGTCAGGTAGTCGTCCGCGCCGCTGTCGAGCCCCACGACGATGTCGGCTTCAGTGCCGCAGGCAGTCAGCATCAGGATCGGGGTGTGGGTATTGGGCCCGGCGGAGCGGACGGCCCTGCACAGCGAGATGCCGTCCAGACCTGGCAGCATGACGTCGAGCACGAGCAGGTCGAAGGCGGTGGTGCGCGCCACGTCGAGCGCCTGACGGCCGTCACCGAGATCGTCGACGGCAAAGCCGGCCAGACCGAGATGAAGCTGCAGCAACTCCCGGATCGACGCATCGTCCTCCACGACGAGTACCCGTCGGCTTGCACCCTGCATCATGTGAGTGCCGTATGGTACCGCGCGGAGGCCGCGCTGCGACGGCTACGCCTCTCGGGGTGCGCGGACGACGCGCTCAGTCCGCGCTTCCCGCTCGTCCGACCAGGCGCGGAACGTGAGCGCGGCGGCGCCGACCTCGATCACGTCGCCATCGACGAGCGCTCGCGGCTCGGTCAGGCGCACGCCGCCGACGAAGGTCCCGTTGCTCGACTCCAGGTCCGCAATCGTCGTCCCCTCGAGGCCGACCGCGAGACAGGCATGCCGTCTCGAGACGCCAGAGGCGTCCACCCACACCTCGCAGCGTGGGTCGCGCCCGACGATGTTCTCGCCAGTGGCGAGCGGGAAGGCGCGGTCGTTGCGCACCAGCCAGCAGAGTCGTTCCTCGCTGCGCGAGGTCGGCCGCACCGCCGCCAGATTCTGGGCCGGGCCGCTGAACGCGTAGCCGATCGTGTGTACGGTGCGGACAAAGCCGGCCTGGCGGGAGTCCTCGCCGAGCACCTGCCGGATCTCGGCAATCACCACACTGAGATTGGCCTCGCTGACGAAGGTGTCCTGCCAGACCTTCTCGTGAATCTCGCGCTTGCTGACCACGGTCGGTCGCCGTTCGAGCAGCAGCGTCAGCAGGTCGAACGCCTTGGGCGAGAGGTGCGTGCGGACGCCCGCGTCGAGCAGTTCGCGGGTATCTGTGTCGAAGGTGAAGCGGCCGAAGGCAACCCTCATGCGATCTCTGCGAATCCTTGGAAATCCCTTGGGACTTACGGGTAACGTCCGATGCATAGTACCCGACGACAGCGGAAGGGAAATGCATCGATGGCGATAGGCACGGCACCAAGCGGTCGGGAGATCTGGAAGGCGGTTCGCGAGGAACTCTCGCTCAATCTATATGCCCTGCCGTTCAGCACCGTCGCGCCGACCATCTATCACGTGTACCTGCACCCCGAGGACTTCGACGCCATCGAGGGCATCTCCGGCACCCTGGTCGAGCAGATCGGTCAGGCGCTGACCGAGGAAGTCGCTCGCCTCAACCGCGACATGGGCGGGCGCGTCAAGACGGTGATGGCGCGGCTGCTCGAGCGGGAGCGGTTGGCGCCAGTCGAGGTGCCGGCTGGCGGCTGGGAGGTGCACGTGCGGCGCGACCCGGACGGCGAACTGGCACGAGGCCAGATCGGCATCGTCTCGACGCTGGCGATGCCGGCCCCGGTGGAGTACGCCGGTACGCCCACCACCCGCATCGTCCGCAGCGTCATCGGGGCGTCGGGCCGTGCCGCGACGGTCACCCACGTCGCTCGGCCCAGCCCCGAACCGGCGCTCGCCGTGACGGCGGCTGGCGGCGGCGACGGCCGCGACACCGAGAGTCGCTCGAGCCGCGATCGCGCCCGCCTGACCTACAGCGACGACCACGGCGCCCACACGTTCGTGATGCGCAAGGACACGCTCTCGATCGGCCGCGGCGGCAGCGCGGTCTGGGTGGACGTGCAGGTGGCCACGACGGCGCGGGTGTCGCGCGAGCACGTCCGCATCCGTCTCGATGGCCATGGCCGCTTCTTCGTCCAGGACGTCAGCTTGTGGGGGACGACGGTGGACGGCGTCGCGATCCCGCCGGCGGTGAAGGGGGCGGAAGGTGTTGCCGAGCCAGGGCCGGAGCACCCGCTGCCCGTCCGCGCCCGCATCGGCCTTGCCGACGCGATCGTGGTGGACTTCGACGGCGGGGAGCTGCGATGACCTGGCTGCACCTCCTCTTTCTGCTGTCGCTGGTGGGTGTCGTCGTCTCGATTGGCTGGCTGGCCTGGGTGTTCGACCGTGCCTGAGACGACCACCGCCGCGCCGATGCTGCTGTCGGCCGCCCTGTCCGATCCCGGGCGCGTCCGCTCCAACAACGAGGACCTGCCGGTGCTCGACGCGGGTCGCGGCATCTTCGGCGTCATCGACGGCGTCGGCGGACACGCGGCGGGCGAACTGGCGGCGGCGATCGCCCGAGACGTGATCCTGCAGCGTCTGGCGCGCCCCCTCGGCTCGTCGGCCGAGCGTGTGCGCGAAGCCATCGCCATCGCCAACAACGAGATCTTCCGGCGATCGGCCGCCGAGCCTGAACTGGCCGGGATGACCTGCGTGGTGACGCTCGCGGTGGTCAGCGAGGGCCGCGTCACCGTCGGTCACGTCGGTGACAGCCGTCTGTACAAGCTGCGCCCGGGCGGCGTGCGCAAGTTGACGCGCGACCACTCCCCGGTCGGCGAGCGCGAGGATGCCGGCGAGCTGGGCGAGATCGAGGCCATGCAGCACCCGCGGCGCCACGAGGTGTTCCGCGATGTGGGCAGCGCCCTGCGCGACAAGGACGAGCCCGACTACGTGGAGGTCATCGAGGATAGCCTCGAAGACGACGCCGCGATTCTCGTGTGCAGCGATGGCCTCACCGACATGATCCCCTCCTCGGCGATCGCGCGCGTGGTGGGCACCCACGCCGGCGACCCCGAGGCTGTGGCCGCGGCCCTGATCGCTGCCGCCAATGCGGCCGGCGGTCGAGACAACGTCACGGTGGTCTACGCCGAGGCACCAGGCTTTGCCGCCGCGTTCAAGGCCGGCATCGGCGCCGAGGCCCCAGTGGAGCCCGCTGCGGCGGGCGCCGCGACGTCTGTCACGGCCGGTCGGCGTGCGTGGCCCGGCCGCGTCGTGGCCAGCCGGACCACGTGGTTCGTGCTGGGGGCCGCACTTGGGGTCCTCGGAGCGCTCCTGCTGGCGTGGCGCCTCACCAATGAACCGCCGATGGTGGGTCGGACGTTGATTGCTGCGCCGCAGGCCTCCGAGACGGTGGGCACGCTGGCTGCAGCCGTGCAGGTGGCCCGTGCGGGCGACGTCATCCGCCTCGAGCCTGGCATCTACGCCGAGTCGGTCGAGGTGCCCGAAGGTGTCTCGCTGCGTGCGCGCGTCGCGGGTGCGTCGCTGTTTGTGCGGCCCGCCGCCGCCACTGGCCGGTGGGTGGCCATCATCGCGAGCGGCTCCAGTGGCGGCGTCATCTCCGGCATCCGTGTCGCGTCCACGACCGAGGCGCCGGTGCAGGTGGCCGTGCAGGTCGGGGGCCACGGCCGGGCGATCGAACTCATGCACATCGACGGGCCCGTCGAGGCAGCCGTTCAGCTGCTTGCTGATACGACGGCCTCGCTGCAGGGCAGCCAGTTCGCTGTGTCGGGCGTTGCCGTGGCGCTCGCGCCGCGCAGTCAGCTGGAGGCCACCGGCAATGTGTTCGTCGGAGCGACGCACCAGGCCGCCGCCTCCAACCCGCGCCGGCTGCCTGCGGCGGTGGCCACGTCCCCGCTCGCCGCCGCCATCACGGTCGCTGACGGCGCTCGTCTGACCCTGCGCCGCAACGTGTTTGCCGGCCTCGGTGCCAACCCGGTGCAGGGAGGGTCCGACGCGGACCGGGAACCTTTGCGCGCCGCCAACGTCGTGGTGTCGGTGGACACCCCTTCGTCTCGCTGACTGTCTGGAGACCGCGCATGTCCTGGCAGGTGGCAGGGTACGAGACCGACGCCGACAAGCCCTTCGACCAGGGCAGCTTCGGCACCGTGTGGCACGCCCGACGCCTCAGCGACGGCGCCCGCGTCGCCCTGAAGCTGGTTCTGCGCGACCACGCCGCCGATGCCGTCGAACGCATCGAGGCGGAGCGTCGTGGCGCGATGCTGCAGCGCAGCTTCCACGACGCCTACGGGATGGTGCCCGCGGTCTACGACGTGGGCTACGACCGCGACGGCGACCTGTACATCGCCATGGAGTTGATCCAGGGCGGCGCCCTGTCGGACGTCATCGCCACGGGAGCGCTGGATCCCACGGTGGCCGCCCGGCATGCGGGCGCCATCTGCGCATTCCTCGAAAAAGCGCACAGCTTTTCGGCCACCATCGAGGGCGAACGGTACGACCGCCTCGTGCACGCGGATCTGAAGCCGGGACACATCTTCGTCCGCGCATCCGGCGAGGTCATCGTGCTGGACTTCGGCATCGCCAAGGCGCTCGACAAGTCCAAGCCGCTCACCACCAACAACTGGGGCACGTCGGCGTACATGTCTCCCGAACGCCTGCTCGATGGCCGCGTCGATGAGCATGTCGACTTCTGGTCGCTCGGAGTGATGCTCTACGAGATGCTGGCCGGCCACCGTCCGTACCGTGCCCTGCAGTCGCCGGCACTCAAGAGCCAGCTGGAACGGGCCATCCGCGGCAATGCGCCGAGGGAGGCCTTGCCAGGCCCGGTGCCGCCGGCACTGGTCGCCATCGTCAACAAGATGCTGGCCTATCAGCCCGACCGTCGGTATCGGCATGCGTCTGCCGTCCGCGAAGATCTCGAGGCGTTCCTGGCCGGAGGCCGGCCGGTCGCCCTTGCCGACTACGACACGCCGGCCACCACTCGGGTGGACGGGTGGCGGACCAGCGAAGCGGGTCTGGTCACGGTTGCCGCCACCGAACGCCGCCCTGACACGCCGCCGGTTCCTCTGACGACGTCGGTGGCATCGACCGATCCCCTGCCGTTCATCCCGCCGCCGTTGCCGCTGCGCCCGGAACTGCAGCCCGCATCGGTGCCCGCGAAGTCGGCCCCCGCGTCCCCTGGTGGTCAGGCGGCAGGGCCGACCGCTGCGCCGGCCCGCGCGCCGCGCGGGCGGCGCCTGCTGTGGGCGCTCGCCACGTTGCTGGCCCTGTACCTGGCGACGTCGGAGGCGGTGGCCTGGATCGGCGCGGAACGGATCCGCGACGTGGTGAGCGCCATAGACGGACCGACGCTGGCCATCGCCGAGGCCAGCTACGACCGCGTGGCGGCCACCGGGCCGTTCGATGTCGGGCTCCGCCTGCGGGTTGATGCCCGGTTGCAGTCGCACCTGCTGGGGTTGGCCAACCGCGTCATCGAGGACTACCGCCACGACCAGCCGTCGCTGTCGCTGTCGGACTGGAAGCAGGCGCAGCAGGCGCTGCGCTGGTGCCTGCGCTTGCGGCCCGGCAATCGCGTCGCCGAGTCGCGCCTGCAAACCTGCGACGCGCACATCCTGCGCATCGCCACCAAGGCAGGGCGGTCTGCGGCCACGCAGGCGACCTACCGCCGTGCCATCGACCGCTTTCGTGATGCGGCGCGCCTCGACCCGCAGGCGTATGACCCGTACCTCGGCATCAGCCGTATCGCGGTCTACAACCTCGTGCCGGCCGATGTCGAACTGGCCGCGTCGGCGATGGCCGACGCACAGAAGCGCGGGTACACGCCGGGCCGCCGCGAGCGGGCGCTGGTCGGCGACGGCTACATGCGTCGCGGCGAGATGCTGCGCCGCGAGGCGCGCAACGTCTCCGGATCGCAGCGGACGCGCGCACTCGAGCAGGCGCGCGCGAGCTTCGTCGCCTGCATCGAGGCGTTCGAGCCCATTCTCGGGTTTGCCAGTGCCGCCCGGAACATCGAGGTCTGCAAGACGCAGTTGACGCACGTGGACGAAGAGATCGAGGACGCCCAGGCGTCCGAGGAGCCGTCCTGATGCGGATCATCGAGACCGGTGCCATGCGCGGTCGGGCGGGTGCGCCGCGGTCGGCCGCCGCCGCGCGGGCTGCCAACGTCGAAGCGGCCGCCCTCGGTCTGGCGTCGGTCGTGATCCTGTTCGGGCTGGTGCTGGCGATCTGGGGTCGCCTCGGGGCTGGTCAGGCCCAGGCCGACGCGAGCGCGGTCCACCTGCGGAGCCTGCCCTCGGCGGCCGCCCTGTTGCCGGCACTGGCCTTCGTCCCGGATGCGGCGGAGCGGCGCGCCGTGGCCGAGCGCGTGTACCGACGGGCCAGCGACGGCACCGCACCGCTCGAGCACGTCGGCGGGCTAGCCGGCATCACGGTGTCGCGGGCAGAGGCGACCGCCGATCGTCGGTTGGCGCAGGTGCGGGCCCGGCTCGCCACGCGGCCCGAGACTGACACGGTCCGGCTCCTCTCGGCGGCCGACCTGGCGGCAATCAAGCCGCACGTGGTCGTACGAACCCGCCAGGAGTACACCACCCGCCTCAGCTGGGCGATGCTGGCCTTCTTCGGGGCGTTCTGGAGTGCGCACCTGGTGCGGCGATGGCGCGGGGCGCAGGACGACCCGGTGCTGCTGCCCATCCTGTTGGTGCTCTGCGGCCTCGGCCTCATGAGCATGGTGGCCCTGCGCGACCCGCTGCGCGACGCACTCCTCGCCAGCACCTTCATCAGTGGGGTCTGCGCCGGCTTGCTGATCCTGCTGATCGCGTCCGAGATCGATTACGAATCGTCGCCGCTCCGGCGCGCGGTGCTGTTGCCGCTCGGAATGGCACTGGCGCTGGCCGCGATCCTGCTCGTGTTCGGCTCAGGCCCGGGCAGCAGCGGGGTGAAGGTCAATCTGCTCGGCGTGCAGCCCGTGGAGGCCATTCGACTGCTGGTGGTCTTTGCGATCGCCGGCGCGCTGGCCCGCCGCCTCGACCTGCTGCGCGAGCTGTCGGAGCCGATCGCCTCGCCTCGCCGCTGGCTCAGGGTCGTGCAACTGCCACGCTGGCGCGACGTGCGACCGGTCGTCGCCAGCATGGCGCTGGTGCTCGCGTTCTTCTTCCTGCAGAAGGACCTCGGCCCGGCGCTGGTGCTGTCGGGCGCGGTCATCGCGCTGTACGCCATCGCCCGCGGCCGGATCGCGGCGGTCCTGGTCGGCGTCGGCATGCTCGCCGCTGGTTTCGCCATCGCGTACGCGATCGGCGTGCCGGCCACCGTCGGGCAACGCGTCCGCATCTGGGCTGACCCGTGGAACAACGGCGTGCCCGGCGGCAACCAGATCGCCCATGGCCTCTGGGCGATGGCCACCGGCGCGACGTGGGGCAGCGGTCCCGGCAGCGGCAGCCCGCAGTCCATTCCCGAAGGGCACACCGATTTCGTGCTGGCGGTGCTCGGCGAACAGCTCGGCCTGGTCGGCGTGCTCGTCGTGCTCGCGCTGTACGTGCTGCTCGCGTGGCGCTGCATGCGGGTGGCCCTTCGTGCCCCAGGCGACTACAGCGCCCTGCTCGGCCTCGGCGTGACACTGGCGCTCGTGGTGCAGGCCCTGGTCATCGCCGGAGGGCTGTTCGGCGTGCTCCCCCTGACCGGCGTGGTGACGCCGTTTCTCAGCTACGGCCGCTCGTCGATGCTGGCCAACTGCCTGGCCGTGGGCGTGGTGATGGCCGTGGGGCGACGACCCGGGCCCGTGCGCCTGCACCTGGCGCAGCCGGTGCGTGTGCTGGCCAGCGTGCTGGCCGTGCTTGCCGGCGTGGTGGCCTCGCGCGCGGCGTGGGTGCAGGTGGTCAGAGCCGACACGATTGCGACCGCCGCCAGCCTCAGCGAACAGGCCGACGGCGGCACCCGCTTCGAGTACAACCCGCGCCTGGTGTCTGCGACCAGGACCATCGAGCGCGGCACCATCACCGACCGCCACGGCCTCGTGCTGGCCACCAGTCGGCCGGCAGAAATCGCTGGCCTCGACGCGGCCTACACCAAGGCTGGCGTGACCCGGGTGCGCGGCTGTACCACCGCCGACGTGCGCTGCGTCCCCCTCGGTGGCCTCACCTTCAGCGTCCTCGGCGACTGGGCGGGGCAGGTCAACTGGGCGGCACGCAACTCGTCGTACGTCGAACGCGACAGCGACACCACGCTGAAGGGCTTCGACGACCGGCAGCGCCTGGTGGACGTGGTCCATCCGCGCACCGGCGTGCGGCAGCGCACGATCCGGCGGGACTACTCGGCGCTGCTGCCGCTCGTGCGCCACGGCGTCACGTCCACCCGTCCCGACGTCGCGCTCCTGCTCGGGCGTCCGCGCGACGTTGCTCTCACCCTCGACGCGCGGCTGCAACAGCGCGTTGCGCGCGCATTGCAGCGTGGCATCGAGCGCGGCACGCATGCACGCGGCGCGGCGGTGGTGCTCGATGTCGAAAGCGGTGACGTGCTGGCGTCGGTCAGCTATCCCTGGCCGACCGACGACGATGGCGCGGCGGCGGTCGGTGCGGCAGGCGGCAGGGACGCGCTGCTCGATCGCGTGCGGTACGGTCTCTATCCGCCGGGATCGACCTTCAAGCTGCTCGTCGCTGCCGCCGCCCTGCGCTCGCACCCGGAACTGCAGTCCGGCACCCATATGTGCGTGCGCCTGCCCGGCGGACGCGTCGGTAACACGATCCGCGGCTGGGCGCGCCCGGTGCGCGATGACGTGATGGACAGGCAGCCGCACGGGGCCGTCGATCTGCACGCCGGCCTGGTGGTCTCGTGCAACGCCTACTTCGCGCAGCTGGCGATGCAAGTCGGCCCGCGGGCACTGCTCGACGCGGTGTCGATGTTCCAGATCGATGCGGCCCGCCCGTCCACCGTGGCCGCCCTCCGCAACACGCTGCCGCACGCCGCATACGGGCAGGGCGACGTGCTGGCCTCGCCGTTGAAGATGGCCCGCGTGGTGGCCGCCATCGCCGGCGACGGTCGTGTGCGGCCAGTGCGGTGGAGCGGCGAGAGTGGGGCGGCGGCCGAGCAGGCGCAGCGCCTGCTCAGCGAGGGGGACGCCCGGCGTCTCGCCCGCTACATGCGCGAGGTCGTCACCACCGGCACCGGCCGCGCCGTGCAGGGCAATGCCACGCCGATTGCCGGCAAGACCGGCACCGCCGAGGTCGACGGCCGGCCGGCCCACTCGTGGTTCATCGGGTTCGCGCCGTACGGTGGGGCCCGCCCGATTGCCTTCGCGGTGCTGATCGAGCACGCCGGCTACGGCGGGCGATCGGCCGCACCGGTAGCGGGCGAGATCGTCGATGCCGCACGCGAGCTCGGACTGTTTCGAGAGGGAGAGAGATGAACGGCAATCGCCTCACCGGGATGGGCAAGGAGCTGCACACGCGTATCCGCAGCTTCTTCGACACGCCGATCGACTCGGCAGCGTCCCCCCTCGAGATCAGCCAGGCGGTGCTGGACGAGGTGGAGCGGCAGGTGCAGCCGGTCGGTCGCGGCCGACGGGTGTTCCCCTTTGTCGGCCTGGTCGTCCGCGTGCAGACCACGCCGGCCTCGTCGCCGGCCATGGCCCTGGCCTTTGCCGATTTCGCCGCACGCGGCGCTCAACGCCTGGCCGAGGTGCGCTGCGATCCGCCGGGTCCACTCGACGTGCGGCTCGACTGCCTCGACGAGGCGCCGGATGGCTGGCCGACCGGACAGGTGTTTGACGTGACCTGGGTTGCCGGTGTGCCCGCGGTGCCTGCGGTCACGTCGCATGGGGCGGGCACGCCAGCTGTCGCCGCGCCCCCGGTGCTGCTGGTCACGGTGCTGGCCGGCAGCGCGGAAAACTCGCCGTGCCGCTTCGTCGAGGGTGCCGTCTCGATCGGGCGCAGCACCGATCCCACCGACGAGGTCGGGCGCGTGCGCCGCAACCGGTTGGCGTTTCTGGACATCGCCGACGGGGTCAACGAGACGGTGGGCCGGGCACACGCGCGGCTTCGCTCCGATGCGGTCACCCGCGAGGTGCGACTGTTTGACGAGGGGAGCCGTAACGGGACTGCGATCCTGCGCGATGGCGAGGTGATCGTCGTGCATCGCCGCGACCCGCGCGGCGTACGGGTGCGGTCGGGCGACGAGGTGCGGTTGGGTCGGGCACTGGTCCGCATCGACATCGAGGCCTGACGGCACGCGATCGCTGGCGACTCTGCACAGATGGGTTTACACCAGACGAGTTCCAAGGGATAGTACCGGCGCACCCCACGCGGGGTCCAACGCGCTGATGACCAACAAGGCAAGTGCCGGAATCGTGATGTACCGGCGTCGCGAGAGTGGTCCCGAGGTTTTCCTGGTCCATCCGGGCGGGCCATTCTGGGCCCGCAAGGACGCGGGCGCCTGGTCGATCCCCAAGGGCGAAATCCACCCGGGCGAGGCCCCGCTCGACGCCGCCCAACGCGAATTCGCCGAGGAGACCGGGTCCGTGGCGGCCGGTCCGTTCACGGCCATCGGCTCGGTGCGCATGCGCAGCGGCAAGGTGGTGCATGCCTGGGCCGTCGAGGGCGACCTCGACGCCGACCGCATCATCAGCAACGTCTTCACCCTCGAATGGCCCCCGCGTTCGGGCCGCCAGCAGGAGTACCCCGAAGCCGATCGCGGTGCCTGGTTCTCGATCGAGGAGGCCCGCCACCGGATCCTCGCGGCCCAGGCGCCGCTGCTCGATCACCTGACCGCCATCGTCGCCAGCCTCTCGTAGACCGGCGCGCGTCCTCCCGACCGACATTGGTAGGGGCACGTCCCCGACGTGCCCGGCGCGGGATCGAGATTGGTTGGTAGGGGCACGTCCCCGACGTGCCCGGTCACGGGCGGCTCGGGGAGCCGCCCCTACCGGCGCCTATGGCGTCAGGGGACGGGTGTGTGGATGACGCGCGTGCCGGCCCACTTGTCGTGCCAGGTCTGCCGTATGGGCGACCGGAGCGCAAACAGCGGCCCGATGATCGACAGCAGCGAAATAAGCTTGCCGCCATTCCTCAGCACCGAGCGCCGCAGGTCGATGCGACGTCCTTCGAGATCGACGACGCGGATGCTGAGGAGCCACTTACCGAGCGTGCCTTCGAGCGGCGAGGCCTCGGCCAGCGTCGCGTAGCCGAGGTAGAGGAACATCGCGATGTTGCGGATCAGGGAGCGCTCGGCAAGGAAGCGCAAACGCAGTTCCGGGTCGTCAGGCGTGGTCTGCAGGAACTGCGACAGCGCGTCGTCCACGCCAAGTCCTGCATAGAACACCATGGCGACGGCCAGTGTGATCAGCACGCTGTCGAAGAAGTAGGCGCCGAAGCGGCGCCACAGACCGGCCGGCGCGGCGGCGGCCGGGAGGTCGGAGGTGCTCATGCGCCCGACAGCATACAAGGACCACGGTGCGTCTGCGGCCGTGCTTCGGGTATCGTCACGGCATGCAGACGCTTGTCCTGTGCACCGCCCTGCTGCTGGCCGCCCCCGTGGCGGCGCAGATTCCGGCCGAGATTCCTCTGTGGGCCGGCGTGGCGCCAGGGTCGGAGGGCAAGACGGGCGACCCGGTCGTGGAGACGTCCACGAGCGGCGAGCTGCGGATCACCAACGTGCATCGCCCCAGCCTCACGCCGTATCTGCCCCCGCCGGCCAGCGCCACCGGCGTCGCCGTGCTGGTCATCCCGGGAGGCGGCCATCGCCAGCTCGTGATCACCCACGAGGGCCACAACGCGGCGGAGTGGCTCCGCGCGCGGGGCATCGCCGCCTTCGTGCTGACGCATCGATTGGCGCGCGAGCCCGGCTCCACGTACACGATTGAGGTCGAGGCCCTGGCAGATGCCACGCGTGCCATGCGCATCATCCGGGCGCGAGCGCAGGAGTGGCACATCGACCCGGCGCGGGTCGGCGCGATGGGGTTCTCTGCGGGCGGCGAACTTGTGGCAATGATGGCAACCCGGGACGTGACAGGCCGTCCCTCGGCAGCCGACCCGGTCGATCGTCAACCGGCCCGCCCGGACTTCCAGGCCCTCATCTACCCAGGCCGCACCAGCGACATCCAGCCAGATGACAAGACATCACCGGCCTTCCTGGCCGCGGCCTACGACGATCGGCAGGACATCGCCGAAGGGTTGGCCGAGGTGTATCTCCGCATGAAGCGCGCCGGCGTCCCCGCGGAACTGCACATCTACGGCAGCGGCGGTCACGGCTTCGGCGTGCGCGCCACCAATGTCCGGCCGGTGGGGCAGTGGCTCACCCGTTTCACCGAATGGCTCACCGACCGGAAGGTCCTCGTTCGCGACTGACGCCGGACGCCGGACGTTCAACGACGTACGGTCCCTGCACGAAGATGCCGCAGCCGTCCCTGCTCACCCCTCATGCCGAGCGGCATCGCGATGTGCATTGGTGCCGGGACGAGCCACGGCGTGTGGAGGACGTCGGTGCGGCGGAGCGCTTCATCGAGCGCGTGGGGGTGGCGGCCTGCCTCACCGACAGCCGTCGCCCGGGGCCGTCGCTGTACATCGCGGTGTGCGGCCGGCGTGACGCGGTGATGCCCCGCAACGTCCAGAAGGACGAGGAGGCGTCGCACACCTGGTTGCTCAAGGACGACCTGCTGAGGCGGGGCAAGGTCTATTACGCCAAGCTGTCGCGAGGCACGTCGATGTTCCTCGCGCCACGGCTGGTGGCGCCCTTCAACGCCGTCTGGGGCGTGCGGCGGAACGAGGAGGCCGGCCGGCTGAGCGCCGATGCGCGGGCCATCCTGCGCGTGCTGCGACGGGAATGGGAGATGAGCACGGCGGATCTGCGCAAAGATGCAGGCGTCATCGACCGGGTGGCATTCGCGCGCGCGCTCGATCAGCTGCAGGCCGCGATGCTCGTCGTGCCCAGTGAGGTCTACTACCGGCCGAAGTTCACCTACGTCTGGACGCTCGCCGTCGGACGCTTTCCCGACCAGCTGCGGCGACGTCCCGCTCGCGATGTGGCGCTGCGCGAGATAGCCCGGGCCTTCCTGGCCGCCGCCGGCATGACCAACCCTGGCGAACTCGCCCGGGTCACCGGCCTGTCACGCGCCGACGCCGGCCTGGGCAATCAGGCGCTCGTGGCCGAGGGCACCGCATCCTCGCCACAGCGCGGTGTCTACCTGCTATCGGGTGCGTGAGGCACGCCGCCCTTCCTGCGCTCACAGCCGCGCGTATCGCGCGTGCAGCAGTTGCCAGACGCCGTAGCAGACCACCCCGGCGGCGGTGACGGCGAGCAAGGCGGTGCCGAAGGGCTGCGCGCCCAGGGTGCCGAGGGCTTCGGCCGTGCCGCCGGCCCGCGAGGCTCGCTGCTCCAGCCCCGCCCGCGCCAGCAGGGCACCCATCGCGATGAAGACGACACCGCGGGCACCAACGCCGGCCCGGCCGATATTGACCACCCAGCTCAGTCCTTCACTCCGGAGCGCTGCCCTGTCGAGGTCTGTGCCGAGGCGTGCCTGCCACGCGTTGCGCACCTGCACGATGCCGTAGATCAGAACGCCGATGCCGATGGCGACGAGTGCCCAGCGGCCGAGAGGCCATTGCATGGCCTGGCGTGCGTACATCTCGGTGCTGTCGCCAGACGCGCTGCGCTCGCCCATCACCAGCCGTAGCGCTTCCCATCCGACCAGTCCATACGCGGTGGCCTTCAGCACATCGAGGGCCCCCGTCAGCCAGCCGTGGGTCTCGCTGCTGCTGCGGCGCGGCGTCCAGAAGACGCTCGCGATCTCCCACGCGGCGTAGGCCAGCAGTCCCACCGCAATCACCGCCAGCAGGGCCCTGCCAAACGGTTGGCCCACCAGAGTCTTCAGCGCCCCGCTGGTGTCGGTGAGCCGGCCGCCATCCCCCACCGCCAGTTGCAGCGCCAGGCCCCCGATCAACAGGTACAGCACGCCCTTGGCGGCATACCCGACGCGGACGAGACGCTTCATCCAGGGACGCAGGTCGGCTGTGGTCACGGGCATGGTGATGCTGGCCATGCCCGCACCGTTTGCAGGACGCGTGCCGCTGGCTGCCACCGAGGCTCAGTTTTCGTTCGCCGATCCCGACGTTCTCCTTTCTAATGGCGGGGTGCTTGCCATTTCCCGGTTTCGCCGCGCCGCGCTCGCCTCGACCCTCACGCTGGCCATCGTCGTCCCTGCCGCCGCGCAGGTCGGCGTCCGTCCTGCCGACCAGTGGATCCCGACGCTGGACTCTGCGGAGCGCATCGAATCGATGCGAGTGCCTGAACTGCTCTCGCGCCTGGGGGTCCAGAAGGAGATGGTGGTGGCCGATGTCGGCGCGGGGTCCGGCGTGCTCACCGGCCCATTGGCGCTGGCCACCGGTCCACGGGGCATCGTGTACGCCTCCGACATCGATCAGGCGCTGCTGACCCACATCGACCAGCGCGCCAAGTCGTCGCGACTTACGAACGTGACGACGGTGCTCGGCACCTTCACCGACCCGAAGCTTCCGGCGCCGGTTGACCTCGCGCTGATGAACGACGTGCTGCACCACGTGCAGGACCGCGCGGGCTATCTCAAGACGCTGGCCAGCCAGATGAAACGCGGTGGTCGTCTCGCCATCGTCGATTACACCGCCGATGCCAGTCCGCACAAGGGCAATGCCGAGCTGATCGTCACCGAGCTGCAGGTCAACGAGTGGGCCGTACTGGCTGGTCTCGAACGCACGCAGGCCTTCGCGCTCTACAGCGACAGGTACTTCGTGATCTACACGAAGAAGTAGCAGCCAGGTGTGGAGGCAAGGGCAATGAAGACACAGACGAGCGCACGCGAGTACGCGGCCGCGGCAGCAGGAGCGGAGACCGGCCTCGACCTGCCCGAGCCGACCCGCAAGGCGGGATGGGCGGTCGTTGGCCTGGGCAAGCTCGCGGTCGAAGAGGTGCTGCCGGCGTTTGCAGGCGCGCAGCGCTCGCGGCTGGCCGCGCTGGTCAGCGGGGATCCCGACAAGGCGAGGCAGCTGGCGGCGGCTCACGGGATCGGGCGCGACGCGCTGTATGACTACGACACGTTCGACACGATGCGCGGCAACGACTCGATCGATGCCGTCTACATCATCCTGCCCAACAACATGCACGCCGAGTACACCATCCGGGCACTCGAGGCGGGCAAGCACGTGCTGTGTGAGAAGCCGATGGCGATCGACAGCGCGGAGTGCCAGCGGATGATCGACGCCGCGCGTGCGGCGGACCGCAAGCTGATGATTGCCTACCGGCTCCATTACGAGCCGTTCACGCGCAAGTTGATTGACATGTGCGAGGCGCGTGAGCTCGGCGCCATCAAGACCATTGCGACCTGCAATGGCCAGGTCACCACGGCGCCCGACATCCGGCTGAGTCGTGAGCTCGGTGGCGGTCCCGTGCAGGACACCGGCATCTACTGCATCAACGCGGCGGGATACGTCACCGGCGAGCAGCCCCTCTCGGTCAGTGCCCGCGCATGGCAACCGAAGGGCGACCCGAACTTCAGCGAAGTGCCCGAGAGCGTGACCTTCACGCTCCACTACGCGTCGGGCGTGCTGGCCCACTGCGACACGAGCTTCGGCATCTCAGAGAGCCGGTATCTTCGCGTGCAGTGCGAGCAGGGCGTGATCGACTTCGACATGGCCTATGCCTATCGCGGCCAGCGGCTGCGTGTGAAGCGCGGCAATCCAGGCGAGGGCGGCGCACGCGACGAGGAACTGGTGTTCCGGCCCGTGGATCACTTCGCGGCGGAGATGGATCATTTCTCCGACTGTGTGCTGGACGGCACCGATCCCCGCACGCCCGGCGAGATGGGCTTGGCCGATGTGCGGGTCATCGAGGCCATCGAGGAGGCCGTGCGCAGCGGCGTCACCGTGGACGTCGCGCGCGACGGCTAGGCAGCTCGAGTCCTACTTCTCGTCCTTGGTGCGCTCCGCGTAGTCTTCCGCCGAGGCCGGGTCGAGCTCCCAGCGATGCTTGTCGCGCTGCTCTCCCTTGCCGCCAGCGTCGAGTTCCTCGTTGGCCGCGTAAGTGATGCCGAGCGCCGTGCCGATGGCATCGACGTCATTCTGGCCGGGCACCGCGGTGCTGCCGCCAACCGTCTCGTCGCCCCCTGACTCGGCGTCGTCCCAACGGGCATCGATGTCGCCACCGGAAAGGCTCGGGTCGGTGGCCGTGTTGTTCTCGAGTCGCTGCTCCAGCTGTCTGCTGGAGGCCTCGACGTCAGGCACTGGCGGCTCAATCTCGTCGTCGATGCCGTTGCGGTTGCGATCGTCTGGCGTCTCGTTGTCCATCTCGCACGTCCGTCCCGTGAAGTGGCTGAGTTGGTCTCAGCCCGTGGCCGAAACTTCAGTGTACCGGGACAGGCGGAGGTTGGGGAGCAATCACGTCGGCCTCAGGCGGTCAGCGTCGCGATGGCCCGCTCGATCACGCCGTCGGCGCGACGCAACGCCTCGCTCGCGGCCTCGCGTGCGCACGCGGTCCTGGCCATCACGACGGCCGTCGCGACATCGCCGTCGGCCGCGTCCAGGGCGGCGGTTGCGTCGGCCTGCGCGAGCCCGAGCTCGGCCTGCAGGATCCGGACGGCGCGCTCCTGCAGCTTGCTGTTGCGGGCCCGCATGTTGGTCATCCGGTTGCCGCGCACGTACCCGAGCTGGATCATCGCCGTCGTCGAGATCATGTTCAGCACCAGCTTCTGCGCGGTGCCGGCCTTCATGCGCGTCGAGCCCGCAAGCACTTCGGGGCCGACCGCAGGGACGATGGCGACGTCCACCGCTGCGGTGATCGCCGAACCAGGCACGCAGGTGACGGCCGCGGTGAAGGCACCAATCGCTCGCGCGTGGGCCACGGCGCCAATCGTGTACGGCGTGCGTCCAGAGGCGGCGATGCCGATGACGGCGTCGGCGGCCGTCACCCCGCGCGCGTCCAGGTCGCGCGCGCCGGCTTCCCAGTCGTCCTCGGATGCCTCGACCGCGCGATGGCACGCGTCGTAGCCGCCGGCGATCACGCCCTGCACCAGCTCGGCCGGCACGCCATAGGTCGGCGGACACTCGGACGCGTCGAGGACGCCCAGGCGCCCGGAGGTCCCCGTGCCGACGTAGATCAGCCGCCCGCCGCGGCGCAGCTGGGCGACGACGCCCTCGACGGCGCGGGCGATGTTCTGCAGCTCCCGGCCGACCGCGGCAGACACACCGCTGTCCTCGTCGTTGATCAACGCCAGCGTGTCAGCGACCGACAGCGTGTCGATGCCACGGGAGCGCTCGTTCTCCTGCTCGGTGAGGGGAAGATCTGACATCTCGCACAAAAGTGTAGCCCGCGCCCGGGCGCGACCTTCAGGCGCCGTCATCCAACAGGCGGCGGGCGCGATCCAGCCAATCCACATCGCCGTCGGCCGGCTGCCCCGACAACCAGCCGTGCGCCTTGGCCGCGAGCAGTTGCCATTCGTCGCTCCACGCCGACGCATGCACGCGCAGCCAGACCACGGCCAGGGCCGTGGCCCATGCCCGCCGCGGCCCGTCTGCAGCTGCAGGCACGTACGCCTCCAGCTCGGCGAGGTCGCGCCCGACCAGGTGCGCGAAATCACTCGTCAGCAGCCACGAGCCGTCGGCATCCTGGAGCGCAACGAGCCGATCGAGCGTCGCGGGGCGACGTGCCCCGAACGCCATATCGAGGATTCCTGCTCCCCAGCGTTTGCGAGACTGTTTCGTTACGGAACGCGCCTGCACCGGTCGGGAGTAGCTGTCGCCCATCGGGAAGAGCGCGCTCTCATCGAGAGCGTCACCGAACTCCAGGAAGAATGCCCCCGCGTGCGTGGGCGACCACACCGACATCGGGCCAGGGATGCCTGGCCGCCTCAGTCCGCCCCAGCCATGGGCGAGCATCACGGGCACACGCCGCAGCTGCATGTCGCCGGCGACGGCAGTGGCGCGGTGCTCGACGGCGACAAACGACGTCTCGCGCGACGCCAGGCCATGGCGCACCGCGAGATCGACGATCTGCTGCCGGACTGCGGAGCGCTTCCGGCCGCGTTGCAGCGATCCCGCCTGTCGCGTCCAGTCAGGACCCTCCTCCAACTCACGGATGCGTGTGCGCGCGGCAAGGGTCGTGACCACGGTTCCCGCTGTGGGCGTGGCTGACACGGCGACGTCCCACGCGCGCACGCCGCTCGGCAGCGTCGCCGTGAGACGTGCGGCACTCGGCATACCACCCGTCACGAGGCCATAGGTGAGCAGCCGCTGTCCCCCGAACAGGGGCGGAAGTTCTGTCGGCACGCTCCTGACATCGCCGCCCACCCATTCGAGCCGCGCGTCGGTCATGGCCGGGGCCAGAAGGCGCCTGAACTGGCGCATGACCCTGGCCTCGATGCGTTCGCCGGGATGGATGAACTCGGCCGCGCCGCCGCCCGCCCGTGCCAGGCCGCGCACCAGGAGCTGACTCGCGGCGTTGCCGATGCCGAAGGTGAACACGCGGGCCGTGGTGCGGTGTGCTGCTGCGAGCGCAATCACCTCGTCCGTGTTGGTGACCGCGCCGTCGGTCAGCACCACGACCTGCCGCGGCAAACCCGAGCGCGTGCCCTGGGTGAGCACGAACCTGAGCACCGGCTCCATTTCCGTCCCGCCCAGGTCGGCGTCCATGTCCGTGACGTAGCGCGTCGCGGCCTCGAGGCTCGCCTGGTCGTAGGGGCGGCTCTCCTTGAACAGCGCCTGGTAGGTGGTGCCGAAGCCGACGATATTGAAACAGCAGCCGGCCGTCATCGACCGGAGGCACAACTGCAACGCGTTGCGCACCTCGGCGATCGGCTGCCCGTCCATCGATCCTGAGCGGTCGACGACGAACACGATGTCGGCCGGTCCAGGCACCTCGTCCAATGCCGGCACGAAACCGACAGCGATGGCCGTGTCCTCGCCGTGCCGTTCCACCCAGGTGCACGGTGCCCGCAACGCGGCCGCATCCACCGTGAGGATGAAATCGCGATCCATCGCCGCCTGGGCCGACCCCAGCGTGACCACGGCCTGCCCGTCGGACAACGCGATGTCCACCGGATGCGACGGCGAGGCGACCCCACTGACCCCGCCTGGCATGGAGATGCGCACGCGCAGGTCGAGGCCGTAGGGCACCGACCAGGCGACCGGCGGGTTCAGCGCCTCGGCATCGGGCTGGCCCAGGCCCTGCTGGTCGGCCGGCGGCGCGTACTTTGGGGCAAGAGTCGTTGGCAGCGTGAATCGCACCCGCCCCTCGTCCACGACCAGTTCCGTGACGTAGGACAGCCGCACCAGCACCTCTCGCCCCGGCGGCAGGTTGCCGATGCTCGCCTGGAACACATCCGGCCGATGCTCGTCGAGCAGAAAGGCCCCATCACCGCGTTCCATGGCGTCGTCGTAGCGCTCGAACGCGGCCTCCCGCTCGAGCACCTGGCCAAGGATGACCACGCCATCGACGACGGCTTCGAAGCCGCAGACCGCGGCGCCTTCGTCGAGTGGAAAGACGTAGACGGCCTCGATCGGCACGCCCTCGCGGTTGATGTAGCGATGGGCCACCGACACGCGTGCGCAGAGACCAGTGATCTCGGCGTCAACGGCGACGCCGACGAGGGGGACAGTGGCCTCTGTGTCCGTGAGCGTGTACAAACCCGCCGAAAGCAGCGAAGCGGTGGAAGGCATGACTAATCTCGGTCTCTTTCGTTGAGGTCGTGGCGGAGCGATGCCAGATGACGCAGGCACCAGTCGTCCAGTTCACGGAGGGCGGCGCGCGAGGGCAGGTCCACGGTGCTTGCCACGTGCAGTTCCACCCCTACGGCGATGGACAGGCGATGCCACAGCGAACGCGCCGCTGCGGGCCGATCGGTCAGCGCTGCCTTCCGCGTCTGAGCCGGCGGTGCACTCCGTGCGGGCCGGTGGCTCAGCGAGTGGCGGATGTCGTCGAGCGTGTGCCCGCCTTCCTGCATGGCCTTGACGCGCAGGAGTGCCTCGAGGTGTTCGGGGCCGTAGTGATTGCCGCGGCCCAGCCCGTCCGGTGGCGGGATCAGCCCTTCCTGCACGTAATACCGCACGGTGCGGCGAGAGACCTCGCCGAGGGTGGCCAGATCGCCGATGGCGTACCGGGCGTCGCTGTCACGCACTGTATCGACAATGCGACAGTTACTGTCGCATTGTCAACTGTTACATTAAGCAGCCGGGTGCACGCGCCTGCCCGTCCTGCTTCAGCGAGCGCCTGCGGCGGTTACCGTGAGGATGCCGTTCATCAATCGCCAGTGGCCCGGGAACGTGCACACGTACGGGTACGCGCCAGCCTGCGCCGGCGCGCGGAACTGCACGGTGATCGTCTGTCCGGGGTCGACGATCGGCGTCGAGAACAGGACCTGCGGCATCTGCGGCACGTACTGCTGCGCCACCGCGTCGCCGCTCGTGAGCAGCTGGTCGGCGGCCGCGCCGATCTGCTCGAGCGTGCCAGAGGCGCCGAGCACGAAGTTGTGCTGCATGACGTCCGGGTTGCTGAACACCAGCTGCACCAGTTGACCGGACGCCACCGTCAACGCGGTTGCGTCGAACTTGATCTGACCCGAGGTCACAGACAACCGGATCGTGACATCGGGTGTCGGCAGCGCTGCGGGCGCGGCGACGGCACGTGCCGCCGCGGCCCCGGTGCCGGCCGCGCTGGTCGCGTACGCAAGATGCGCCGCGAGTTCACCCGGCTTGCCGTAAAGCGTCACGGCGTTGGTCTGACGCTCGACGCGATATTTCCACGTGCCGGCCAGCGAGGGCTTGCGGCCGCCGCTGTCGGCATAGAGCAGATCGGGCGTGCTCAGGAAGCCGCCGTTGCCGCGGTTGTTCTGGATGCGCAGCGTGATCGTGTTGGCGCCGGCGCGCATCGCGCCATCGGGGACCGTGAACAGGGGCGTGGGCGTTGGCGGCGTCGCCCCACGCGGCGGCGCGGGCACCGACTGCCCGTTCACCCAGATCTCGGCGGCCTGACCGATGCGTCCGAAGCTGAGTGTGGTCGGCGCCGGTGCCGGCAGGTCGAGCGTCCGCGTGAACCAGACCACCCCGTCGAAGTTCGGCAGCCCCTTCTCCTCCCAGTTGCCGGGCACCTCGATGTCCTTCCAGCTCGCGCCGAGGGTGGCGGCATCAGGCGTGCGCCAGTCCGGCCGGCTGTTGCCCAGCCGCAGCGCGAAGGGCAGCGTCGCTGCCGGCAGTGCATTCGGGTCGGCCGTGTACTCGGTGAGGAAGGCGTCCCTGTGCCGGTGCGCGGCCAGGTAGAGCGCCCGGCTCAACCAGCGATCGCCGAAGTTGGCGGGCTCGACGCTGGCGCGGTACAGCGCCTTGGCAATGGCGGGCGAGGGCGGCGCGTCGGCCACAGCGAGCACGGCCGCAAGGCGGGTGTGCAGGTCGGCGTCGGCCAGCAGTCCCGCCGCGACAATCGCCTCGCCGCCGCCCGGACGTGGGCCGAGCACCGTGGCGGCCGCCTTGCGCACCCCGGGCGCAGGGTGGTTCAGCGCGCCCCGGACGGCCTGTCCGGCCTCGCTCATCGCATCGGTCACCGCGCCGAGTCCATCGAGGGTCCAGACCGCATGCAGGGCGGCGCCGTTCAGCCCGATGGCGTCCACCGCCCTGTTCCGCGTCAGGGCGATCAGTGCGGGGACGACGTCGCGTTGGCCACGTTCTACGATGAGCCGCTGGGCGTGCAGCCGCCACAGCATGTTGTCGGACGACAGCGCCGCAACCAGTCCCGAGGGGTTGGCTTTCGAGAGCCGGGGCGCTGGCGCGGCCGCCGCACCCGTGTGGACCACACGGTAGATGCGCCCGCGATGGCGATCCCGCATCGAGGTCTCGTAGGCATTGCCAGGACCGTTGCTGTAGCCCGGCGGCGTCGGGTTGTGCTGGGCGATGAAGTTGTACCAGTCGGCCACCCAGACCGCGCCGTCAGGCCCGACCTGGGCGTGCACCGGAGCCACCCACTCTTCTGCGCCTGCCAGCAGGTTGTAGCCGTCGCGCGTCACAAACCCGGAGCCGTCGCTTTCGATCAGCCCCTGGCCGACGATGTGTGCGGTTGGCTCGGTGATGAACGCCATCCGGTTCCACCAGGCCTTGGGAAAGGCCCGTGCCGTGTAGAGCTGATGACCGGCCGCCGACGTGTAACCGCCGTGCACGTCCACCTGACGGATGTAGGGGGTGATGAAATGCGCCGCGTAGAACTGCGCCACGCTCTGGTACCCCGGCCCACTCGCGGCCCGACCGCCGGTGCCCAGCCCTTCGACGCCGTCGAAGTAGCGGTTCGGGATCGCCACGTGGAAGCTCGGGTCGTTGTTGGCGGTGGACCCGAACACATCGAAGGTCTCCGAGAAGCCGAGTCCCCACGTGTTGTTGGTCGAACCGGTGACGAACTCGAAGTGGGATCCGTCCGGCTTGAAGCGGAACACGCCTTGCGAGAACTTCAGGCTGCGGCCATTCATCTCGCCGTCGAAGCCGGCGTACCCCACCGTGCCCCAGATGTAGTTGTCCGGTCCGTACATCAGATTGGAGGGCCCGGCGTGGCTGTCGGTGATGCCCCAGCCGGTGCTCAGCACCGTGCGGGTGTCGGCCTTGTCGTCGCCGTTGGTGTCTTGCAGGAGCAGCATGTGCGGTGCCGCCGCGACGATGATCCCGTTGTCGACAAACACCAGACTGGTCGCCAGGTTGAGGCGGTCGGCAAAGATCGTCCGCTTGTCGGCGCGGCCGTCGCCGTTGGTGTCTTCGAGGATGGTGATGCGGTCGGCGCCAGGCTGGCCGTTGAGCACGAGATTGGGGTAGTCGATGGCCTCGATCACCCACATCCGGCCGCGCGCGTCGAACGAGAAGGTGATCGGCTTGACGACCTGCGGCTCCTGCGCGAACAGCTGCAGGTCGAACTCGGCCGGCACGCTGATGAACTTCATCGAGTCGGCCGGCGAGAACGGCATCTGGTACTTCGGTGCCGGGTCGCGCTTCTCGTAGTTGGGCACGTTGAAGCCGTCCAGGTACACCACCTCCGGCATCGTCAGGCGCTGCCACGCCGCCCGAGCGTCGGCAGACACTGCCCATGTCGTGCCCTGTGCGACGAGCTGCTGGAAGCCGGAATGACGCCAGGTCCGTTCGTCGTGGCCGAGCGCCGTGTAGAAGACCCGACCCTTGCCCTGCGTGCGCACCCAGGTGTACGGCTCGCGCCCCGTGCCATCGACGCGCTCCATGAGCACCGTGCGATCGGCGGTGTTGTGGCGGGTGTGGACGTAGGTCTCATCCCAGGTCGTGAACGGCGTCAGGCCACGCACCACCGGATGCTCGGGCTGGACGATCTCGGCGCTGAACTCCCCGGTGCCATGACTCTTGAACTCGCCGCCCACCATCGGGATGTAGCGCGGCGACTCGGTGAACATCGCCGACGCGCTGTGCAGCGCGATCAGTCCCTTGCCGCCCTCCACAAACGACACCAGCGTTTGCTCCTGTGCGGCAGTCAGCGTCTTGTGGTTGGCGTAGATCATCAGGGCGTCGTAGTGCGCGAGCACCTCGGGACGCAGCGCCTCATCGGGCGAGGTCACGTGCGTCAGCTGGATCCCCTGGCGCGCCAGCGGCGCTGCGAGGATCGGCATCAGCGCCATCGACGGGTGGTGCGGGCTGGTGTGGCCGAGAAACAGCACCTTCAGCGCGCGACCGTCGCCAGGTTGAGCCGAAGGTGTGCGCGGCCGCTGGCCCTCGGACGTGGCGACCAACGCGAGGGTGGCGCCGAGCGTCGCCAGGAAGAGAGTCGCGGTGCGGTGGCGGCGAGGTGAGTCTTGTTGCATGAGCGTGTCCCGGCTGTGTGTCAACGACGCTTCTTGCCCGAGGCCTTCTTGCCCTTGCCGGCCGACGGCTGCCGACTGCCGCCGCCAGGCTCGTGCGGCAAGGCCAGGTCCCTGAATCGGCGCGCCTGCGCTTCGATACCGACTTCGGTGGCAAAACGCTCGATGCTCGAGGCCCCGAAGAAGCCGTCAACCCCGGTCGTGTGCGCCAGCACGTACGCCACGTCCTCGGGCTCGGCGATCGGGCCGCCATGACAGATGACAAAGACGTCCTTGCGCACGGCACGCGCCGCGTCGTGCATCGCCTGGACGCGCGCCGCCGACTCGTCGAGCGTCAGCGCCGTCATGGCGCCAATCGATCCCTTGGTGGTCAGCCCGAGATGCGCCACCAGCACGTCAGCACCGGCCTTGGCCATGGCGCGGGCGCTGTCGGCGTCGAATACGTACGGGCAGGTCAGCAGGTCGAGCCTGTGCGCCTCGTGGATCATCTCGACCTCGAGGTCGTAGCTCATGCCGGTTTCTTCGAGGTTCTGCCGCAGTACGCCGTCGATCAAGCCGACGGTGGGGAAGTTCTGCACGCCGTCAAAGCCCATCGCCTGCAGCTGCCGCAGGAACACCGGCATGATCCGGAAGGGGTCGGTGCCGCACACGCCGGCCAGCACCGCCACGTCGCTGACCACCGGCAATACCTCGCGCGCCATATCGGTCACGATCGCGTTCGCGTCGCCATACGGCATCAGGCCTGCGAGGCTGCCGCGCCCGGCCATCCGGAAACGGCCGGAGTTGTAGATGATGATCAGGTCCACGCCGCCACGCTCGGCAAACTTCGCCGAGATGCCGGTGCCCGCCCCCGCGCCGATGATCGGCTGTCGCGCCTTGACCCGCTTGCGCAACCGTTTCAGCATCGTCTTTCGCCCGATAAATGGCATGTGTCCTCTCCCGTGTTCGGGCACGTCGGGGACGTGCCTCTACCAACCGTGTGCCCGCCGTTCCCGCCGCCGGTAGGGGCGGCTCCCCGAGCCGCCCGTGTTCGGACCCGTCGGGGACGTGCCCCTACCAAATCGTGTGGCCCGCCGTTTCCGCCGCCGGTAGGGGCGGCTCCCCGAGCCGCCCGTGTTCGGACCCGTCGGGGACGTGCCCCTACCAATCAATCAATCCGTGCGGAGTTGCGCCAACGCCGCCACGAGCGCCTGCGCGAACGCCGGATCGTTGATGTGCGCGTCGATGTCGACCACTGGAATGCGTCGATCGACGTGTGTCCGCAGCGCGTCGAAGAGCGCACGATCGGCGGCTGGATCGTGGAAGGGCTGGCCCGGCGCGTCGATGGCGCTCATGCCCTGCAGTGGCAGCACCAGCATCGTCGGGCCCGTGGCGGCGTTCAACTGCGTGGCGATCCGCGTGGCGATCTCGACGCACTCGTCAGCGGTGGTCCGCATCAGCGTCACCGTGGCGTTGTGACGATAGAGCTGACGGTGCGTGAAGCGCTGTGGCACCGTGTCGAGACTGCCGAAGTTGACCATGTCCAGCGCGCCGACAGACACCACCTGCGGCACGCCGCGCCGTCCTGCAGCCGACAGGCGCGTCGGCCCCGCGGAGAGCACGCCACCGACCACCTCGTCGGCCCACTCGGTGGTTGTCACGTCGAGCACGCCTGCAAAGTAGCCGTCCTCGATCAGTCCTTCCATCGCGCGCCCGCCGGAGCCGGTGGCGTGGAAGACCGTCACGTCGTAGCCCGCGGCTTCCAGCAGACTGCGCGCTGCCGTCACGCAGGGCGTCGTGACGCCGAACATCGTTGCCGCGACGAGCGGCCGACCGCCCTCTGCCGGCGGCCCGGTGCCCTCGCGGTGCTGCGCCTCGACCATGCCGCAGATCGCGCCGGCCGCGTTGCCGAGGATGCGGCGCGACAGTGGGTTGAGACCGGCGATGTCGGTCACCGAGTACATCAACGTGATGTCTGTCACGTCCACGTAGGGGGCGGTATCTCCCGAGGCCATCGTGGATACCATCATCTTGGGGACGCCCACCGGGAGCGTGCGCATCGCGGCCGTGACCATCGTGGTGCCGCCGCCGCCGCCGAGCCCGAGCACCCCGTCGAAGCGGTGGTCGGCATGCCATGCGGGCAGTAGGACGCAGGCGCCGCGCTGCATCGCCGAGACAGCCTCGCCTCGGTCGCCGCGCCGGCGCAACGTCGCGAGCTCGGTGCCGGCGGCGCGCGCGACTTCGTCGGCTGCCACGTCGGGCGCCACCGTCGGATCCCCGATCACGCCGAGGTCTACAAGCAGTGTCCGGTGCCCGCGCGCCTGGATCAGGTCACGCACGTAGGCGTACTCCGGTCCCTTCGTGTCGAGCGTACCGAGCAGCAGGATGGTGCGGGGCGTCACCGGCGCAACGCGCTCCACGGTGCGTCGGCCGACACGTCCACGCTTGCCGGTCCAGCACACGTCGCCGGCGAGAGGATGGCCAGGAGGACCAGCGTGTCGTCACCCGCGTTGTAGGTGCCGTGGACCATGTCTTTCGGGATGTGCGCGCTGTCGCCGGGACCCAGCCGGCGCGACGCCTGCTCCACCCACTGCTCGGCGGTGCCGGAGAGGACGTAGATGAGTTCCTCCATGCCCGGATGGCGATGGAACGCATGCCCGGTGCCGGGCGGCATGCGGACGCGCACCAGCAGCAGGTCGCGCGCGTCGGTGAGTCCCGGCCGGCAGAGCCATTCGTGCGGCCCCCACGGCAGTTCCTCGATTTCGACCTCTGCCGACGTCACGAAGCGCAGGGCGCGTGCGCCCGTCTTGTCGTTCACCTGATGCTGACCTTCCTGGAGAGTGAGGCCCGTACGTGTATCACAAACGGTATCGGGAGACGGGAGAGGCCTTCGTAGGTGCACCTTCCCCGAGCCGCTCCGGTCGTCAGCACGCGCGGCGCGCATATACTGCGCCCACGCCAAATCGACGTACACGGTACGTCACAGATCAGGAGACGCAGACGTGATGTCAGAGGTATCCGCGCCCGGAGTCAACCGCACACGACTGTTCTCGGGGATCTGCCTGGCGCTGATCCCGACCGGCGCGTCGTTCGCGCTCGTCAGCAACATCCTGGTGGCGCTCAAGCAGGACTTCATCCTCACCAACTACCAGGTGGGCCTGATTGGCGGCGCGGCGCTGTGGGGGATGGCCATCTCGCTGCTGCTGCTCGGACCGATGCTCGAGGCCTTCGGGCTCAAGAACGGCGCACGGTTCGGGTTTGCCATGCACCTGGCCGGCATCACCCTGATGATCGCTGCGGTCACGCAGGTGGGCTCGCCCTCGGGTTTCTGGATGCTGATGCTCGGCGCGGCGACGCTGGCCGTCGGCAACGGGATGATCGAAGTGGCGGGCAACCCGCTGGTGGCGGCGCTGTTTCCAGAAGCCAAGACCACGCACCTGAACTGGTTCCACGCGTTCTTCCCGATCGGCATCGTCGCTGGCGGTCTCGTCGGGTTCCTGCTGGCCAACTACGGCGGCCGCTTCGGGTACTGGCCTTATCAGCTGGCGGTGATCTACATCCCGATCGTCGTCTACGGCGTGCTCGTGCTGCCGCAGCAGTTCCCACGCACGGAGAACGCCGAGGCCGGCATCCCGGTCGGCGAGATGTTCCGGTACACGCTCACCAGCCCGCTGTTCCTGTTGCTGCTCGCGATGATGGCGATCACCACGTCCATCGAACTCGGGCCGATGCGCTGGGTGCCGGCGGTGCTCGAGGCCGTCGGCATGCACGGCATCCTCGTGCTGGTGTGGATCAGCGGCTGGATGGTAGTGCTGCGGCTGCTGGCCAGTCACTTTGTCGAGCGCCTGGCACCAACGGGGATGCTGCTGATTGCGGCCGTCCTCACCGGCACCGGGTTGTTCGCGCTCAGTTTCGTGACCGGTCTCTGGTCCGCACTCGCGGTGGCCACCATCTTTGCCTGGGGCATCGCGTTCTTCTTTCCCACGATGGTCGGGCTGGTGAGTGAGCGGCTGCCGCGCACGGGATCGCTGGGGATTGTGCTCACTGCCGGCATCGGGCTGGGCATGGCCGGGGCCGTGGGCGTGCCGTTGATTGGCAGCCTGGCCGACAGGTTCCTGGCCGATGCGCTCGACCCCGCGCAGTCGCTTGCGGTGCTCGAGCGCGTGGAGCAGCAGTTCCCGGCACGTCTGGCAGCGGCCGGGGCCGGTAGTGGCGGCGTTCGCGCCAGTGACATCAGCGACGCGCTCACTGCGACGCGTGCGGCTGTTGCCGGCTTGCGACAGACCGGCCGCGTGGAGGGCGACGCGACCGCCACGGCGTTGCGGGCGGTGGTGGCGACGCACCTGCCCGACCCGGTCGTGGCCGAAGCTGCCGCGTTGTTGCAGCCCGCAGAGGCCCGTGGTGGTCAGGAGTCGTTCCGCTACGTCGCCCCCGCGGCGCTGATTCTGGTCGCGGTGTTCGGCACGATGTACATCAACGACCGGCGGCGTGGCGGCTATCGCGCCGAACGCCTGGAGAAGGTCGCCGGCCACACACGTTAGGAAGGACGTTACCCCGTTCGCATGTTGTGCTTTGCACGACAGAGCGTGATGGGATCAACGGGATTCGCGGCATCCGTGCACGGCGAGGTAGGCTCTCCGGATGCGTATCCAGGCACGCGTCCGGCAGTGGCTCGGCCTCCTGCCCCTGCTGTCGGTCGTGGCCTCGGGGGGTGCCTGCCGGTCGTCCAGCCAGGACGTCGCGACGGTGCCGCAATGGACGACGCACGAAATCGAGCTGAGGGCGGCATCGACCTACGCGAACGCGTACACCGAGGTCGACGTGTGGGTACATTTCGAGAACGACGTCGGCCAGCGACTGGTGCGGCCGGCGTTCTGGGATGGCGGCTCGACGTGGAAGGTACGGTTCGCGCCGCCTGATGCCGGGCGAACCTGGACCTGGCGCAGCGAGGCCTCGGTCTCCGACACCGGCCTGGCGGGCAAGACCGGGACGCTGCGGTCGGCGGCCTACGACGGCGACAACCGCCTGCTCCAGCACGGGCTGCTGCGCATGTCGCCCGGCAAGCGCAGCGTCGTCCATGCCGATGGCACCCCGTTCCTGGTGGTGGCCGACACGGCCTGGTCGCTTCCGTACCGCGCCACGCCGGAGCAGGTCACCACCTACGCGGCCGATCGTCAGGCGAAGGGCTTCAACACCACGTTCCTGATCACCGTCCAGGCCGACAAGTTCGCCAAGGGGCCCGACGCGCGCAACACGCCGCTCGGGTTCGACCGCGCCTTTGCCGACATCCCCGACGGACACATGAACGTGCTGCTGCCGGAGTACTTCCAGGCGCTCGATGGGCTCGTGCAGATCCTGATCGAGCACGAACTCACGCCGCTCTACGCGCCCGTCGCGCACGGGTACGGGTGGAAGGGCGAGACGCCGGTCGGTCCGGGGCTGACGGCCGAGGAGTACGCGCGCTACTGCCGTTATCTCGTCGCGCGGTACGGCAGCATGCCGGCCTTCTGGCTGGTCAGCCTGGACAGCAATGGCCTGGCGCCGAGCATCAAGCCGGGCGGCGAGGCCATCGAGCGGTGGGACGCCTATCGCCAGCCCACCGGGCTGCACTACAGCCCGTATGACGACTACATGGCCGACTGGGCCAAGCCGGGCAGCGACTGCTGCTTTCATGGCAACAAGACCTACCAGAGCGAGCCGTGGCTCGACTTCCAGTGGGCGCAGACCGGGCACGATGGCAAGAGCCTGTACCACAAGGTGCAGCGCATGTACGACGTCATGCCGGTGCGCGCCGTCATGAATGGCGAATCGACGTACGAGGCGATGGGGCAGGGCAAGAACGGCCTCGGCTGGTGGCAGGGGCACGAGGCCTGGAACCAGTTGATGCACGGCGGCACCATGGGCGTGGCGTACGGCGCGGTCAGTGTGTGGCAGTGGAAGGTGTCGCGCGACGAACCGGGGTGGCCCGACTGGACCGATGCGCCGCTCTCGTGGCGCGACGCGCTGGATCTCGAAGGAGGTCGATACGTTGGGGCCGTCTCGCGCGCCTTCCGCGGCTTCGACGTCACTGACATCGCGCGGCGATGGGACCTGGCGGAGGGGAAGCGGCCGTTACTCGCCAAGCCGGGTGTGTTGTATGTCGCGTACCTGCCCGAAGGCGGCGCAATCACGATCCCGACGGCGCCGGTGGGTCTGCCGTACTACTGGTTCGACCCGAAGGCTGGCGCCTTCAGCGGCGAGGGCGTCGTCGCAGCCGGTGTGCGTTTCACTGCGCCAGGCGACACACCATGGGTGCTGTTTGTGGGCAGGCGAGTGGGGAAGTAAGGGCGCAGCACTGTGAAGCGTGCTGCACGTGAACAACGTGCTACCATCAGCAGCACCATGAAAACCAACGTCACGCTCAAGCTCGATGCCGATTTGCTTCGAGAGGCGCGTGTCGTGGCGGCCGAAGAAGGGCGCTCGATCAGTGCGCTTCTCGCCGACCGACTCGAAGCGATCGTCCGCGAGCGAAAGGCGTTCGACAGGGCTCGTCGACGGGCCCTCGCTCGCCTCCGTGAAGGCCTCGATCTCCAGTGGGCCCCGCCCAGGTCTCGCGACGAACTCCATGAGCGATAGGTTCTTCGTCGATACGAACATCCTCATGTACGCCCACGACTCGGCCGCCGGCGAGAAGCACGATCGCGCCAGGGCGCTCGTCGAGGACCTGTGGCAGACCAGGGCGGGTGTCGTGAGCACGCAGGTGCTGCAGGAGCTTGCCGTCAACTTGCGCCGGAAGGCGAAGAAGCCTTTGAGTGCCCAGGCCACGCGCGACATCGTGTCCGATTACCTCGCGTGGCAGGTGGTGGTGAATGCGGGCAACTCGATCCTGGAGGCGCTGGACCTCGAATCGCGCTATCAGGTGTCGTTCTGGGATGCGCTCGTGATTCAGGCCGCGCATGTCGGAGGGGCGGAGGTTCTGTACTCAGAGGACCTCTCCGACGGGCAGCGCTATGGCTCGGTCCTGGTGAGCAATCCGCTCAAAGGGCTCAACTCGCAATAGTCGTGCGCGTGCCTCAGCGGCGCGACGCTCAGGACGTGACGCGCCTGGCGGCGAATTGCCTCGGCGGGCATCGCCGCCCTCACGTGTCGTGGCGGCTCCAGTTGAAGTGCGGCAGGTTCCTGACTACCCTCAGGCGTATGCATCTCTCCAGCATCGGTACAGGCACGATTCTCGGATCCTCGCCGTTCGACGTCGTGGCCATGTCGCCGACCGGCGTGCCCGACGAGCCCCCGACACCTCGCGAGCCACCACCACCGCAGCCCGACGACGACGAGGATGTGCCGGCGACGCCGCCTACCGAGCCGCCGCCCGTGCCCATCCAGGACCCGCCTGCGGAGCCTGGCGGGAACACGCCACAGATCGTCAGCCCGTAGCGGGCATCCCCTTCTACGAGTCGTCCGTACTCATCGCTCTCCGCTCCCTCATGCTCAGGACCTAGCGGGGACGCGTGACCGACGAAGGCGCGTACGTCGGTTGCTGTGTGAAGGGCAGTTCGACGCTGTCGACGATGGCCCCGGTCTCGTCGAGAGCAGTGAGGCGGAGGGCGTCGCGGCTTGCCTGCACCAGCCAGAAATGCATCGTCGCCGAAGCCTTCTCCGTGTACCAGCGAGGGTTCTCGGTATCCACCGTGCGCTGGGGCCTGCCGAAGCAGCCATCCCCGACGTAGATGGTGCCCTTCTCGACGACCTGGTTGCCCCGGAGCGGCTTGCTGCGTTTGAGGACGTGATCGTGGTGTTCGAGGCCGACCGTGAGGCCGAACTCGTCGAACACCGGCAGCCAGAACTGGCGTCCTTCGCGCGAGCCACTGCCTTCGTAGTCTCGGTACGCGGGGTAGAGCGGCACGTGGTAGGCGGCCATCGTGTAGCGCACATCGCGGTGCTGCTCGACGGCGCCGCGCAGCCACGGCACCTGCGCCTCGTGCGAGACGAGGTGTCCCGAGTCCAGCAGGAACAGCGCCAGCAGCGTGCCGAATCGCTTCACGTGGTGGTGTTGTGGACCCTGGCGTCCGAACAAGCTTGTGTACCACGGCGCCCGCAGCCGCAGATCGTCGCTCGTGAACTGATTGACTTCGTGGTTGCCGATGGTCGCGACAATCGGGATCATCCTCCCGTCGCTGGTGACCATGTGCTGGTCCCATTGCGTGAGCCAGGTGTCCCAGCTGGCGAGCCCGCCGAGCAGGCCGTTGACGTAGGCGATGTCGCCGCCAATCACCGCGAAGTCTGGATTCTGCTTGCCGGCCAGTGCCATCAGCGGCACGACGGCGTCGGTGACGCCCATGTCGCCACCGTCGATGAAGCGAAAGGGCGCGTCGCCTCCTGGCAGTGTTCGGAACGACCGCTCGCGCGACATCCCGTTGACCGACTCGCCCGTCACGAAGTAGTAGATCGTGCCTGGCTGCAGCCCGGTCAGCGCGCCCACGTACAGCGTGCGGCGGTCCGACAGCTCCATCATCGACGGCGTGTACGCCGCCGTGGTCCTGTGGGCATAGGCGTCGACGAGCCCGCCACGAGACTGCGTGTCGTAGTAGATGTCGACCTGCGGCCGCTCACGGGGCAGGATGACGTTGATGTCGATGGACGACTCCGGCGCGCCCGAGTACGTCAGGTAGACGTGCTTGGGTTCACCCCACGCGCGGGCCCCACTCAGGAGCAGGACGGCGGCGGCCAGGGCAGCAGCAGGGCGGCGTACGGATGGCAGGAGCCGGGAGCGGCGGGTCACGCGCGCACGCTACCACAGCGAGACGTCAGTGAAGTTGCGTGTGCGCTCCCTTGATTCTGGACCGGCGGGCCAGCCTTGCGGTCATCGTGCTTCCTGATACCGTCAGGGCATGACGCGCTCACGTTTTCAGCCGATGGTCATGACACGTCTCGCGAGGCCGCTGGCGATCGCCGCTCTCCTCTGGGCACACGTGCCAGCCGTGCTCGTCGGCGCGCTGACGCCTGGTTACCGTGCGAGCACCCAGTACATCAGCGAGTTGGGCGCCATCGGCGCGCCGTATGGCCAGGTGGTGAGCCTGGGCACATTCCTGCCGGCAGGCGTGCTGCTCATGCTCGCGTGCCTGGCGCTGACCTCGCGTCTTCCATCCACGCGCGCGGCCAGGTTCGGGCTCGCGATGGTGGCGCTGATTGGCCTGTCGTGGGTCGTGGCCGCATTCGCGCCGTGTGACGCCGGCTGCCCGGCGGAAGGCACGCCGCGCCAGGCGTTGCACAACCTGGGTGGGGCCATCGGCTACATCGGCAGTGGTGTCGGATTGTTCGTGCTCGCCGGTGCGTTGCGTAAGGCTGGGGCTACAGTCGCGCGCGTCGCTCTCACCGCCGCCTGTGGCCTGGTGCTGCTCGTGGGGCTGGTGGCCATGGCCACGCCGCAAATGGCCCCGGTGCGCGGGTCCCTGCAGCGCGTGATGGAACTGACGGCGTCTGCCTGGATCCTGGCCGCCGCCTGGTCCAACCCGGTGGCAGTCCGCGGGCGTTAGCGCCCTGCGGAAGGCCAGCGCGACGTCGGTGGCACTTTGATCCAGGACCCGCCTGCGGAGCCCGGTGGCAACACGGCGCAGATCGTCAGCCCCTAACGCGCCCAGGCGCGTCGCGGTAACAACGTGGAAGCTGCCGTCAGGGCAGGTTGTCCAGGTCGGCCAGATCCTTGTGACGACCCGCCGCGCGCTTGTTCATCTTCAGGTCGTCCAGTGAGATGACCGGCACCTGAAGTCCGCCAAGGTCGAAGTCAACGGCGTTGTGCCGGCACTCGTCGAACTGGACGCCGTCAATCGCGGTCATGACTTCGATGCGGAACGGTGGTGTGCCGAACCGGACGATGCTCGACGGCGCGCGCGGATAGCCGTGGAGCCCAACCGCGTAGCCTCCGACCAGGAGGTACTCAACGCGCTGTGCGTTGAGTCATCTCAAGAACTCTTTGAGGTCGTCCGGTAGTTGCGGCGTGTCCATAGACCACCCGGCGCATTGTCTCGATGGCGGCCAGGCGTTCGCTTGGCGTTCGCGACCACCAGTAGCGGCGATCATCCGGTTCGTCGTGCAGCGCCTGCACCGCGAAGGCTGTCCGGTCGACGTGCGGCCGAGGGGACCTCATGCCAGCAGTATACGGGCCCGGGATGTGGTACTGAGCAAACTGACGCGCACCACCGCCCGTCAGATCGCCGAGTAGGGCTTCGGCGACAGGAAGCGCGCGGTGTTCTTGGACGTGGAGTCGGCGTACTGCGGCAGGTCCTTCATCTTCATCCAGCGCGGATCCGGGCCGAACTTCTTCCAGGCGTCGAGGTGCGCGGCAAGGTCCGGGCCCGAGGTGATGTAGCGCAGGTGCGGCAGGTTCGGACCGGCAATCGCCTGGCCGAAGAAGAGCGGCGACATGCCGAGCGTGCGCATGATTCCGATCTCGCCTTCGTTGAACATCGCCATCTTCGCCAGCGCCTTGGCCTCGCTGTGGCTCTCGTAGTCGCGCATCTCGAACACGCGCGTCGGCAGCCGCTTCTTTGCAAAATCAGGGACGGTCATCGCCGGGTGACCCACGAACGCGCGGTAGAGCCACGTGTCGATGCGGTCGAATGCGGGCGTGGCCTTCGGCGCCTGCAGGTAGTCGGCACCTGCCTTCTGCACCCCAGGGTCGGCGTTGAGGTCGGCGCTGACGCCCACGAATGACTCGAGGGTGGCATGCGGGATCCACACCCACGTCGGCGTGTCGGGCTTGGCCGTGCTGGTCTGCGCCTGCTTGTCCACCTCGAGCTCGCTGAACACGCCTGCGGCCGTGATGCCTCTCTTTGCAAGTGCGGGAAGCAGCGCCTTTTCGAAGTACGCGTCGAGGGCGGTCGTGGGCGCACCGGCCTTGAGGCGGTACGCGCGAAGCTCGTAGTACTCCCGCGCCGCAGGCTTCTGGGCGCGGAGGTCGGCACTGGAGGCCGCCGCCGCCGCAGACGCAGCGAGAGTGGTGGTGACAAACTGACGGCGGGAGGTGCGCATGCGCACCAGCCTACACCGACGTCCCCGCGTACGTCACCGTCGCGTGCGCGACCAGCCCGCTACTTGAACAAGTCGTCGAAGGCCTTCTTGGCGCTCGACTCGGTGGACGGCGCCACCTTGGACGACGTCTCGCGCTCCCAGGAGGCGCGCACGGCAAACAGCGTGCACTCGTTGCGGGCGTCCTTCGGCGTGATCCGCGCCGGGATGCGCCGGGTGCACTCGAAGGTCGCGCTGGTGTCGAAGTTGGCGCACTGCACGCACGCATGCAGCGCCTGCCCGCAGCGCGCACAGGCGCTGAGCGCGAGGATGCCGGCGTCAACGGGCGCGCCGCAACTCGCACACTTGACCACCTCGTGATAGCCCATGAGATTCGGGTTGCGGGCGCCTTCCGAGGAGAGCCGGCGGGTGGCCGCTGGCGCACCCGGCTCCTGCGCCGGACGCCGGTCGCGGTCCGGCTGTCGTGACCGATCGCGGTCGTCGTCCTGGTACCCGTGCTGGCGATACTTGCGTTCTGACATGGCTCCCCTGGCAGCAGTGACGCGCGCCCCGACCGCGCGTCACTGCTGTTGTATGGTGGCACCGAACCGGTGACTGACAGATGCCTACTCCCCTCCGCCTGATTCCCCTCGCCGCCCTCACCCTGCTCCTCGCCGCCGCTGGCGCGGTCGCACAGACGACGCGTATCGACGTGGTGACGCCCATCGCCCCGGAGCTGGCCGCGTACGGTCGCTACGCCGTCGGCGTACGCACACTGACCGCCGTGGACCGCGACCGCCCCGACATCCTGCGTACGCAGGAAGGCGGGCCCACCGCGCGTTACGACCGGTCGTTCGTGCTCGAGGTGTGGTACCCCGCCACACTGGCGCCAGGCCAGACACCAGGCGGTACCTATCCCACCGTCGCGCGCGATCCCACGATCGCCGTGACACTGCACGGCCAGGCCGTGAGAGACGCGAATGTCGCGACGACGAGCGAGCCGTTCCCGCTGGTGATCCTGTCGCACGGCTACCCGGGCAATCGCTACCTGATGAGTCATCTCGGCGAGAACCTCGCAAGCAAGGGCTTCGTCGTCGTGTCCATCGACCATGCCGACAGCACCTATGCCGACCAGCAGGCCTTCGCAAGCACGCTGTACAACCGGCCGTTCGACCAGCTGTTCGTCCTCGACGAGATGACCAGGCTCGCTGCGCCAGGCTCGGGCAGCTTCCTCAGTGCACGCCTCGACCCCACCCGCACCGGCATCGTCGGCTACTCGATGGGCGGCTATGGCGTGATCAACGTGATCGGCGGCGGCTACAGCGAGGCCGCCCAGACGATGCGCGGCGCCCCGCCCAACAGGCTGCTCGCCGCACGGGCGGCAAGCGACCCGGCGTACCGCGCCTCGCTCGACGCCCGCGTGAAAGCCGTCATCGCGATCGGGCCCTGGGGCATGCAGATCGGGGCCTGGGACGCCGCCGGCCTTGCTGGCATCCGCACGCCGATGCTGCTGGTGGCCGGCAGCGTGGACGACGTCTCGGGCTACACCAAGGGCACGCGGGCGCTGTTTGAGGGCGCGGTCAACGCCGATCGCTACCTGCTGACCTTCGTCAACGCCAACCACAATGCCGCGGCGCCCCATCCAGTGCCGGCCGAGGTGCTGGCTGCTTCCGGGAAGGGCACGGTGTCGTACACCCATCATGCCGATGCGGTGTGGGACACGCTGCGGATGAACAACATCCTGCAGCACTTCGCCACCGCCTACCTTGACCGCCATCTCAAAGCCGACGCCAGCCGGCAGGCGTACCTGGACGTCGTCGAATCGGGCAGCGCCGCGGTGTACGCCGTCGATCGCGAGGGTCGCGAGCTGCCAGCGCACACCTACTGGAAGGGCTTCAGGCGAGGCACGGCGGTCGGCCTCACCCTCGAACACGCTGCCCCCGCGCCAGCCGTTAAGTAAGCACGCTCCGGCAGAACTCCACGCACTTGCGGACTTCGGCCACTGGCGTCGATCCCGCCGGGACGTCGTACTCCATCTCGATCGTGGCCGGCATCGTGTAGCCGTGCTTGCGCACGCTCTGCAGGATGCGCCCAATCGGTGTGTCGCCCTGCCCCCACGGGACGTTGGCGCCGCCGTGCTCCTTGGACTTGCGATCCTTGATGTGAAAGCTGCTGATGCGGTCGTGGAACTTCTCGAGGAAGACGACCGGGTCGCCGCTGCCAGCCGCCACGTAATGGCCGAAGTCCACATTGGCCATGTTGCCCTTGGACACCGCAAACGCCTCGTCGAAGGCGGTCAGCGTGCCCTGCAGGTGCGTGTGGTACGCGGCGTAGATCTTCCGCTTCATCGCGTAGTCGCCGATGCGCTTGAGGGCCGCGCTGTCGGTGGTCAGCTCGAGGGTCGTGTGGGTGGCGCCAAGCGCCTCCGCGACGTCGAACACATACTTGAACTCTTCGTCTGACATCGACGTGGAGAGCATCTTGGTGGCGTAGATGGAGACGCCCGCATCGTCGTACAGCTTGCGCAGCGCCTTGAACTTCTCCATCGACTGCGACAGCCGCCACGCCTTGAGGTCGGCCGCGTACTTCTCGCGCGCCGCGACCTCCTCGGGCGTGGGTGGCCGCCTACCGCCTGGACCACCCGGGCCAGCCGGAGCACCTGCGCCGCTCGGGCGCGGCATGACCGGCGCCCCGGCATACGCCTCGATCGCATTGCCCATCAGCTCGACCGCGCTGACGCCCGACTCGCGGACGTACCTGAGCACGGCGTCGGCGCCCTGTTCGGGCATGGCGCGGTAGCTGTAGGTGATGACGCCGACCTGGACGCCATTGATCGACGAGGTTGGCCGCTGCATCGCCATGGCACCGGCCAGCGAACGATCGCCGAGCAGTGACGCGGGGACAGCTGCCATGGCCAGCTTGCCGAATTGTCGGCGGGTGACACTCATGCGCGGACCTCCAAGGGACTCCGGAAGCTTGCATTCTACACAGGCACGGTACGATTGCGGTCCATGAGATCCGTTGCCGTTGCCGTCCTGCTCCTGCCTGTCGCGCTGGCTGCCTGCAGCCGTGCAGTCGCGCCGCCCGCCACCGACCAGCCAGCGGCGATCCCGCTCAATGCGCTGCCGGCCATCGAGGCGTCACGGATCCTCGAGCACACGCGCACGCTGGCCTCCGACGCGTTCCAGGGCCGCAAGCCGGGCACCGACGGTGAGACGCGCACGGTGGCGTACCTCGAGGAACAGTTCAAGGCGCTCGGCCTGCAGCCGGGCAACACCGACGGCACCTATGTGCAGGACGTCCGCCTCGTCGGCCTGACGCCATCCGAGCAGCGGCCGTTCACAGTGACCGGCCACGGCAGGACGTCGACGTTGAAGTGGAAGGACGAGGTCGTGGCATGGACCAGACACGTGACCGATAGCGTGAGCCTGGACAACTCGGATCTGGTGTTTGTCGGCTACGGGGTGAGCGCCCCCGAGTTCGGCTGGGACGACTTCAAGGACATCGACGTCAAGGGCAAGACCATCGTGGTGCTGGTCAACGACCCGCAGGTGCCATCGGCGGCTGACCCGAACACGCTCGATGACACGATCTTCGGCGGTCGCGCCATGACCTACTACGGCCGCTGGACCTACAAGTACGAGGAGGCCGCGCGGCGCGGCGCCGCCGGCGTCCTCATCGTCCACGAGACCGCCACCGCTGGCTATCCGTTTCCGGTCGTGCAGGGTTTTCTGGGCGAGCGGCTCGATCTGGTGACGGCAGACAACAACATGAGTCGCGCCAAGGTCGAAGGCTGGCTGTCGCTCGACGCGGCCCGCGCGCTGATGACCCAGGCAGGCCAGGACCTCGACGCGCTCAAGACGCAGGCGTTGTCGCGCGACTTCAAGCCGGTGCCACTGGGCCTGACGGCCTCGTTGGCGATCGCCAACAAGACCCGGACGATGGCGTCCAAGAACGTGCTGGCAAAGCTGGAGGGCAGCGACCCGGCGCTGAAAGACGAGTACATCGTCTACACCGCGCACTGGGACCACTTCGGCGTTGGCGACGCGGTGGACGGCGACGACATCTACAACGGCGCGCTCGACAACGCGTCGGGCACCGCGGTGGCACTGGAGATCGCCCGGGCGTTCACGCAGGTGCAGCCCAGGCCGAAGCGCTCGGTGCTGTTCCTGATGGTTACCGCCGAGGAGCAGGGCCTGCTGGGCTCGGCCTACTACACCGAGTACCCGGTGTACCCGCTCGCGAAAACCGTTGCGGTGATCAACATCGACGGCATCAACCAGTGGGGCCGGACCAAGGACCTGACGGTCGTGGGCCTGGGCGCCTCGCAGCTCGACGAGGTGCTGCGTGCCGCCGCCAGCGAGCAGGGCCGCACGCTGCGTCCCGATCCCGAGTCGGAGAAGGGCTACTTCTACCGTTCCGACCACTTCAACTTCGCCAAGAAGGGCGTGCCCGCGCTGTACACCGACTCCGGCACCGAGTTCGAGGGCAAGGACGCCGACTACGGCACCAAGAAGCGCGACGAGTACACGAGCCGCGACTACCACAGCCCGTCCGACGAGGTGAAGGACGACTGGGACCTGACGGGTGCCGTGGATGACGCGCGGCTGCTGATGGCGGTGGGGTACCGCGTGGCCAACGCTGCCGCGTGGCCCGAATGGGCGCCCGGCAACGAGTTCCGGGCCGCACGCGAACAGATGCTAGGGAAGCCGGCCAGAGACTGACACGAGTATCGGGCGGCTCGGGGAGCCGCCCCTACCGTGGACCGTCGGGCGGCTCGGGAAGCCGCCCCTACCGTGGATCGTCGGGCGGCTCGGGAAGCCGCCCCTACCGTGGATCGTCGGGCGGCTCGGAAAGCCGCCCCTACCGGGGAGACATCATGCAACCGACCCGCCGCACGTTCCTGACGTCCGCCTCCGGCCTGGCCCTGGGCACGCGCCTTGCCGCCGCGTCCACCCAGGGCGCCAACGACCGCATCCGCATTGGCGTGATCGGCACCGGCGGCCGCGCGCGCGGCCTCATGAGCCGGCTCAAGCAGATGCCCGGCGTGCAGATGACGACCCTCTGTGACGTCTACGGGACCAGCCTCGACCGGGCGACCGAGCACGCGCCTGCTGCCGCGCGCGTGGCCGATTACCGGCGCGTCCTCGACGACGCGACCATCGACGCCGTCGTCATTGGCGCGCCCGACCACTGGCATCGCACGATGACCATCGACGCCGTGAAAGCGGGAAAGGACGTCTACGTCGAGAAGCCGATCTCGCGCACCATCGCGGAAGGCGAGGCCATGGTGCAGGCCGTCGAGGCGTCCCACCAGATTGTGCAGACCGGCACGCAGCAGCGCAGCTGGGAGCACTTCACGCTCGGCAAGGAGCTCATCGACGCGGGGCGCCTCGGGCCGATCTCGTTCGTGCACACCTACTGGTATCAGCAGCCCGGCACGGCGGCGGGCGCGCAGGTGGACACCGCTCACCTGGACTGGAAGGCCTGGCTCGGGCCCGCGCCCGATCGCCCGTTCGACCCCGAGCGCCTCCTGCAATGGCGTCATTTCTGGGACTACGGCGGGGGTGGCTTCACCGATCTGCTGACCCACTGGATCGACGTCGTGCACTGGTACATGGACGTGGAGGCGCCGCGCGCGGTGGTCGCCACCGGCGCCAACCACATCCGCACGTCGTGGGAGGCCCCCGACACCGCCAACGCCTCGCTGGAGTTCCCGAAGGCGTTCTCGACGTCCTACGTCGGCTCGTTCAACAACCGCACTGACGATGGCGGGCTGGAGTTCCGGGGCAGCGAGGCGACGATGAAGATCGACAGGCAGCGACTGGCCGTGTACCGGCGAGACGCACCAAACGTCCCGGGCTCGCACGCACCGGAGCCTGAGACCTACGTGCGGTCAGGGGCCGACGGCACCATCGCGCACCTGCAGAACTGGCTCGATTGCATGCGCAGCCGCAAGCGGCCGACGTCGGACATCCGCACCGGCCACATCGCCGCGAGGACGTCGCACCTGGCCAATATCGCGTTGCGTGAGAAGCGCCGTGTGGCCTGGGACGGCACCGCGGCGCGCTGACCCGCGGTGGGCGACTGGCTGTCCCAGTACAGCCGGTTCATATCGCGTGACACATCATGAGGACTTCGCGATGGACATCGACGCCCTGAAAGCCGCGTTCGTTGCCGATGACGCCGACAGCGTCCGCGTGCTGCTGCAGACGCAGCCGACGCTGACAGCCCTCATCAACGAGCCGGTAGGCCCCTTCGACTCTCCGGCAATCGTCAACGTCCAGAGCCGGGAGATGCTGGACGTGTTGCTCGAGGCCGGCGCGGACATCGACGCCAGGAGTCGCTGGTGGGCGGGCGGCTTCGGGTTGCTCGACACCGCGGACCCGGCACTCGCGGCGTATGCCATCGAGCGCGGCGCCACGGTGGACGCGCATGCCGCGGCTCGCCTCGGCCTGCTGGAGCGGCTGCGGGAGCTGGTGTCCCGCGATGCGGCGGCGGTGCACGCCCGGGGCGGCGACGGGCAGACGCCGCTCCACTTTGCGAGCACGACCGACGTGGCTCGCTACCTGGTGGAGTCCGGGGCGCACCTGGACGCGCGTGATGTGGACCACGAGTCGACGCCCGCGCAGCACATGGTGAAGGACCGGCAGGACGTCGCCCGCTACCTGGTGTCGCGTGGCTGTCGCACCGACCTGCTGCTGGCCTCCGCGCTGGGCGACCTCGCGCTCGCGCGGCGGCACCTCGAGGCCGACCCTCGCTGCGTGCGGATGCAGGTCAACGCCGAGTGGTTTCCGATGAGCGATCACCGCGCCGGTGGCACGATCTACCAGTGGACCCTGGGTTTCCACGCCACCGCACCCAGGGTCGCGCGGACGTTCGGCCACCACGACGTATTGGCGCTGCTGTTGGATCACATGCCCGCGGCGGGCAGGCTGATCGACGCGTGCTGGATGGCTGATCAGTCAAGGGCGAACGCCGTCTGTCTCGAGCACCCTGGTGTCGTCGGAACGCTGTCTGCCGCTGATCGCCGTGAGGTGGCGCACGCCGCCCGGAACAACCAGGGGGACGCGGTGCGCGTGTTTCTCCAGTGCGGTTGGCCCGTGGACGCGAGAGGGCAGCATCGCGCGACGCCGTTGCACTGGGCCGCCTTCCATGGCAACGCCGCGATGACCGCGGCCATCCTGCACTTCGACCCGCCACTCGACGCCACTGATGCCGACTTCAAAAGCACCCCACTCGGATGGGCGACGCACGGGGCAGAGCACGGCTGGTATCGCGCGACCGGTGACTACGCGGCCACGTCGGCGCTGCTGACGGCCGCGGGCGCGACACCCCCGTGACGGGGTAGCCCCTCGGCCGCAGCGCTACGGCATGTACTGGCCACCGTTGACTTCGACGATCTGTCCGGTCACATAGCCCGAGGCCTCTTCCGAGGCCAGGTACAGGAACGTGCCGGCGCATTCCTCCGCGGTGCCGATGCGCCCGACCGGGATGCTGGCGCGCATGGTCTCCAACTGCGCGGGCGTCGAGTAACGTTCGTGGAACGGCGTGGCGACCACCCCCGGCGAGACGGCGTTGACGCGGATGTTGTCGCCAGCGAGTTCCCGCGCCCAGCCGCGAGTGGCCGTCGCGATGAAGCCCTTGGCTGCGCCATAGAGCACCGCGCCGCCTGCGCCGCCGGTGCGCGCCGCAATCGAGCTGACGTTGATGATCGCCCCGCCGCCCTGACGCTGCATGATCGGCACGACCTCGTGGACCATCATCACGACCTGCGTGACGTTGAGCGCCAGCACCTCCTGCAGGTGCGCTTCGGCGTACTCGCCGATGCTCCGGCGGCCGAGCATGCCGCCGGCGTTGTTGATCAGCACGTCAATCCGGCCGAACCGCGCCATCGCCTCCGCCACGATGCGGGGTACGGCATCGGTGTGGCCGAGGTCGCCCTGGATGAGGGCCGTCTCGACGCCCAGGGTCTGTGCCGCACTCGCGACGGCCGTGGCCGCGGCAGCGCTCGCGTTGTAGTGCAGCGCCAGCTTGGCACCCGCCCGCGCAAACGCCAGGGCCGCGGCTGCACCAATGCCGGTGGATGCTCCGGTAATCAAGACGACGCGATCGCGCAGGTCAGTCACAGTGCTGCTCCTCTTCCGTTGAAGCGTCATGCTAGCAAAGGACGGAGCCGCGCGGCCCTGTTACACTGCCGCCTTCCCAGGAGGAGTCATGGCTCGCCCAAACCCGGTCGGCTGGTTCGAGATCTACGTCCAGGACATGCCGCGCGCCCGCGCGTTCTACGAGTCGGTGCTGGAAACCACCCTCCAGGCCCTGTCCATGCCCGACATCGCGATGTCGGCGTTTCCGATGAGCCCGACCGCGTCCGGTGCGTCAGGCGCCCTGGTCAAGGCGCCGGGTGTGCCATCGGGCGGCAGCACGCTGGTCTACTTCGTGTGCGACGACTGCGCCGTCGAGGGCGGTCGCGTTGTCGCCGCAGGTGGCAAGGTGCACCGCGACAAGATGTCGATTGGCGAGTACGGCTTCGTGGTGCTCGCGGTGGACACCGAGGGCAACATGTTCGGCCTTCACTCGATGAAGTAGGGCTGGACCTCGGAGCTTCTGATGCGAGAACGCGACAGCGGTCAGCGGCCATGGCTGCGACAGCCGATTGGTCACCTGCTGGCTGCCGGCATCGTCGTGGCCGCGTCCACGCTGTCCTCTGCCCTGGCGCAGACGCCTACGCGTCCTGACGCCACGGCACTCAATCCGGCCACGAGCGGCGGCTTCTCGCCGAGCGACACGCCGTTGACGCTCGGTGCGGCGGCGTACGCCAAGATCCTGTGTTCGGCCGTCTTCGTGTCGGGCCGGGATGAGGCCGAAGCGCGCCTGAACAGCGCCTTTTTCCTCACTCCCGAGGCCGACCGTGCGCACATGACGACGGTTGTCGATCGCGAGCGCAGGATCGTTCGCGCAACCGTGCGTGGCCTGGTCACCCGCTCGGCAGGCTTCTACGGCGATCAGGGCTGCGTCATCCATCCCGAAGGCACCGATTCGGTGTTGTTTGCGCCGACGCCAGTGCCGACGACGTTGCCAGACGCGGGAAGCCAGCCGTGGCCGATGGGCGACGCACCGGCGCGTGAGCCGCTGCCGCAAGGACTGGACAACGGCGCGGTGAACGCAGCGGTGGACGTCGCCTTCGGAGATCCGGAGGCGTTGACGGCCGGCGTCCTGGTGCTCCACAAGGGGCGCATCGTGGCCGAGCGTTACGCGCTCGGTGCCACCGTCGACACGCAACTCGAGAGCTGGTCGATGGGCAAGAGCCTGACGGCCACGCTCGTCGGCGTGCTGATCCAGCAGGGCGCGCTGAAGCTCGAGGCACCGGCGCCGATCGCCGCGTGGCAGGGCGATGACGACCCACGCCGCGCAATCACGGTGAGCCACCTCCTGCGCATGAGCAGTGGGCTGCACTGCACCTCGCCCGCCGACCCGGGCTACGCGCCCGACCGCGACGGCTACCCGGCACATGCGCTGGTCTACTCAGGCGCCATCGACGTGTTCCGCTTCTCGACGAGCCGGCCGCTGCAGTTCCCGCCAGGCACCGAGGGGCGCTATCGCAACTGCGATCCGCTCACCCTCGGGGCGTTGGTCCGGCAGGTGGTCGAGGCCCGCGGCGAGACCTATCTGACGTGGCCGCAACGGGCGCTGTTCGACCGGATCGGCATCCGGCGCCAGGTGCTCGAGCCCGATCCCTACGGCAACTTCATCCTGAGCGGCTACGACTACGGCACGGTGCGCAACTGGGCCCGGCTTGGCCTTCTCTACGCGCAGGACGGCGTGTGGCAGGGCACGCGCCTGCTGCCCGCGGGCTTCGTGACATTTATCAGCACGCCGGCGCCGGGATGGGCCACGCCCAGGTATGGCGGGCTGTTCTGGGTGAACGGCACCAACGAGCTCGACGCGCCGCCAGATGCCTACTGGATGGCCGGGGCCGGCGGCCAGCGGGTGATCATCATCCCGTCGCGCGACATGGTCATCGTCCGCCTCGGGCACATGCGCGGCGACACCATCGGCATGAAGCTGCTCGACAAGGCCGTCCACGGCCTCGTGGACGCCGTGGACGCCAGCGCCAGGTAGGGCGCGTTCCCCGAACGCGCCTGATCGGGCCGCTCGGGGAACGGCCCCTACCGCCCGACGCTTAGAGACTCCTGGTGCGCAGCTGCTCCAGCATGTAATCGGTGGATCGCACGGCCAGGGCCATGATCGTCAGGGTCGGGTTCTGCCACGCGCTCGACGGGAAGCTCGAGCCGTCCATCACGAACAGGTTGCCAACGTCGTGGGTCTGCAGGAACGGCGTCAGCACGGACGACTTCGGGTCGATGCCCATGCGTGCGGCGCCCACCTCGTGGGCCTGGCCGCGCATGCCGTGGCTCTGTCGGATGTTGGTCGCGCCGAGGCGGTCGAGGATCTCGGCCGCGTGCGTGGCCATGTCGCGGTGCAGCGCGCGCTCGTTGTCGCGCGGCGAGATACGCAGCCGGACCACCGGAATGCCGAACGCGTCCAGCGTGTTGGGGTCCACGCTGCAGGCGTTGTCGGCGTAGGGCAGGCACTCGCCGAAGCCGGAGAAGGTGAGCGTCGACGGGCGCGGCTGCAGGATGGCTTTTTTGTACGCCTCGCCGATCCCTGCGGCGCTGAAGTTGAACCCCGCGCCGACGTAGGTGCTGAGCGCGTAGCCGCGGAGGAAGCCGTCGGTCTTGGGCCCGCCGGGCAGGTTGCGGAAGCGCGGCGTGAGCAAGCCGCACGGTCGGTTGGCACCGGCGATCGACGGCTGCTCCGTGAGATCGGCAAGCTCGCCCGAGGCACCCGCACCAGAGAAATGCGTCATCAGGTACTTGCCTAACAGGCCGCTCGAGTTGGCCAGGCCGTTGGGCGCCTGGCGCGTCGCCGAGTTGAAGAGCATCCGCACCGACTCCAGCGTCTGCGCGCAGAGCGCTACGGCGCGCCCGAAGACTTCCTTCGGCTGACGCGTCAGTCGATCGATGTACAGCACACCCTTGGCCCGGTGCGTGTCTGGATCCATCAGTACCTTGTAGGCCATCGCCCCGGTGAGGAGGGTGCAGCGGCCCGTCGCCAGCGCATCCTTCATCGTCGTGAACGCCGAGCTGAAGTACGAGTGGGTGATGCAGCCGTGCTCGCAGGGCCCGCAGTAGTGGCACGGCTGCCGCCCGTTGAGCGGCCTGGTGAGGTTGGCCGTGCGACCCTGTGTGACGGTGTAGCCGAAGGCCTTCTTGACTCGCGAGCGGACGGCCATCTCGTTGCAGGTCAGGCCCATTGGCGGCTGGAAGGGACCGTCGGGATACTGCGCCAGCCCCTCCTTCATGCCCGAGACCCCGACGTACTCCTCGACCAGGTCGTAGTACGGCTTGATCTCCGCGTAGGTGAGCGGCCAATCGACACCGACGCCGTCGTGCGACGCGGCCTTGAAGTCGATGTCGCTCATCCGCAGGCAGCCTCGGCCCCAGATGTTCATCCGCCCACCGACCACCCGCGGGCGGACCCAGAGAAAGCCCGGATCGGAGTCGTCCAGGTACGGTTCCTCGATGTCGTTGACGTACCAGTCGGCGTTCCACTCGCGCACGGCGTAGGACTGCGACTGCCGCGGCTGCGTGCGCTCGAGCGGCGCCTTGGTCCTGCCGCGATACGGCAGCTCGTAGGGCTGGACGTGTTCCTTGTAGTCGGCGTCGGTGAGCGCCCGGCCGGCCTCGAGTACGGCCACGTGCAGGCCCGCCTCGGTCAGGCGCTTGGCGGCCCAGCCGCCCGACGCGCCCGAGCCGATGATGACGACGTCGAAATGCTTGCCTGCGGGATCGGTCTGCATGAGGTGTGGGGAGACGTGACTACTCGTGTCCCTCGGTGTGCTCGCACGCCGGGAAACTCTGGAAGAAGACGTTGCCGGTGAAGCCCAGTTCCCTCATGCCGGGCTCCGAGGAGTAGTGCGCCCCGGCGATCCACGACTTGAGCGTCGGCAGCGTCGCCACAGCTTCGACCAACGCCGCTTGCTGCGCGGCAGGGACGGCGCGGAACGTGGTGCCGTGTGCCTCGCGCGCCGCCGCATCGACGGCCGCGAGCGCGCTCACGAAGCGCAGCCGCACCTCGTCGTGCTCGATGGCCAGCACCTGGTCGATGTACGCCGGGCTGCCGCTGGCCACCGACCCGGGGACGATCAACTCGGACACGACGGCGAGGGTCGCGAACTGGTGCGCGTCGAAGAACTGTGGCGTCGGTGCCGGGCTGTCGGCGACGGGCGTGAGGGGGCGGGGGCGCTGCGTGACGTGCGCGGCAAGCGGATGGTCGATGCCGTGCGCGTCGGCGGGAGCGGCGATCGCCAGACCGAGCCCCGCAGCGAGTCCCTGCAGCGCTGACCGACGCGTCATCGGGGACGCCGGAGTGGCATCAGCCGTTGGCTCCGGTTGGGGAGCGAGGGGAAGACGGCGGCCGTGGTGGGTCATGTGCGGGTCCGGTGTCGCAGGCGTCGCATCGTGCCGGATTATAGCGGCTCGCTCCGGCGGGGCCTCCACGGTCCCTCGAGCGCTCCTGCTCATCGCCAGGCGGGGCGCGGGCCGCGGCGCGGGGCCTGGATGCCGGCCGCCCACACCAGCCGCACCACGCGGAACGCCTGCCCCGCGAACGGCTCGAGCAAGGCTGCCATCCGGGTATCGTTGGCGCGGGACTCGCCGGCCAGGGCCCAGGCGATGGTGTGCGGCAGGTGGACGTCGCCGAAGGGCAGCGGCTCGGGGCGGCCGAGTCGAAGCCCGAGGACCATGCCGGCCGTCCAGGGGCCGACGCCGGGCACCTTCTGCAGCCACTCGGCCGCCTCTGGCGTGGCCATGCCTTCGGCCCGCCGCATCGCATGCGCGACTCCGGCCACGGTCATCAGCGTGCGCGCCTGCTTGCCGCCGATGCCGGCCGCCTGCAAGTGCATCGTGCCGGCGGCGCGGATGGCGCGCGGGGTGGGGGCGAGCCGCAAGTCGGTCGGCCCGGGTGCTGCCGCGCCATGGGCGTCGCACAGGCGCCGCCAGGTCATCGCGGCATGCTCCCAGGTGACCAGCTGCTGCAACACCACGCTGACCAGCGCCTCGAAGACGTCACCGGTGTCGCTCAGTCGCACGCCTGGATGCGCGCGCAGCAGCCGATCGACCACCGGGTGTGGCGGCATCGTCCACGCCGGTTCGTGCAGTCCGGTCCAGCGCGGGATGTGCTGCATCACGGCGGCGGCCCCGGGCCCCCATGCGTCGGCCTGCAGGTGCGTCCCGGCCGTCAACTTCACGGTCACCGGACCCTCGGGCGTGTGGGCGGTGCGCCAGAGCGCGGCGCCGTCGCGCCGCACCGTCGGGTCGCGCACGCCCAGGCGCAGCCAGCGGGTGGTCTCGAAGAAGTCGTACGGCTCGGGCAGCATCCAGGAGCCCGTGGCGTCCCGTGTCATCGTGTGTGTCGTCAGGCGTGCGCGTCACGCGTAGCGCGCAGGTCCACTCGGGAAGGCGATCAACAACCGCCTCACCACTCGAGCACGAGCGGCAGCGTCGGCCAGAGGTCCATGGTCTTACCCTCGTCGCCGCCGGCAAAGCCCAGCCGCAGGGTCGGCTCACGAGCAGACTCGAAGGTGACGATGCCCAGGTCCTCCAGACTGCGCAAGGCAGGCGAGAGACGCGCCGCATCGCCGAGTCCGCACCTGACGGCAGTGATGTCGGTGAGCAGGAAATCGTGGTCGACGGGCTCCACGCCGGCGCCGACACGCTCGCGCAGGAAGGGCAGCGCGATGATCTCCGGTTCCTCGAGCCGCGTGTCCCGCGCGAACTCGATCGACTGCTCCTTGCTGAGCCACGCCGGCCGGTACGTCCACGTCGGCCATGCAGGGGCGGTGTCGGCGGCATTGGGGCCGCCGCGCAGGACCAGGCCAAACGGCGAGGCGCCGCGGCGTCGCTGCGACCAGCGGTCCCAGAGTCGCGTCGGCGCTGCCGCGGGCGCCCGGGCCTGGTCGGCGTCGGCCACCCACATCAGCTCGAGGTAGGCGTTGCCGAAGAAGAAGCGCCGGCACGCGGTGCCCTGCCCCGGATGGGCATTGGACGAGCCCTCGCGCAAGCCGAGCGCGTGCAGTGCGGCGGCTTCCGGCGCTCCCACATCGCACATCACGAAGACGTGGTCGAGTTCCATCGCTGTGCTCTTGGACGCCGAGCGATTGAGGGCCGGCCGCAGTGCACGTGCCGCAGGAACGGCGGTGCGGGTCCGGGTAAGATACCCCACCGGTTCTCGCGATGACGACACCCTTGCACATCGATCGGCCGGCGGGCGCCGGTGACTCAGCATCACTGCTGCCGGCTCGTGGCCGACGAGACGTGCTTCTGCTGGCTGTGAGCTGCCTCGTGGGCCTGCCTGTCGGCGCACAGGCGGCCGCGCCGACCTTCCCCGGACGCAAGGGGCGGCACCTCGACTGTGCGCGCCACGACTTCACGGCGGAGGGGCAGTCGTTCACCGTTGCCGTGCCGCAGCAGGCGGCCCCGGGCAGGCCGTGGCTGTGGGTGGCGGAGTTTTTCGGCCACCAGTTCTGGCACGGGCTCGACGCCCAGCTGCTCGATCGCGGCTGGCACATCGCGCACAACCCGTCCGCGGCCGGACTGTATGGCTGCCCGCGCGCCGTGGCGGCGTGGAGCGCCGCCTACGACGTGTGGACACGAAGGTTCGCGCTCGCGCCGCGACCGGTGCTGGCCGGGTACAGCCGTGGCGGACTGCTGGCCTACAACTGGGCGGCATCGCGTCCCGACGCGGTGGGCGCAATCTACGCCGACGCCCCTGTCTGCGCCATCGGCAGCTGGCCCGGGGGCAAGGGACGGGGCACTGGCAGCGCGCCGGACTGGCAGCGCTGCCTCGCCGCGTACGGGCTGACCGACGCGCAAGGGGCTGCATACGCATCCAATCCCGTGGACCGGCTCGGGCCGCTCGCTCGGGCGCAGGTGCCGCTGCTGCACGTGGTGGGCGATGCCGATGACGTGGTCCCGGTCGCGGAGAACACGGCGCTGATCGAGACGCGGTATCGCGCCCGTGAGGGACTCATCACGGTGATCCACAAGCCGGGCGTCGGTCACCACCCGCACGCGCTTGCCGATCCCGCGGAGATCGTCGAGTTCATCACGCAGCGAGCCTTGCCTGGATAGGCGTGGCGTGGCGTCCCGACGCAGCGACCTACCATCCCTGCCAGGTTCTCGTCTATCGTCGCTGCCGTGCCGCGTTTCCGCTTCTCCGACTTCGTGCTCTCGCCGCGCCAGCGCCGCCTGACGCGCGACGGCCAGCCGATCGCCCTGATCCCGCGGTACTTCGACCTTCTGCTGTTCCTGGTCGAGCGCCGCGCCGACGCGGTGCACAGGCGCGACATCTTCGATCGGGTCTGGAGCGACGTGATCGTCTCCGACAGCGCGCTGAGTCAGGCCATCCGCACGTTGCGCCGGACGCTCGGCGACGATCCGCGCGAGCCCCGGTTCATCCGCACGGTGTCGCGTCACGGCTATCAATTTGTCTGCGCCGACCTCATCGAGGAGGCTGACGAGGGACGTGAGGCCGGAGGCGAGCCGCCGCTCGCGGTGCCGGCAACGCCAGGCCACGACCGGTTCGCGCCGTGGCTGCCCTTGATCCTGGCGCCGGCGCTCACGCCTGCGGACCAGGAGGAGCAGCGCGATGCCGCCGAGCAGTTGCACGCGCTCGGGACCGAAGAAGCGTTACGGCGAATCGAGGGGCATCCACAGGCAGCGCTCGCCCGCGCGCTGCTGCGCGATGCCCGCCACCAGGTACCCCAGGCAGGCGAGGTGCCCCTGATCGGCGCCCGCGGGGGACTGCGGTCAGCGGCGACGCTGATCAGCGTGCGGGTCGGCCGGGCCGCGCGGCTCGTAGCCAGGCGCTGGGTGGGCGGCACCCTGGGCGGCGGGCTTGCGGGTGCGGCGGCCGGCAGCGCCGGCGGCATCCTGCTGGCGCTGGCGCCCGGCAGCAGCGCCCCGGTCACCGTGGCGCCGGTCCTGGCGGCGATCGGGGCAGCGTGTGGCCTGGTCGGCGGCGCCGGCGTTGCCGCCGGCCTCTCCGCCGCCGAGGCACTGGCGCTGTCGGCGCGGCAGCCGGCGCTCATCACGGGCGCCGCGGTGGGGGGCGCGCTCGCCGGAGGCAGCGCCCAGCTGCTCGCGCGCTGGACCCTCGGCGCGCTCTTCGGCCTGGCGCTGCCCTTCGGTGGCCTCGTCGAGGGCGCGGTGATCGGCGCGGGCGTCGGAGCTGGCTACGCCGTCGGCACTCGCGGCGTGGCGTCCGGGCTGGCGGCGCCCCGTGGTCGTGCACGTGCGACGGCCGCCGTGTGGACCGGTCTTGGCGGCGCAGTGGCGGCGCTGGCGCTTGCCGCCGCTGGCGTGCCGCTGGTGGGCGGCACCGTCCACCTGCTCGCGCAGGCGTCGGCCGGCTCCCAGGTCCTGCTCACGCCGCTGGGACGGCTGGTGGGGGAACCCGAGTTCGGTCCGATCAGCCGCGCCCTGCTGTCGCTGGCCGAAGGCGGCGCGTTCGGTCTCGGCGTCGCACTGGGACTGGTCCGACGCGCCTGAACGCCCCCGAGGTCGCCGAATCGGTCCTTGCCAATCCAGTGCTGTATGTACGGCGGCGCGACGTTCACGAAGATCTCACGGGCTGCTCACCTGCCGCTCAAGACTTGGGCGGCCGTCGCGTGGATGCTGGACCCATGCACACGACAGCTGTTGCCCTGCCCAGCGTCGCGCCGGCCGACATCGCCCGCACTGTCGACCCGCACGGCCCCTACCTCCGCTTGCGCGTGAGGACATCGAGCGAATTCCAGGTCATCGACCTCACCGACCAGCTCGAGGCCTTCCTCGTGCTGACCGGCTTGAGCCGCGGCCTGCTGGTCGTGCATACCCTGCACACGACCACGTCGGTCATCGTCAATGAGCAGGAGCCGCTGCTGCACGGCGACCTGCTCGACCGGCTCGAACGACTGGTGCCGTCGGGTGCCGCCTACGACCACGACGACCCCACCCGCCGCGTCGTCAACCGTACCGAGACCGAGCGCACCAATGGCCACGCGCACCTGCGTGCCATGCTGCTCGGCCATGCCGCCTCCCTCCCCATCGTGGACGGCCGGTCGATGCTGGGGCGGTGGCAGCGCGTGCTCCTGGTGGAGTTCGACGGACCGCAGGAGCGCACGGTGGTCGCGACCATCGCCGGGGGCGGATGAGCCGGAGGTGGGCCTGCGCGGCTACCGCGGATGACGCATGTAGTAGAGCCGGCCATCCTCGGCGCCGCCGAGAAAGTCGGGCACGCCGTCGCCGTTGAAGTCGACGGTGGCCGGACTGACGTCGTGACCTTCGATGTTGCGGCTGGCAAGCGGGCCGGCGTCGCGGAACACCCACTGGTGGTCGCGCTGCCCGACCTGCACGAGCAGGTTCGCGTTTGCCGAATTGACGAGGATGTCGAACTTGCCGTCGCCGTTCCAGTCGACGACTGCCAGCTTGCGCCGGCCGCTGCCCCCTGCGGTCTGGTCGTTGAGCCGCAGCGGAGCCCCCGTCTCGTCGACGAACGCTTTTCGAGGGGCATGCAGCGGCGCCGTGTGCCGCGGGCCGTCCGACGACCGTCGAAACAGCACCAGATAGCCCTCGGTGTCGAGCATGGCCAGGTCGGGTCGGCCGTCGCCGGTGAAGTCGTAGGCCACCGGCGTGGTCCGCCATTGCGTCAGCAACGCATTACCTGAGGGGGTCTTCCAGCCCCACGCCAGCCGTGGCGGCGGGCCGTCCCACAGCACGTCGACCGGTTGCGGCGAGGCCAGGCGCGGCGACGTCCGCGTCCCCACGTTGCGCAGCCACATCACCTCGCCGAGGATCGAGTTGAGGACGATGTCGGGCAGGCCGTCGCCGTTCCAGTCGGCGACGCTGAAGGTGGTGTAGCCCCATTTGGCTTCGACGGGCCCCTGAATGGATCCATTGGGACCCGCCATGACCCGGAACGGCGCGCCCCCCGCGTCGAGTCGCCGCGGCGCCGCCCAGCGGGGCTGCTCCACGCCCTTGCCGCTGAGGTTCTCGAAGAACTCGATGTATCCGGCGGTGTTGCCGCTGAGGATATCTACGTCGCCATCGCCGTCCCAGTCCACGGTGGCCGGCGTCGCGAGGGCTCCCGACTTGAGCGTATCGGCCTGCTGCTGGAAGTACCGCGGCGCCTCGAAGATCGGCGTGCGTGCCGCATCGAGCCGACCCGTGTTGCGGACGTAGGCCACGCGCCCGTCCTCGTCACCAACGATGATATCGACGTGACCGTCGCGGTTCCAGTCAAAGGCCACCGGCACGCTCATCTCGAGGTCCATGCGCAGCCGGTCACCGCCGGCGGCGCGCACGGGGCGCCCGGCCGCGTAGGTGGGCCGGGTCCGCGATCCGATGTTCTCGTAGTACGTGAACGCGTCGAGGAACTCGCCGGTGAGGAGGTCGAGGTCGCCGTCGTGGTCGAAATCCTCGAAATTCGGGACCGGGTTGCCGAGCGGCTGATCGAGTCGCACGCCCCCGGCCAGCAAGGGCGCCGGTGCCCCGTAGCGTGGTGCCGCGGTGCTGCCCTCGTTGCGCAGCACGTAGATCACGCCGTGCAGGGGGCCCTGCACCCAGGTGCCGCGCTCGTCGTAGCCATCGTCCCAGCCGTAGTCGGACCAGTCTTCCGCCGCCTGCACGAGGTCCAGCGCGCCGTCGCCGTCAAAGTCGACGTACTTCCAGACGTTGTGACGGATGCGCGGACCCTTGGGCTGCGTGCCGAGGAGTTGGGTATGCGCCGTGACCGGGAGTGGCAAGGTGACGCCACGGCCAGGGGCGAGGCCGGAGGCGAGGATGTCTGGCCACTCGGTGTTGATGCGGAGCACGCGCAGGCCGCCGTCGACGTAGGACGGTGTCACGTAGTGCTGTGCGGGTCCGAGCCGGCGGGCCGCCGCAAACACGGGCATCTCGACCCCGGGACCGGATCGGTTCTCGAACAGGTACACGCCGTTCGAGGGCTTGTCGGGACAGGACACCAGCAGGTCCGTGTCGCCGTCGTCATCGACGTCCCAGGGGATTGGCCAGGCCCACAGCCCGACGCCGAGATCCACCACCAGGCCCGGATGGTTGTAGGGGAGCGGGTGAAGTGGCGAGTCCTGGGCGATCCCCGTGGCGGTGAGCCCCAGCATCGCGCACAACCGGAGTAGCGGCCTGATCACGCCGCAAGCCTACTCTGTGGGCGGCCGTGCCGGCGAGCGCGCAGGCAGGGCGCGCACGCCGTGCACGCCCTGCCTGCTGCCGGTTACTGGCGACGACGACGCAGGGCGAGGCCGGCGAGGGCCGCACCGAGCAGTGCCATGGTGCCGGGTTCGGGTACCTGCAGGAAGCCGCGGATCTCGCCGCCTGGGAACCGGTTGGTGTGGATGTTGAAGTACGAATTGCCGGTCAGCATGCCGGCGAGCAGCTTTGCCGAGGCCTCTTCAGGCGTGAGGAGCCCGCGGAACCCTGCTGTGTAGGTGGCGGCGCTCGCAAGGTCCAGCACCCGAAAGTAGGTGCCCGCGGTGACGCCGACGGGGAAGTCCGGCAAGGTGCCGGGCGTCACAGCCACGCCCGCCGTGCCGGTGCCCGCAAGTGGGGTGCAGCAGTGGATGTGGGCCACTGTTGTGGTGCCCGTGAGGCCGGAGAAGTCGGCATCGAGGGTCAGCGTCTGCGCCTCGGTGTCAAACAGCGCCGTGGCCCGGCCCTCCCCGGTGGCGCCCACCGCTTCGGGCGCGAACGTGGTGACGAATTCGATGACGGAGGCGTCGACGCTCGCCGTCGAGCCCAACAGGGTGGCAGCCATCGTCACGGCGAGGGCGCCGCGCTTGTACGTGGATAACGTAAACATTCAGATCCCCAGGAAGGCGCACAGCGCCCAAGAACAACGCGCAGTCGGCGGGCAGCCGTCAGCGATTGTACGCGTCTCGCCCGAGCTGGGCGCAGCAGACTTCGCTGCCGTCCCGCGTCGCGGGTCGCTTCCTACCCTCGATGTGTGTAAATCCACTACAACTCGGCCCAAATCGACCACCTGTCCGGGCGCCGGGCGGTGAGGGGCGAGGCGTCCTTTGGGAGGGAGGGTCGGCGGCGCCCCGGGGGCTCCCGGCACGCCTTCTGCAATAGCTGTGGCCCGGAGGGAAATACAGATGACATTTGTTACCAGAGAAATGCGCGCGGGTCGTGTCCTTGCCGGCGCCGCCATTGTAATCACGGCCATGGTGCTCGCGCCGGGCTCGGCCTTGGCCCAGGCCACGGCCACGGGGCAGGCGCGCGAAGCCGGTCGGGAGACCAAGCAGGAGACCAAGGAAGCTGCCCGCGCCACGGGCAACGCGATGAGCGACTCATGGATCACCATGAAAGTTCACGCGCAGTTCGTCCCCGAGGATGCCCTCGAGGACAGCGACATCGACGTGACGACCAAAGCTGGAGTGGTGTCGTTGATGGGCACGGTGGCCAGCGCGGCCGGTCGCGACCGGGCCGTGCAGATTGCCAAGGCTACCGACGGCGTCAAGAGCGTGACCAACCGGTTGCGCATCGCGCCAGAGCACGACGGTCATGCACCGGCCGCTGCCGGCAGCGCCGCCCGTGAGGGCGCGCGTGAGACCAAGAGTGCCGCCAAGGGCATGGGGCGCGCCATGAGCGATGGCTGGGTGACGTCGAAGATCTATGCCGACTTCATCGATGAGAACGCACTGGAAGGCAGTGACATCGATGTGGACGTCAACGCCGGCGTGGTGACGCTCAAGGGCACGGCGCCGACGGCGGTCGCGTCAGCCCGTGCCGCCGACGTCGCCAAGGCCATCGACGGCGTCAAGTCGGTCCGCAACAACATCAAAGTCAAGGCTCGCCGATAACCGACTCCCGGGGAGTGCCGAGTGGCGCTCCCCGGAGCAGGCCTGCTTACTCCCCGACCGCCGGTATCGGCGTCGTCAGTGCGGCAAGCACCTCCTTGTAGAGGTACTTGGCGCCCTCGAGGCCGTCGAGCGGCCCCTGTTCGTACTCTAGCGCGAACGTGCCGCGGAAGCCGGCGGCGAGCATGATCCGCACCGAACGCTGCACGTTGTTGCGATCGCCCCAGCGGTCCCAGAACTTCGCGTGGACGTTGGAAGTGGCATAGGGGGCCAGCGCCTTCAGGCCGTTCACGAGGTTGTACTCGTGCTCCCAGTTGCCGAAGTCCGGCGAGGCCTCGCAGTAGGGGTGGTTCACCTCGTCGATGATCGTCCGGATGTTCATCGGATCGGCGGCCAGGCCCCAGTGGTTCTCGATGGTCACCTTGATGCCCAGCTTGCCGCCGAAGTCAGCCATCTCCCGGTGCGACTCGATGGCCGCCTCGAGCAGCGGGATAAGGTCGATGTTGCGCGGATAGCCATCACCAGGGCCGCGCGGCACCGCGTTCGGGCGGATGCTCGGGCCGAGCGCCTGCGGCGAGTTCATGCGCATCGACTTCACGCCGAGGACCTTGCAGCCCTCCAGCCAGCGCTTGGCCAGTTCGACACCGGCTTTGCGCCGCGCATCGGCTTCGGGTGACCCGTAGTCTGCCAGGCCGGATGGGGCGTTGTTCGAGATGTGCTGGACCGCTGTTCCTTCCTTGACGCAGGTGTTGGCGAGTGCGTCGAGCCACTTGCGCGACGCCGGGGCCATCGGGTCGAAGCCGCCGGGGCGGCTGTTGGTGCCCGCCGGAAAGAACTGCGCGTCATCGGTGACGTCGCCGAAGAACCCCGAGAACAGATCCATGCGGGTGACGCCCGGGAAATGCTCCTTGGTGAACGCCGGGAAGTCCATCAGGGTCAGTTCGCCGTACTTCTTCTTCATTGCGGCGGCGTCGGGCAGGTTGGCGCGGGCCGCGGTCGCCGCCCGGGACACCTCGAGCGCCCAGGCCGCGTTCGGATTGGCCTCGATCTCCTTGAGCGCCGCCTGAGCCGCGGCCGCCCGATCCGCTCCCCCTGGGCCGCCCGGGCCGCCGGCCGCGCCCGCAGGCCGGGCCGCCATCGCCCGCGACTTGAACAGGTTCCGGACCGGCCAGCAGTTGCTGGCGATGCGTTCGAGTGCCGCTTTCTGGGCGGCTTCCTGCGCCAACGCCGAGTCGCGGGGCGACAGCAGCACGGCCGCGGTGGTGACGCCCGCTGTCGCAGCCCGGAAGAAGTCTCGTCGTCCTACGTCGTTACCGCTGTCGCTGTCCTGTCTGTGGTCCACGTCTCTCCTTGAGGGGGACTGCCCGGTCGACCAACTTCGGCCGGGCATGGCTGGCGCGCACACCGCAGCCACCGGTGCGCGACGCTGCTTCCCATGTAGTACGCCTCAGCCGTGCCTACCATATCGCGCAGGGGGGTGACGGCCCCAATCCTGCAACCACACGGGCATGACCGGCAAACCGAGGGAGCGAGCATGAAGGACGAGCTGAAGAAGCTGTATGCGCTGATCGATGACATCGAGATTGCGATGATGACGACGCGTCGTCGTGACGGGCACATGCAGTCGCGTGCCATGGCCACGCAGAAGCCGGCGGCGGGGGCGGATCTGTGGTTTGTCACCTACGAAGGCGCCTCGAAGCTGGCCGACCTCGAGTTTGACGACCACCTCAACCTCGCGTTCTATCGCGACAGCAACCGCGAGTGGATCTCGGTGTCGGGGACAGGCGTGATCTCGCGAGACCGCAACAAGATCCGCGAGCTGTACGCCGCCGACTGGAAAATCTGGTTTTCCGACGAGGGCGATCCGCGGCACGGCACGGCCGAGGACCCGCGGATGGTGCTCATTGGGGTCACCATCCACGCCGCCGTGTTCCTCGAGGTCAACAAGCCCCGCCCGGTGCTGCTGTACGAATTCGTCAAGGGGTGGATGACTGGCAGCGAGCCTGACTTCGGGGAGATGCACGCCCTCGATCATCCGCACCGACCCAACAGCTGAGCGCGAGGGCAAGGGCGCCTCCAGGAGGCGCCCTTGTCACCTACTCAGGGGTGGCTGGCGGCTGCGTGCCCTTGAGGGCTGCCGCCGAGGTTGCCGCGGCGCTGCCGGTCTTCGGAATGCCGAGCAGGGTGACCTTGCTGGCGGTGCGGATGGCGCCGGCTGCGACGTACTTGAGCCGCACCTGCTGGCCCACCGCCGCTGCGAGGTCGGCGGTCGCGAAGACCTTCTTGCCTTCCTTCATGTCGGCATCGGTCGCCAGCACGTAAATCTGTTGGTCGGCACCCTGACGGACGGCAACCGTGCGTGCCGTCGAGTCGACGTTGACGATGACGCCGCCGGCCCACATTTCGCTGGGCAGGGGCTGGGCCGCGGTGCTGCCGGCGAGGGTGACAAGAGCGAGGGCTGAGAGCAAGAAGGTGCGCATGGGATGACTCCGGCTGTGCCTGGGGGATGGAAACGCCGGCGCAGCGTTGGCGTTCTGTGTGGGAATACGCCCGGAGGCCGTGGCGCGTTCCCGATGCAGAGCGTCAGCGGTAAGTCTTCACTGTCGCGACAAGAAGTTGCCACACCCCCGGCTGGCGCGCCACGTCCTGTCACGCGGTTGCCACATCTTGCAACGCGATAGCCGATGGCCAGCGCACGCGATCAGAGTCGGGCGCGCTGCTCGGCGGTCAACCATGCGTCCTGCACCGTACCCTCAGCCAGCGCCGCCTTCAGCCGCGCACGGCCAACGTCGGACTTGAGGAGACCGGCGATCGCGAGGCCGCGATTGCGCTCGGTGTATTGCGCCACGTGCTGGACCAGGGCGTCGGCAGCCCGTGCATCCTGCAGGTCCGACAGACCGCCGATGGCGCCCATCTGCAGTTCCGGGTCGACCTCTCGCGACAGGTAGCGGGTCAGTCGTGCGCCGACCCGCTCGAACGGCAGCACGGCGAGCATGCGCAGAGCGTCGTAGCGGGTGCCGATCCGCACCGCAGAGTCGTCGGCCATGCGTTCGGCGAGATCGAGCGAGCGCGCCCAGCGCCTACGACGTGTCGGATCCGCGGCCAGCCACGGCGCCATCACCTCTCGCGGTGAGACGCCGGCCTGCGACAGACCCATCACGACCCCGCCGCCGAGCACCACGGCCTGCCAGTCGCGAAGGGGCGCGTCCTCGTTCGGCATCGAGACGTCGGTCAGCGGCTTGAGGGCCGCCTCGTCCCTGGCCCGGCCTGCCGCGACGGCGACGCGCCAGATCCACGGAATGCGCCTGTACTCATCGGCCTCGTCCCGTGCGGGCAGCCCCGCCACCAGAGCCTGGACGACGTCGGCGGCGCGTGGCGCCGCGCTGGCGGCCAGCGTCTCACGCGCTTTCTGGTCCTGTGACTCGTCCAGCAGGGCCGCCGCGATGACCTGCGGTGTCGCGGTCGTGGCGTCGGGCAGTTGCGCCACGGCCGGTCCCGCCATCATCAGCAGCAGCACCGCCGGCACGACGCGCCTCGCCGCGGGTGCCCAGGGGGTCGCCATGAGGTTGGACGTGGTCGTTCGTGAATGTGCGTCGGTGGGGCTCATGGCGACACGGTCCTCGGCGATGAGGTGAGAAACGCAAGCAGGTGCGCCATGTCATCTGGCGTGACCTGCTCGGCGAAGGACTCCGGCATGATCGACTGCGGCACCACGCTCATTGTCTTGATGTCGCTGCGCTTCACCGTGGTGGTGACACCGGGGCCCTGACGGAAGGTGATGCTGGTGGGCGACTGCTCACCGATGACGCCGACCAGCGAATCGCCGCCCGCGCGCTCCACCGCATACGTCTCGTAGTGCTGCGCGATCGAGCGGTTCGGCTCCAGGATGTTGGACAGCAGCACCGGCATCGGCTGGTGGCGCACCGTCGACAGGTCAGGGCCGATCTCCACGCCAGCCTTGCCGTCGACCTGGTGGCACATCGCGCAATGCCTGGTGAACACGTCGGCGCCCTGCGTGGCGTTGCCGCGCCCTCCCAGAGCTGCGGCGTATCGAGTCATCCGCGCCGCCCTGGCCTCTGGCGCCTCTTCGAGCACGGTGCGCGCGCGAGCGCGGATAGCCTCGTCGCGGTGCATGATCAGGCTGCGCGTATGCCCGAAGTTGAGCATCCAGCGCTTGACGGTGCCCTGCTGCAGTGCATCGAGCATGGCCACCGACCCCTCGCGCCTCGCCAGGATCACGGTGGCCGCCGCCGCGCGTACGCTGGACGACAGTCCTGGCCACCGTGCGAGCAGGAACGCCGGTGTCGCCGCGCCGGGAATGCGGCCCAGGGCCGTCACGCCGGCCACCTGCACGGCTTCCGGCTCATTGGCCGCCACGACCGCCTCGAACGCCGACTGGTGCGCCCGCGCGTCAACCAGCGCCAGCAGCGTGATGGCGTCGACCCGCGCCTCGGCCGCGACGCTGGCATTGCGCATGACCCTCGCCGCCGTTCCCGCGGCCGCGGCGGCTGCCGGCCCCGCCTCCACCCCGCCCACGCCCAGCAGCGTCACCGCGGCGCGCCGCACGCGCGCCTGCTCGCCGGTCGCCAGAGTGAGCAGGGCGCCCTGGCTGCCAGCCAGCTTTCGTCGGTCGCCCGCGCCACTCAGCCCGCGGGCCAGGCCCTCGAGCAACGAGGCGCGCCACCAGTCGCCGGCCGGCGCCTTGGCGTCGGTCACCACGGCGATCGCCCGCGACAACTCCTCGCTGCGCTGGCGCGCCGCCAGCACGCCACCGAGCCGGTCGAAGAACTGGGCGCGCCCAGGCGACTCGCGGCTCGCCAACGCCGACCCCGGCTGCATCGCGGCATCGAAGTACGCGACGGCGCGGTCCGACGAGGCGCTCAGCGCGGCCACCTGCATCCACTCGTCCTCGATCCCGCGCTGCAGCAGCTGCTCCTGGGCACGCCGCGCCGCGGGCGTATCGATCGAGCCGATCGTGGCGAGCAGCTGGAAGCGCACCCGCGCGTCGGTATCGGTGGTCATCGCGAGCAGGGCGGACGCGATGGCTGGTTGCCCGAGCCAGCGCTCCGAGAGCACGATGGCGTTTTCGCGGACGCCTGCGTCGGGGTCGCGCAGCGCCTGTAGCACCTGCGGCTCGGCCAGTCGCTCGAGACCCTCGAGCGTCCACAGCGCGTGCAGGCGCGCCAGCGGCGACGGGCGTCGGTCGGCCAGCGCCACCAGCGCGGCCGCGGCATCGCGCCGCTTGCCATGCACGAGCAGGCGCTGCGCGGTGCGCCGCCACCAGGAGTTGGGGCTGGCAAGCGCCTCCACCAGTTGCGGGTCGCTGGCCGCGCCCAGCCGCGGCTGCGTCGTCGCGCCGGGAGAGGCCGGTCCGGTGGTGGCGACCACGCGATAGATCCTCCCGCGGTCCTTGCCGGTGGACAGGATGTCGGGCGTCTTCTGGAGGTCGCTCGACGCCCACTCGGGGTGCTCGATGTACGGGCGGTAGTAGTCGATCACATACAGCGCGCCGTCTGGGCCGACGTAGAAGTTGACGGGTCGGAACCAGCTGTCCTGCGAGGCCAGGAACTCCATGTCGGTGCGGGCCCGGCTGGCGACAAAGGTGGACCCCTTCGCGGTCAGCACGTCGCGGTGGACGAGGTTGTGTACGGGCTCGGCGATGACGGTGGTGCCCTCGTAGCCCGCGGGGAACGCGCCGCCCGTGTACACGGTGAGCGCACAGGCCGATGTGAACTGCCCGGCCTCGGTCAGCAGGTCGAAGCGAGCGCCGTGGGTGATCGGCATGATGTTGTTGTTGCCGTGGTCGGACATCTCGGCCATCGCGCTCGGCAGCAGCAGGTGCGGGTTGCGTTCCAGGTAGCGCGCGGCAATCACCTCGTGCCGCTGATGGATCGAGTTGTTGTGCGCAAAGAACCGGCCGTACGCGTCGAAGGCATTGCCGTACTGCGTGCGGCTCGACAGTCCCTCGACCTTGTGCTCATCCGGCTTCAGACGTACACCACGGCCCTTGGCGTCGAGCGGCTTGCCGCCAGGCATCGCGGCAAACGTGAGGTCGGCGCCCTTGTCGCCGAACAAGTCGCGATAGATCACCGGCTCGGAGCCGCCCGAGTGCGCCAGGTACACCCAGTTGTCGAGTCCGTACACCGGATGGTTGACGGCGTGCTGCGGGTTGGTCTTGGCAAACCCGGTCAGCACCACCTCGCGCGTGTCGGCCTTGCCGTCGCCGTTGACGTCCTCGAAGTAGAGCAGGTCTGGCGGGCTGGTCACCAGCAGACCCTTCTTGTAGCGCATCACGCCGCTCGGCAGCCGCAGGTTGTCGGCAAAGAGCGTGCTCTTGTCGATCCGGCCGTCTCCGTTGCTGTCCTCGAGCAACTTGATACGACCGGTCGGACTGACGTCGAGCGGGTAGCCCGGCATCTCGACGACCCAGATGCGCCCGTCCTCGTCGATGTCCATCGCCACCGGGCTCTGGACATCGGGCTCGCTGGCCACCAGTTCGAGCCGGAAGCCCGGCTCGACACGGATCATCGCCATCGACTGCGCTGGCGTGTACGGGGGGGTGCCCGCACCGCCCTGGCCGACAAGGGCACGGCTACAGAGGACGACGGCCAGCACGAGGGCCCCGCCAGCGATGCGCGAACGTGTCAGCACTCGACCTTCCCTTCGGATGTCAGAAACGCCACCTGCGCTCCAGAGTTTAATGAATCACGGGCCGGGTGGCACGTGAGGTGCCGCCCGCTCCTGTAGCCACGAGACGCCGCTCAGCGCGGTGTGGCCACAAGGAACGGCTCGGCCGCCGTCAGGTAGCGGTTGTACGCGTCGGTTTCGAACGGCGTCGGCAGCCTGGGCGAGATGACGTCCAGGTGGCTGCGGAACTGCTGCAGCGCCTCGCGCTCCAGCGCTCGCTGCGCGGACACGTCGACGCGCACCTGGCGACGAGGCAGGGCAGCCAGGGCGGTGCCGCGCTTGAGCGTGACGATGAACTCGAACACCTTGTCGCAGGCTCCCGACGCCGCGCACGCCGCCATCGCGATGGCATGGGTCGCCACGTGCTCGGCATGCCCCTCGAAGGGGCTGGGGACGTACAGTTCGGCAGGTGTCAGCTCGGCCAGCAGCGCCGTGACCCGCCGCGTGGTCTCGGCCTGTTCTGCCACGAGACGTTCGTTCTCGACATCGAGAAAGACGATCTCGGCGCGCCCGCGCGTGAGGATGCCGACGGCGCGCCGGGTTTCGGCCTTGCGCATCTGCGAGACCTCGACTTCGGACGGCGCCGTGGCAATCCCGAACCGGCGCAGCAGGGCGCGGCCGTCGGTCACCACCACCACGACGATCCGCCGTCCCTCGGCAGCGCGCGTCGCAAGCAGTCCGCCACACCCGAGGGTCTCGTCGTCGGGATGCGGCGCCAGCACCACGATGGGGCCAGGAGGCGCGACCGTTTGCGCCTGAGCGGTCGTCATCCAGCAGGTGACGGCCAGCAGGACGGCCGATGGCAGACGTGGCATGCGGGTGATTGTGCCTCGCCCTGGCCCCGACAGCCACACCGACCCCAGCTCCGGCCCCCGGCCCCCAGCATCCCGGCCCCGGCATCCCGGCCTCGGCATCCCGGCCCCGGCATCCCGCGCATCCCGGCCCGCCGGTCTCGGCATCGTCAGCTTCCGGGTACCATGACCGCGGAGCTCCCACATGCGCCTCATGCCTGGTCTGTTCACGCCCGTCCACGCCCGGATCGTCGCCGGTGTCGCTGCCCTCACCGTGGTTGCGCTGTGCACTACGACCGACGCAGCGCTTCGAGCCCAGGCGGCGCCGACTGTCGCCGCCACCGCGTGGCCGGACGGCGCCCGCATGGCGCTGAGTCTCTCGTTCGACGATGGGCGGGAGAGCCAGGTGACGCAGGGCCTGCCGGTGTTTGCGCGGCATGGCGCCAAGGTCACGCTGTACGTCGTGCCGTCGGCAGTGGGGGGGGCCCTCGAGGGCTGGAAGCTGGCGGCCGCTGCCGGACACGAAATCGGCAACCACTCACTGACGCATTCGTGCAGCGGCAACTTTTCGTTCGCGCGGAAGAAAGCGCTCGAGGACCACTCGGTGGCGCGGATGCGCCAGGAACTGACCGCGGCCAATGCCCGTATCGCGGCACTGCTGGGAGTGACGCCGCGGACCTTCGCCTACCCGTGCGGCCAGACGTTTGTCGGGCGCGGCCGGGCCACGCAGAGCTATGTCCCGGTGGTGGCCGAGCTGTTCCTTGCCGGGCGCGGCTGGATGGATGAAGCGGCAAACGACCCGTCGTACGTCGATCTCGCCCAGACCACAGGCGTGGAGATGGACGGCAAGGACTTCGAGCAGATCAGGCCGCTGCTCGACGAGGGCCGCAAGGTCGGCGCATGGCTGGTGCTGGCGGGCCACGAGATCGGCGTGAGTGGACGCCAGACCACCAGGGTCGCCATGCTCGACCAGCTACTGGCGTATGCCGGCGATCCCGCCAACGGCATCTGGGTGGCCACGGTGGCTGAGGCTGCTGAACTGGTGACCAGGCGACAACGGCCCTGACCGGAGCGGTAGCACACGTCGGGCATGACGTACTGAGCCGGCGCGGGGCCGGCCCCCGACCGCGAGGTATTCTCGCGCGCATGGATCGACGGCAGTTGCTTGCCTTTCCCCTTGCCCTGACCACGGCGGCGACCGCGTCCGCAACGACGCAGGAGCCAGGCCCCAGCCCGCTGGTGGTGAACGACTTCAGCTTCGACGGGCCCCTCGGATCGCATGGGGCGACCATCGCTGCGCTCGCCCGCAATCACTTCAGCGTGCGCCTGGGCGCCGCCCCGAACCAGCCAGGGTGGCCCAACAAGCTCAACATGCGGATCCTTGGCAACGCCCGAGGCAACCCGCTGCGGCTCGACGTGGCGTTTCCGCAAGGGACCGATTACGCGTTCAACGAGTATCACCAATCGTTCTCCTACGACGGCCGGCACTGGCATCCGATCGCCTGGGAGCGAGGGTACGGCGCATCGCCACGCGCCGATACGCTCCACTTTCCGCCGTTCACCGGCGACCAGGTGTGGGTCGGCACGCAGACGCCGATGTCGTGGGACGTCGATGCGCTGGGCCTGATCGCGAAGTGGCGGAGCCATCCCGACGTCACGGTGCACACCGTCGGCAAGACCCTGGGGGGACGCGACATGCTGCGCCTCGAGGTCACGGGCGCCGCGAGCCCGCACCCGCGCGCACGGCGATGGGTGCACTACCTGGCCAACCAGCACCCCGGCGAACACAACTCGCAGTGGCGCCTGGCGGGATTGGTCGACTGGCTGCTGAGCGACGCCGCGGCCGAGGTGCGGCAGCGGCAGATCGTCCACGTCATCATGATGATGAGCCCGGACGCGCCTGCGCACGGCTGGTACCGCGTGAACGGGCAGGGTGTGGACATGAACCGCAGCTACCGCCCGACGGGCGCGGACCCGGAACGGCAGGCGCACGAGGCGTACCTCTGGCAGCGCGACCTGGAAGGTCTCATGGCCTCCGACGCCCCGGTGACCACCGCCTGGGCCATCCACACGTGGTCAGGCATCGTCGAGCCGCAGATCATCCCGGGACCGGAGCTGCAGGGGGCGCTCGGCGACTGGACGGGCCTGCGGGCGGCCATGGCGCAGGCCGATCGCCTTGGTCTGATCGAGAGCCTGACGCTGGCCAAGGTGGGGCAGTACCAGAACACGACGTGGACCGACGGGCCGCACGCGCAATTTGGCATCACGACCGTCCTGTGCGAGGGGGGAGCGGTGCTGCAGACGCGTCAGTTGAACGAGGATTCGGGCGCCGCGATCATCCAGGCGCTGGGCCGCTTCTACGCCGGCCTGCGGCCGGCCGGTCAGGTCGGCCCATAGCAAACAGGGCGGCTCGCAGAGCCGCCCTGTCGTGGTAGGACTGCCGCCAACCGGACCTAGGCGGCTGCGGCCTTGTGCTGGTCTGCCGGCTTCAACTGCAGGTCCGGCATCGGCGTGCCGGCAAAGAGCTTCTGGCACGGGATGGCCATCAGCCTGGCCCACCGCACCGAACGGCTGACGCGGGCGCTGTCGGTGGCGATCCCGGTGTTGGCGTACATCTGGCGGTAGACCTTCGAGATCAGCAGGAAGGCCAGTCGTGACTTCAGCGACTTGACGACCTTGGCCCGCTTCCAGATGCTCCTGGTGGAGTAGAAGCGATCCCACACGCCTTGCGTGCGTTCGCGAATCTCCGACGCGCTCATCACCGGGTGCTCGATGTACACCTTGGGGCGCACCGCCTGCGGAATCAGCCAGTGTCGCGTCACCGGGATGCCGTCCACGGCCTCCGGCGACTGGCCCTGGGTCTTCTCCCATGCGGCGAAGTCCAGCGTGCCAGGGAATGGCGTGAGCATCACAAACTGCGCGAACGTGACGTCGGCGCGCTCGGCGACCGAGAGGCACGTGTCGAAGGTTTCCGGCTTGTCGCTGGGCAGCCCGAAGATGAACGACCCGAGGACGTGCACGCCGTGCTTGCGGAACTGCTGGAGGCGCGTGACGAGCTCTTCACCGGCGACGTTGAAGCCCTTGTAGACGTCCTTGAGGCCCTCAGGCGTCACCGACTCCACGCCGACCAGCGCGCCCTTGATGTGGGCGCGATTCATGGCGTCGAGGAACTCCGGGTCGTCGGCCGCTTCCATGGTGATCTGGGTGAAGAAGATCGTGTCGTTCGGCAGGCGGGCGAGTTCCTCCATCAGCTCGAAGCGCTCGGCGCGAATCTGCTTGAGCTCCTCGAGACGTGCGGGGTTGTCGCGGCGCGCGGCCATGCGCAGGTCCTCGAGCGTCACCGGGTAGAAGTTGTCGTCGGCCAGCGCGATGAAACGGAAGCCCTTGCGGCGCAGCCCCAGGATCTCGCTCACGACCACGTCCACGCTGCGCTGGCGCGGCTTCTGGCCGTCGGTGCGCCAGACCGAGCAGAAGGAGCAGTGCTTCGGGCAACCGCGCACGGTCTGCACCGAGGCCCACATGTACTTGCCGGCGGGCAGCAGGTCCCAGCGGCCGGGCATGAACGCGTCGCCCTCGATCTTGCCGCCGTCGTACGTCTTGCGGAGGGTGCCAGCCGTCGCGTCGGCCAGGGCCAATGGCCACACCACCTCGCCATCGCCAGTCACCACCGAGTGCGCGGCGCCGAGTTCAAAGGCCTCGTCCGGGTACAGGGTGGCGTGGATGCCGCCGTAGATCACCGTCGCACCAGCCGCGCGCGCCGCGACACCGACCTCGTAGCCGCGCAACGCGTTACCGGTGTGGATGCCGATGCCGACGATGTCACCCGACTTGATGACATCGAAGTCGAACACATCGAGCGTTTCGTCGGACAGGATGGGCGTGCCGTAGGTGTCGGGCGTGGCCGAGGCCAGCACGTACATCCACCGGGGCGTGATGACCCCGATGCCAAATGACACATGACTCGGATTGATGAGATGAACCTTCATCGGGCGACGTCGTCCCCTTCCTCGAGGTACAGGCGTTTGACCGCCCCGTCGGCCACTTCCATCTGGGCCATGACGGCGGCCGTGTGAATGCCAGCCACACGCGGTGTGCATCCGGCCAACAACTGCGTCGCGCGCAGACGCGATAGCACGACGAACTGAAAAGCCCCGATTTCAACGGGTCGCTTGACCATGGTGCCGGCCTTCCCACTCGCGAGGGGTGCGGAAATCACTGCCTGCTTGCTGACGCGATGGAGTCCCAAGCATTTCGGCGTGACCGCAGCGGCGGCAATGACCAAGGCTGGCTCGTGAACGGTGCTGCCGAGCGTAGCACGTTCACGGCCGGGTCTCCGGGAGGCCGCGCCGCGCGTACTGCAGCAGCAACACGGCCACCACCAGGAGCAGGGCCGGCATCGCCGCACCGGCCACCCCCGAGGCCCGCCAGAGCGGCGTGGCCAGGTAGCCCCCGGCAATCTGCACCAGCAGGGCCACGAGCGACACCGCGAAGGCCGGCACCGCCCAGCGTCGGCGCAGCAGCAGCCCGACCGAGCCGACGACGCCGCCGCCGACAGCCAGGGCAAAGGCCGCCATCAGCCAGGCCGGGGTCGCGTCGTGCACTGCGCGGTCCGCGGCCGGCAGCGCCGCCACCTGCTCAGCGCTCATGGAGAACTGCAGGGCGAAGGCTAGCAGCCCGAGGAGGTTCCACGCCAGCGCGGCGAAGGCGACCCACTTATGTGTTGGCCGCTGAGAGGACAGGGGAACGGTCATGGGCGCTCCTGGGTCCCGCGCGGGACCTGCTCCGGTCGGCCGGGCGGCCCTGCGCGAATCGGCGCCATCATACGCGCCGAGCGCCATTTCCCACATACTGGCGCGGCATGGCCACGCCGCCCGGACCGGTGCAGCGCAGCGAGACCACGTCTCTGCCGCCGGCCCTGATGGCTCAGTCAGCCGAGCGACTGCGCGCCATGGGGCTGCTGTACGCCGGCGTGTTCTTCCTGGCCGGCACCCTCCCGGTCCTGCTGGTGCCTGATGAGCGCGCGCTGTTTTTCGGGAGCGCCGCCCGCTGGGCGCCAACCGTTCTCTCAATCGCGCTGGCGCTGGCCATCGCCTGGCTGGCCGGCCGGCCGCGGCCATCGGGTGACGCGAGGCTCCGGCTCGGACTGGTGTTTCAGGTGCTCGGCAGCATCGGCATCGCGTCGGCCGAGTATCTCCAGCCGCAGTCGGGCACCACCGCGATGTCGCCGCTGCGGGGACTGTCGTGGGTGGCCGTGTGGATGCTCGCGTTCACGATTGCCGTGCCCAATCGCCCAGCGCCGGCGCTGGGGGCGGCGCTGGCCTCCGCCGCTGTCGTGCCGATCGTCACCGCGATCGCCATTGCCTTCGGTTATCTCCCCGGCATGGCGCCACTCGAGTTCTTCCTGCGTGCGATGTTGCCGTACCTCCTGGTGGTGGTCATCGCCAGCGTCGGCACCCGGCTGGTCTACAGCCTCGGTGTGGACCTCAAGCGCGCACTCGATCTGGGCAGCTACCAACTCGAGGAGCGCCTCGGCGCCGGTGGCATGGGCGAGGTGTGGCGCGCGCGACATCGGCTGCTGGCGCGCCCGGCCGCCATCAAGCTGATCCGGCCGGAGATGTTCGCGGCCGCCGGGGCGGCGAGGCAGTCGGCGCTGCGCCTGCGTTTCGAGCGCGAAGCGCAGACCACCGCGCTCCTGCAATCGCCCCACACCATCGACCTGTTCGATTACGGCGTGACCGACGATGGGGCGTTCTTCTACGTGATGGAGTTGCTCGACGGCTTCGACCTCAAGACGCTGGTCGAACGCTTCGGGCCACTGCCCATCGACCGTGCGGTGCATGTCCTGACGCAAGCGTGTCACTCGCTGGCCGAGGCGCACGCCATTGGCCTGGTGCATCGCGACATCACGCCGGCCAACATCTTCATGTGCCGCTACGGGCGCGACATCGACTTCGTCAAAATCCTCGATTTCGGGCTGGTGCGTCCCGACATGTCGCTGTCGGGGACCGACCCTGCGCCCACCAACGCAGACCGGGTCGGCGGCACGCCGGCCTTCATGTCGCCCGAGCAGGCCCTCGGACATCGGCAGGTCGATGGCCGCGCCGACATCTACGCGCTCGGCTGCGTGGCCTACTGGCTGGTCACCGGAGTCCTGGTGTTCCCGCGGGCCACCGCGATGGCCATGGCCGTGGCGCATTCGCAGGTCGCGCCGGCGCCGCCGTCACACCGGACCGAACTCCCCGTGCCTCCGTCGTTGGACGCGTTGATCCTGGAGTGCCTCGCCAAGGCGCCGGCCGACCGACCGGCCTCGGCCGAGACGCTCGCGCACCGTTTGCAGGCGCTGCCCGGCGTGCCTGCGTGGGATCGCAGCGCGGCCCGCGACTGGTGGAATCTGCACCACCCCATCGACCCGTCCCGGCGAAGGCTGGCCGCCGACACCACCGCCGTCAAGGCGGTCCTGCCGCGAGCGATGCCCGACGCCTGACGCCGCGCACGGGGAGCCGCGAGCGGCTACCCGCGCAGATGCGTGGCAAAGAACTCGAGAGTGCGGGTCCAGGCCAGCGCGGCCGACGCGGCGTCGTAGCGCGGCGTGGTGTCGTTGTGGAACCCGTGCTGTGCGCCGGCGTAGACGTGCGCCGTGTATCTGACGTTGGCAGCCTTGAGCGCCGCCTCGTAGGCGGGCCAGGCCGCGTTGATGCGCTCGTCTTTCTCGGCCAGGTGCACGAGGAGCGGTGCCTTGATGGCCGCAGCGGTCTCTGGGGGCGGGTTGTTGCCATAGAACGGCACGGCCGCGCCGAGGTCGGGCAGCCTGGTGGCCAGCATGTGCGCGATACCGCCGCCGTAGCAGAAGCCGACCGCGCCGACCTTGCCCGTGCAGCCGGGATGCCCCTTCAGGAAACCGTACGCGGCAATCATGTCCTCACGCGTCTTCGGCTGCTCGAGCGTGGCGAAGCTGGCCCGCGCCTTGTCCTCGTCCCCCGGATAGCCGCCGAGGGGCGCCAGCGCATCGGGCGCGAACACCACGTAGTTCTCGAGAGCGAGTCGGCGCGCGATGTCCTCGATGTGCGGATTGAGGCCACGGTTCTCGTGCACCACGAGGACACCTGGAAGCCTGCCCGCCGCCGCTTTCGGCGTCACCAGGTAGCCGCGCGTCGTCTCATAGCCGAGCGGCGAGGAGTACGGCACGTACTCGGCCGTGAGCCGCGCGTCGTCCTTGGCAATCATCTGGGCATCGACGAACTTGGGATTGAGCGCCTCGAGCAGCATCACGGCCGTCATCCCGCCCACGGCGAACTTGCTCGCCCGTTCGAGGAAGCCGCGGCGGTCGATGTCGCCATGGACGTAGGCGTCGAACAAAATCAACAGTTCCTGGTCGAAGTCAGCGGCGGTCTTGCGGTCCACACGTGCGCTCTCAGTCATGCTGCACCCTGCATTCTGAATTCCGAATTCACAATTCCGTCTAAGGCTTCCCGGGCTGGGGTCGCCACAGGCCTTGCAGGCCGTACAGGTTCACGAGATGGCGCTCCAGGAGGCGCTCGCCTGCACCGACTTCGACCCGCGTGCTGACGTCGGCGCCGTAGCCGCCATGCGCCGCCGTCCGCAGGTCAGGGATATAGCCGGCCCACGTGCCCCCGGCGCTGAAGGTGTAGCCGTAGAACAGCGGCAGCGGGACCTCGGCACGCGCTTTCCATTGCGTCTGCAGCGTGTGCATGACCTCGCCGGGCCACGCGGCGATGGCGATCGTGCCGTTGATCAACACCGTCGTGATGCCGACGTCGATCGACTGAGATGGGACCCAACGATCGGTTACGGTCACGATCTCACTGGTGGCCGTGAGGCCCTCGCGTGCCGTCGGCACAGGGGTGGCCGCACGATTGGCGCGCACGACCTCTTCGGCCAGGAGTGTGCCCATCGTCTCTACAACCGCGAAGTCCTTCGCCTCGTCGCCGGACCGGGCCATGAAAAGCGGGTTGATGTCGCCGGCGCCGCCTTGCACGAACATCACCTGGGTGTCGGGCAGCGCCGCTTCGGTCCTGGACTGCAGGACGCCGGGATAGTCAGCCGAGTATTTGCAGTTGGTCGGGCCGAGCACCACGGCGTGGGTAGCGTAATGCACCAGCAGCGCACGCGGGCGACCGTCGGTGTCGTCCACGCGCAGCAACACGAACTCGGGGTCAATCGGCCCGTACGGCACGCGCTCGAGATTGTCGAACAACGCCCTGGTCCGCCCATCGTCGCGGGGCAGCAGGCGGTTGTATCCCAGCGGCGCCGCGCCGCGGGCGACGCTCAACGTCGCCGGCGCCATCGTCGTGAGCGCCTTCTCGATGGCGCCGAAGATCTTCGCCTCGAGCTCTGCCCCGTAGGCGGCTGCGGCGGGGCCCGTGGCCGGCGCGCTGCCAAACGGGAGGAAGGCTGGCGCCGAATGGGTGTGCGACGCCGACAGCAGGAGAATGGGGATCCCCAGTCTGGCGGCGACATCGCGACGCAGCGTCTCCGACACCATGCTGCCCAGATCCATCGTCACGATGGCCATCCGCGAGCCGCCCGATTCGAGCACGAGCACCTTGGCCATCAGCGGATCGTGGGTCCCGTTTGCCGGGCCGCACTTCCTGTTGGCATACCCGTACATCGTCAGCATCGCCGACGGCGTGATCTCGACGCGAGCCACCCCGGCCCGCAGCTGCGCGTCGGCGGTGGGCGCCGAGGCGAGGACCAGAAGCAGGGCAGCGACAAGACGTCTCATGGGGTGGATGGTGTCACGGCGCGTTGCGCAGTTCGACGGCGATCTCGTGGTGTCGATCGGCCAGGACCCACGCCTGGCGGGCTCGGTGGCGGGCGCTGGCTGCACGCTGCCGTTCCCGGTAGCCCGGCTGCAGCATCGACGCGGTCTTGTACTCGTTGGGGAACCACTGCCGTTCCAGGCGTCGGGCCGTGCGCTCATGACCGCGCGCCTCGGCGTCGAGTTGCGCGGCCCGGTCTCGCGCCTCGGCGGCCACGCGCGCATGCTGCTCGGACGACTCGGCGATGGCGGCCATCCGCGTGAGCGCGCGATCCTGATCCACGACCTGCCCGTCGACGCGGGCAACCGGGCCGGTCAGACCCGCGATCACCAGTACGGTCGCCATCCATTGCCCTCGCACCTGATCCGCTCCTTTACCTTGGTCGCCCGCAGTGACGCCTGCTCCAGTTGGCCAAACCCGGCGGCTGATTGCAAGCCCTCGGCTCCCCCCAGGCCCTCGGCCGGCGCGCGAGACCGCATTGGCCGCGGCCCTGGTGGGCGCCGACGGGATGCTATGGTGGGGAGTGGATCGCCGACGCTTCCTGCGCGCCATCGCCGCGACCGTCCCGGTCATGGGCGCTTCAGGCCTCGCCCATGCGGTAGCGCCTGACAAGCGGGTGCTCCGGTTCTCGCACCTGCACACGGCCGAGCGCCTCGAGGTGGCCTACAGGACCGGCGGCCGCTACCAGCCCTCAGCCCTGGCGGCGGTCAAGCACCTGCTGCGTGATTTCCGTACCGGCGACGAGCACGCCATCGACCCGACGCTGCTGGACCTGCTGCATGCGCTGCACACGGCCACTGAAAGCCAGCAACCGTTCGCGGTCATCTCGGCGTACCGGTCGCCGGCCACCAACGCCATGTTGCGCAGCCATGGCGGCGGCGTCGCCCCCGGCAGTCTGCACATGCAGGGGCGGGCCATCGACATCCGGCTTGCCGACGTGCCGCTCGCTGTGCTGCGGGACGCGGCGCGGGGTCTGCGCCGCGGTGGTGTCGGCTACTACCCGTCGTCCAACTTCGTCCACGTCGACACCGGCCGCGTCCGGCACTGGTAGGCAGCCCACGCGGCTGACGTACCATGCGGCGTGCCCTCGCGCCTGCGCAGTGCCTGCCGACCGTCAGTCATCCTCGCCATGCTGGCTGTCGCCGCGTGTAGCGGCGGCCGCAGCGACACGACCGCCATCACGATCGGCTTCGTCCCGAAGGGCTCGACCCACGAGCATTGGAAGCGCGTGCGGATCGGGGCCGAGAAGGCCGCTGCAGAACTGACGGCATCAGGCACACCGGTGCAAGTCATCTGGAAGGGGCCGCTACGCGAAGACGATCGCGAGCAGCAGCTGCAAGTGGTCGAAGGCTTCACGAGTCAGGGCGTGTCGGGCATCGTGCTGGCACCGCTTGACAGCACCGCGTTGCGGCGGCCGGTGGAGGAAGCGGCGCGGGTCGGCATACCGACCGTGATCTTCGACTCGGCGCTGGCCACACCCAATCCCACGGTGAGCTACGTGAGCACCGACAACGGCAAGGGCGGGCGCCTGGCCGGCCGTCGGATGGGGGAACTGCTGAAGGGCACCGGCACCGTGCTGATGCTGCGCTATCAGGAGGGTTCGGCGGCGACCGAGGAGCGGGAAGAGGGCTTTCTCAGCGAGCTGCGCTCGGCATTCCCTGGCATCACCGTCATCTCGTCCGACCAGTTTGCCGGGCCGACCCGCGACACGGCCAAGCGCGCGTCCGAGAATCTCCTGAACCGCTTTGCCAGCAGGATCGACGGCATCTTCACGTCAAACGAGTCGGCCACCGGCGGCATGCTGCTGGCGCTGCAGGACATCGGCAAGGCGGGTCTGGTCACGTTTGTCGGCTTCGACTTCAGCTCCAGCTTCCTCGCGCCGCTCAAGGGCGGCCAGCTGCACGGCTTCATCGCGCAGCATCCCGTCAACATGGGGTACCAGAGCGTGATGACGCTCGTGGCACACCTGCAGGGGCGACCCGTGCCGCCGGTGGTGGACACCGGCGTCATCCTGGTGACCGCCGACAACGTCGACGAGCCGGCGGTGCAGGCGGTGATCAACCCGCCAGACGCACGCTGAGTAGCGCCGGCTGCGCCGCGCGCGTCACGGTCGTCGCCATGGCTGATGACGACCACCTGCTAGGATGCCCTATGCGTAGTCCTGTGTTCGAGCACCCAGTCGCCTCCAAGTCCGATCGATCCACGACGGCTTCCGACGGCCCTGGCGATGCTCCAGAGCGCTGCCCGTCGTGTGCCTCGATGAGCATCGTGGCCACCTCGAAGGTCGTCACCACACAGACCTACTGGCGCTGCGACGCCTGCGGCGAAGTCTGGAGCCCGGCCCGCCGCATGACCCACGTGCCGCGCGGCTGGCGCGCCTGAACGTCGCGCACCACGCACGCTCTCCCGGCCTCGCCCTACCCCACACCCGCTGCGGCGTCCGCCGTCGCTGATGCCGCCTCTCCTCCCTGTTCTGCTGACCCGGCTCGCTTCCGACACCGAGAAGGAGCGGCAGGGCTGACGTCGCTCGCGCGAGCGACGGTACCGGCACATGAGTCCTGTGCTGCGACGGCGGAGGATTCGAGCCCGACGGCGAGCCGCAGGCGGAGCCGTGAGCCTGAAGCCTGTCGCCCGACCAACCGAGCGAAGCGAAGGCGTTGGTAAGGCGTTGGGAACGGTGACGGCGGAGCCATGGGGCCTGAAGCCTGTCGCCCGGCGAGCCGAGCGAAGCGAAGGCGTTGGCAAGGCGTGGGGACGGTGAAGGCGGGGCCGATGGATTCGAGCCCGGTGGATTCGAGCCCGACGGCGAGCCGCAGGCGGAGCCGTGGGCCTGAACCGGTCGCGCCGACCGAGCGAACCGGAGGTGAGCGATGGTCGGGGCGACAGGATTCGAACCTGCGACTTCTCGCTCCCAAAGCGAGCGCTCTACCAGGCTGAGCTACGCCCCGGACCGACTGGAGATCGTACTACACGCGGCGCCACCGCCCCGAGTCAGGACGGGTCGACCGACGTGATCACCCACGACCCCGAGTCGTGGCTGAGCGCAAAACGCCAGCGCGCCTGCTCGACGCGCGTGGCATGGGCGCCGACGCGCGGGCGGTAGCGCAGCGTGCCGCGACAGGTGACGAACGCCTGCGCGCCGGTGACGGTTGCTGCACAGCCGCCCAGGGTCAGACGCTGCTCGCTGATGGCCGTAAACCGCTGCACCAGCGCGTCGCGGTCAGCCGAGGGAAACACCGCCTTGGTGGCCCGTGCATCCAGGCGGCTCCACGCCGCGGCGTACTCCTGCACCGTCCCGAGGACGGCAAGCGCCTCGCCCGCCACGGCGTCGGCCCGCGGTGGCGCCGCGCGTCGGGTCGATGCGGCCACAGCGGCGGGCGTCACGCGCGGCGCGACGTTGCTCGGCACATGGCGCGGAGCGTTGCGCGGGGTGGCGGCGACCGGCTCGCGCTCGCGCGCCGCGAGCGAGACCGGCGGCCTGCGCTCCGTTGGCCGTGACGACGATGCGGTCGAGGCCGCGAAGGCTGCAGCGTCGCCTGGCGACGTCTGCACAGGCGTGCCGGCCGCCGCCGCCGGCAGCTGCACGCCGAGGATCGTCGCAGCGGGCGGCCTGGCCAGATCGTCGCGGCTGACGCCCGGTAGGCCGAAGACGGCCACCAGCACGCCGATCAGCACGCCGGCGGCGAGCCATCCCACGCGCTCTGCGCCAAACCGCGACCGCAGCCCTTCAGCGGCGCGCGGATCCCCGTTGTTTGCGACGGCCCCGTCGGCATGATCCCGTCGCCGCCACACCGGCGGACCGGTGGTCTCGAAGGGCCCTTCGAGCACCTCGATCTCCTCGAGATCGGCCGGCGGGACTGGCCACACGAAATCTCTCGACTGTTGGCGCGGCGTGCTCATCGTTCTAGCATCCTCAGTCGGTCAATTGCTGCGGCTCCTGCTCGATCTGCTGCCGCCGCGGTCAGCAACGGTAGTCTGGATCGACCCATGCAGACTGTCACGATCCCCCATGCCGGGCAGGATGCCGAAGAGGCACGACCCAAGGACTATAGCCTTGTCGGGCGTGACACGGCGCTGGCCGTCGAGCGCGGCCTGGCCGAAGCCGACTGGTACACGTCGCCCGTGCCCAGGGAGGTGATGCGCGACCTGCTCGAACGCAAGGACGGTCCGGCCGTTCGCGACACCCTCCTCTACGCCGCGCTGCTGGCCGTCAGTGGCGCCGCAACCTACCAGATGTGGGGCTCCTGGTGGGCGCTGGTCCCGATGATGGTGTACGGCGTCCTGTACGCCTCCGCCTCCGATGCCCGCTGGCACGAGGCCGGCCACGGCACGGCCTTCCGCACCACGTGGATGAACGACGCGCTCTACGAGGTGGCGTCCTTCATGGTGTTGCGCGAGTCGGTGCCCTGGCGATGGAGTCACACCCGTCACCACAGCGACACGATCATCGTCGGGCGAGACCCCGAGATTGCCATCCCGCGGCCGCCCGATCCACGCGAGATGCTGCTCAAGTGCTTCAACTACCGCGCGTGGCGGCGGTTCGCGAGCCATGTCGCGCTGCATTGCCGCGGTCGCGTGACCGCGATCGAAGCCACGTTCATCCCGCCGTCCGAGTATCCGAAGGTCTATCGCCGGGCGCGCCTGTACGCGGCAATCGTGCTCACGCTGCTCGCGCTCTGCGTGTACCACCGCACGTGGCTGCCGCTGGTGTTCGTGCTCGGCCCGAACGTGTACGGCGCCTGGCTGATGGCGATCTACGGCTGGACGCAGCACGCCGCGCTGGCCGAGAACGTGCTCGATCACCGTCTCAACTGCCGGACGATCCTGATGAATCCGGTGCACCGGTTCCTGTACTGGAACATGAACTACCACACCGAGCACCACATGTTCCCGCTGGTGCCGTATCACCAGCTGCCACGGCTGCACGCGCTGATCAAGGACGACTGCCCGGCGCCCTATCCAAGCCTCACCGCCGCCTACCGCGAGATGATTCCTGCGATCGTCCGGCAGAGACGTGATCCAGGCTGGTATATCCGTCGCACGCTGCCGCCCACGGCCCGCCCGGTTGGCACCCGCCCGACCGCGCCGGCAATCACGACGAGTGGGCGAGCGGTGGTGGACGGCTGGGTGGACGTGTGCGCAGCGGCGGCCCTCGGCATCGAGGACGTGCTGCGCGTCGACCATGCCCACCAGACCTACGCCATCTACCGCACCGCCCAGGGCACCGTGCACGCCACCGACGGCATGTGCACGCACGGCAACACGCACCTGGCCGACGGCATGGTCAGCGGCACGCTCGTCGAGTGTCCCAAACACAACGGCCGGTTCGACGTCACGAGCGGCGAACCGCGTCGCCTGCCGGTGTGCCTTGCCCTGCGCACCCATCGCGTCCGTGAGCAGGGCGGACGGGTGGCCCTCGACGTGGCGGGCGCAGCGAGCGCGAGTGCCGCCGGGCCGGTGCACACCCTGCGTGTGGTCAGCAACCGCAACGTCGCCACGTTCATCAAGGAACTGGTGCTCGAGCCCGCCGCCGGCCAGTTGCCGGCCTACTTGCCCGGGCAGTACCTGCAACTGCACATTCCGCCCTATGGCCACCTGCAACTGGCCGACCTCGCCGTGGACGAGCCATACGCGACCGTCTGGCGCGCGCATCATCTCTTCAGCCTCGGGACCAGCAACGACCTGGAGATCAAGCGGAACTACTCGATCGCGTCCAATCCGGCCTCGCCGCTCGGGCAACTGCGCTTCAACGTGCGCATTGCGACGCCACCCACCGGGCAGGCCTGTCCGGCCGGCGCCGGCTCGTCGTGGATGTGGCGCTTGCAGCCAGAAGACACCGTGCGGGCCAGCGGGCCCTACGGCAGCTTCCTGGTTCGCCCTGGCGAGTCCGAACTGGTGTATGTCGGCGGCGGTGCCGGCATGGCGCCTATCCGGTCACACCTCTCCTACCTGTTGGAGACGCTGCGCACCGGACGAACGGTCAGCTACTGGTATGGGGCCCGGTCCAGGCAGGAGATCTTCTACGAGGCGTACTTCCGCGAACTCGAGGCGCGATTCCCGCACTTCCGTTTCCACGTCGCGCTGTCGGCGCCGCTGCCAGACGATGGCTGGAGTGGTCCGACCGGCTTCATTCACGACGTGTTGCGTCGCGACCATCTGGCCGACCATGCCGATCCGGCCGCGGCCGAGTACCTGCTCTGCGGCCCACCGGTGATGGTCCATGCCACCCGCGAGATGCTCCGCCACGAGTTCGGCGTCGCGCCCGAGGCCATCCTCGCCGACGAGTTCTGACCAGGCAGGGCCGCGCTCACCTCACGTGCTCATCGAGCGCCGCCCGGCAGGACCTTGAGGTTGCGGAACCACACCACCGTGTCGTGGTCCTGCAGCAGGATGGGGGTGCGGATCTTGTCGGCGAAGCCTGTCACGTCCTTGAACTTGCTGGTGGCGATGCCTCGCGCGGCCTCCGCGCTGGTGATGTCGTAGGCGAGCACGCGGACCCCATTGAGCCAGTGTTCGACCGTGGTCCCGCGAACCACCAGCCGCGAGGTGTTCCACTCGCCAACCGGTCGGGCCGCCACACGCTCGGCCGGAATCACGTCGTACCACGCGCCAGTCTTCTGACGATCGGTGAGCGACATCACGGTGTAGTTGTCATCGTCGATCGTCTGGTATTCGTGGCCGATGGCGCCGCCGGCATTGCCGCGGGCCTCGTCAACGAAGTACTTGATGCCGCTGTTGCCGCGAAACGACAGCCGCCAGTCCCAGGCGAACTCGAAATCGTCATAGGCGGTGGTGGTGATGATGTCGCCGCCCTTTTTGCCGAGGCCCTTCAGGGTGCCGTCCTCCACCACCCAGCCCGCGGCAGGGAAGCCGCTCTTGCCAAACGCTTTCCAGCCCGACGTCGTTTTGCCGTCGAACAGGAGCTGCCACCCCGCGGCGCGCTCGTTCGCGCTCAGCACGTTCTGGGCTGGGGCGCCGGCCGCACGCTCCTCCAGCTGCGTTGCGACCCGTCGCCAGGTGGCGATATTAGCCGCGAGGTTCTCGCGCGTGTCACCAGCGACGCTGTAGGCTTGCAGACCGATTGGCCCGGTGTAGCCGGCGGCCTGCAGCCGTTGCAGGTAGGTGACCATGTCGAAGTCGCCCTGATCGAGACGGGTGATCCAGGTCTTGGACGCGCGGTCGACGCCGTTGATGCTGACGCGTGTGGCCGTGCTGGCCACCGCCCTCACCGTGGCATCGAGCCTGTCGCCGACGCCGCTCATGTACTCATGACAGAGGTTGATCGTGGCCCCCAGGTTGGGCCGGTCGGCCTTGGCGACCACGCGGGCTGAATCGAGGCCGTGCTCGACCAAGAAGCCGGCATGCCCGTAGAGCGCCACCTTCACCTTGCCGGTATGCGCCAGGTCGGCCACCTGCTGGACGACCTGCACCGCCCCGGCCTCGTCACCGGGGCTGGCCACCTTGGGCTTCTGCACGGTGATCCACAGCACCGTCTCGGTGCCCTTCAGGAGGTCGATGACCTCCGGCAGGCGTGTGTCGAAGGGCTCGGGCGCGTCGAGGGACGTGTGCACGTACAGGCCGTAGATCTTCAGGCCCACCGCGCCGAAGGCCTTCTGCCAGCGGATCAGATCCTCGGGCGTCGTGTAGTTGTAGCTGATGCCGTCGTAGCCCAGCTCCTTCAACGTCCGCGCCTGCTGGTCGGGAGTCCACGATCCGCGGCCGACGCCGTTGTCGAAGACGAAGAACTCGGGCCGCTCAGCCAGTGCGCCAGCCGCGAAGACCAGCACGAGCACCAGCGCGGCCAGCATCCGGTTGCCGCTGGCATGGATGGAGGCCATCACTCGGTTCCCCATTTGCCGCGACCCTCCGGGCCCTTCAGGTGCGTGTTGGCCTCGGCGTCGTGAGTGAAGCGCTCGGCGGCCGGGTCCCATGTCAGGGGCGTGCCGCTGCGCTTGACGGCGATGTGCGCCAGATGACAGATGGAGATGGTCCGCTGACCGACCTCGACATCCTCCATCGTCTGGCCGCGGCTCTTGACCGCCTCGATGAAGTCGAGGCGTTCGCTGCGCAGGGGGAAGCGGGTGGCATCCGGGCCGAGCTGCGCGGCGAGGATGGCGGGGCGGCTCGCCTCGAGCCACTCGGGGTGCGCGGCCGACTTCGAGTAGTTCACCTGCAGCCAGCCCTTGTCGCCCTCGAAGCGGATGCGCGGCTGGTCCATCGTGTAGAACATCTCGACGCCGTTGGCAAACCGGTAACGTGCGTCGAAGGTCTCGAGGACGTCCCAGACCGGGTCCGCGTGGTACTTGCCCGTGGCCTGGACCTCCACCGGTCCGGTGCGCTCGGTGCCGTTGGCCCACTGGCAGATGTCCACCAGGTGGGCGCCCCAGTTGGTCAGCATGCCGTCGGCGTACATCGTGCTGCGAAACCAGCCGGGGCGGCCTTTCAGGTCGCGCGGGTTGTGGACGCGCTTCTGCATGTACGGCACCTCGGGCGCCGGCCCCAGCCACATGTCGTAATCGAGTTCGGCGGGCACGGGCGCCTCGATGGCGGGCTCTGCCGGGAATTCCTCCCTGGGCGACGACACGCGAATCGTCGTGAGCGTGCCCAGATAGCCGTTGCGTACCAGTTCCACGGCGCGGTGGAAGCGGTCGAGCGAACGGAACTCGCTGTCCACGCGGAAGACGCGCGAGTGTTTCTTGACCGTGTCCACGAGGGCGCGGCCGTCCGCGATGTACCGGGTGATGGGTTTCTCGAGCGACACGTCCTTGCCGGCCCGCAGCGCCATCAAGGCCATCGGCACGTGCCAATGGTCGGGCGTCGAGATCATCACGGCATCGACGTCGGGGCGCGCCAGCACCTCGCGAAAGTCACGGTGCGTGGCGCAGCCCGTGTAAGTGCCCGCCGACGCCTGCCTGGCGTAGGTCGTGTCGACAAGGGCCCTGGCCTGCTCGACCCGCCAGCTGTCCACGTCGCACACCGCCACGACCTGCACGCCCGGCACGGCCATGAACTCCGGCAAGTTCATCCCGTACGCCTGGCGGCCGGTGCCGATGAACGCGAGGTTGACGCGATTGGAGGGCGCTTGCCTGCCGAACACGCGCGCGGGGAGGATCGTGGGGGCGGCAGCAGCGGCTGCGATCAGCCCGGCCGACTGGAGAAACGTACGGCGTTGCATTGTCCGTAGAGCGTAGCCGGAACCGTCCGGCGCGGAATCCTCCTTGAACATGCCGCACAAATTGGTGAATGTTGGTGCTATGTCTGGTGCCGAGCGCCGTCATCTCTACCTGCCGGCCCGCGACCGCTCCTTCTGGAAAGGCGAGGGCGACGACCTGCCGCTGCTCTATCTGGCCTGGGGCGCCCGTGATTTCCACCGCCAACCCATTCCCGCCAGTCGCCATGAGGGCTGGGTGTGCGTGCTCATCGAGGAGGGCGCGCCGACGATGACGGTACGGCGGCAGCTGGTGCGGATGCCGGCCGGGACCCTGACGCTGATCGGCCCTGATTGTCCGTTCGGCTGGAAAGGCGCCGCGTCGGGCCACTCCAGGTTCCGGCTGTGGATGTGGCGGTCGCTTGCCGGGCCGCATGCCGCGACCGACCTGCGGGCCTCGTATGTCTCGCGGCAGTTGCCGCGACACGAGCGCCAGCCGTTCCTGCAGCTACACGACCTCTGCCGCCGCGAGGTGCTGCGGGCCCCTCGCCCCGATCCCGGCTACCTCGAGGGCTGCCGGATCCTGTTCGAGACGACCATCACCCGCGAGTTGCTGGATCGGGACGACCGTGGGGGGGCCGGGGCCGACGTGGTCGTGCTGGCCCGTGCCTGGATGCGCGCCCATCTGGACAGCCGCGAGCCGATCGCGCGTCTGTGCGACTACCTGAATCTCTCGCAGTCCACGCTGTACCGTCTGTTTGCCGCCAGCGAGGGTGTCAGCCCGCTGGCCTGCTTTCACGGCGCCCGCATGGCCCGCGCGCAGGAGCTGCTGGCGACGAGCGCGATGCCTGTCAAGGCCGTGGCGCACGAGCTCGGGTACGCCCACAGCAACGACTTGAGCCGCGCCTACGCGCGCCGCTTCGGGATGACGCCGTCGATGGCCCGTGCGCACGCACGCACACCGTCCTGAGTGGCGCGGGTCCGCCTCGCGTGTGCGGTCGCCCCGCGGCGGGCGTTATCCCCCTGTGACGTGACGATTCTGCTGCTGATAGCCACCGCGGCGGTTGCATTCGCAGCCGACCGGTCCCTCAAGGTGGGCGTCGCGTCCCGCTGCCAACCCAATCAGCGTCTGGTGCTGCCGGGCATCGCACTCACGCATCGCTGCAACCGATCGGCCTGGCTGGTCGCATCGCCACCGCTGCGCCTGGCGGGCGAGTGGCTGCTGCTGGCAGGCATGCTCATCGCCCTGCTGCATGCCGTGCCGCGCGCCCCATCACCGGCCGGCTCCGTCGCCGTAGGGCTGCTGCTCGGTGGCACAGCCGGCAACGCCTTCGACGTCTGGCGGCAAGCGGCGATAGTGGACGTCATCGACCTCGGGTGGTGGCCCGTCTTCAATCTGGCCGACGCCGCCATCGTCGCCGGCGTCGTTGTAGGCCTGCTGACCGTCGGAGGACTCCTCTGACGGCGCAGGCGTATCCCATCGCCTTGTCGGTCGGCATCGTCTGCGGATTGGAGGCGTCGCTGCTGGCGGCCCGCGCCTCTGGCCTGCCGACGGGGCGCGTGCTGGCGGCGCTGGTCGTGCTGACGGCGCTGGCGCTGCTCGGGTCGCGATTGCTCTACGTCCTGCCCCGGTGGCGCGACTATGCCGCGGAGCCTGGCCGTATCTTCCGTGTCCAGGAAGGCGGCGCAGCGATGTTCGGCGGGCTGTTGCTCGCGGTGCCGGCGGCGCTGGCCATCGTGCCGGCGATGGGGTTGCCGCTGGCCCGGTTCTGGGACATCGCCACGTTCACGATGCTCCCGGGCCTGATCATCACGCGAGTCGGCTGCACGGTGGCCGGTTGCTGTGCCGGGCGGGAGACCTGTGGCTGGCTCGGGATGAGGCTGCGCAATGCCCGAGGCGAGCGGGCGCGGCGGCTGCCCGTGCAGCTGATGGACGCCGCGTGCGGCGTGGTGCTGCTGGCGGTGGCGGTCGTGTTGTGGCGGAATGGAGCGCCCGACGGCACGGTGATCCTGGTGGTGGTGGCCGGCTACGGCGCCGCTCGCATAGTGATGGACGGGCTGCGGGAGCAGCGCGATCGGCTGGGGGGCGTGGTCATCACGCCGGTCATCGGGATGGTGCTCTCGGTGCTGTCGCTGGTGCTGCTCGCTCGCCTCGTGCACTGATTCTGGAGACATCGAATGAGCATGGATCTGTCGTTCGTGCTGGCGCCCGTGCTGGGCCTGGCGCTGGTGTGGGTGTTTCGCTTCGTGGGCTGCACGCCGTTCGAGGCGTCCAATTCGCCCAACAGCGCGTATCGCGACTACGTGATGGCGAGCCCCGACGCGTCGGCCACCGTGCCCAACCCCTTGATCAAGCCCAACGCGGCAGTGATTCTCGGGTACTGGCGCCTGGTCGACGCCGTGGGATCCATGTCGGCCGCCGACGAGAAGGGCGCACGTCCCGGTGACTATCGCGCCGATGCCAGCGGCGACGCGGCGCCGGTGCCGACGCCGCGCATCGCCGCCAACCAGCCGTCGCTGCTTGCTCCGTCTGCGGGCGAACTGGGCCGCAACTTCACCGGCGGGTATGTGCGCGTGCCCTCGTCCATGGGGTTGGTCACGCCCGAATTCACCTTCGAGGCATGGGTGCGGCCCCAGGGCTGGCTGCCCTCCGACGCGCAACGCCGGCGCCTGGTCACATTCGGAGGGGACTACCCCAGCACCCCCGGCACGCCTTCGAGAGACCACGGTTTCTGGATCGAGCAGGACAAGGGGCAGATCCGCGCCAGGGTGGCGCGTGGCGACGGCCGCGCCCAGACGCTCTCGTTCATCCTGCCGGAAGGTACTGCGCACCTGGCGTTGACTCTGCAGAAGATCGCCGGTCCGAACGATCGGCGCCGCGCAACGCTCTACGTGAACGGCAGCGCCGCACGGGTCCTCGAATTTGACGGGTACGCCGCGCCGGACGGCGTGCCGCTGATCATCGGGGCAGAGCCCGCTCCCGACGACCCGCGCGGTCCGTTCACCGCGCGCGCGCCGTGGACCGGTCGCATTCAGGAGGTGGTCCTGCACAACGTTGCCCTCTCCGCGGCCGAACTGCAGAACCACGTGGCTCTGAACGCAGCCGTGGGCAGCACCAACTGACCCCGCCTACCGCGCCAGGGGAACCCTCATGCCCAATCCACTCACCGGTGACTTCGAGGCCGTCCTGCAGGTCAGTGGCGGCACCGTCAACCGTCTGCTTGCCACGCTGCACCAGAATGCCTTTGCCGATGGTGCCCGCCCGAGCTTTCCGCATGCCGTGCATCTGCACCTCGGCTCACCGCCGATAGAGGGCGTGCGCGGGCGGGTCCAAGCGCAGATCGGCGTGCCCAGGGTGACGCTGATCCAGGGAGCGGCCGATCGTTTCCGGCTACGAGTCGGCGTGCGCGCGTGGTTCCGTCCCGACTACGGCAGCAGCGAGTTTCCCCATTTCATCCACGGTCACGTCGAGGCCGAGTACCGCGTGCACGCCATCGACCCGAGCTGTCCCGGCTGGAAGAAGACGGCTGCGGAGTATCTGTGGATCCGGGTGGTCCGCGATTCGGTGCGTTTCGAAGGGACGGCGGTCGGCGACTCGAGCCTGGTCCAGATCGAGTTGCCGCCGGCGCCCAGCGATCCCGCCATGGCGATCGCGAAGGTCACCCGGCAGATCGCCGGCCTGCTCGCCGCCCAGTTCGAAGCATCACCGCATCCAGTGTCACAGGGCTTCCGCAAGGGCCAGTTGAGAAGCCTGAGCCTCCCCTCGGGCACGGCGGTCGTGCTGCCCGTGGGCGTGTCTGGTCCGCCGGCCGGCGACATCGCGAGCATCGACGACATCCTGCTCGACGGGCGCGACCTGGCCATTGGCGTCGACGTCAACGCGGTGCTGCGCCCAGCGCAGCCGCTGCTGGCGCAGGTGGCGGGATTCCAGCAGTCGGTCAAGGTGCACGTCAGCGTGCCATGGCCGCTGCCCGACATCGACACCGTCTACAGGGTCACAGTGGCTGCGCCCACGCTCACCTGGCACGCGCACGGCACCCACGCGGTGCTCGAGATCAAGGCCAGCGGGGCGGCCCGGACCGACTCGGTCCTGCCAGATGCCACCTTCGACGTGCGGCAGCCGATCTCCCTGACATTCGACGGCAGCAGCGGTCGGCTCTCGCTGACGCGGATGCCGGCGTACGTCAGCGTGTCAGCCAGCGGCGTTGGCGCAGGCTTTCTCGCCAGCGAGATCAAGTCCGGTCTTTTCAAACTGCTGAAAGAGCGGGTCGACCGGGCGTGCACCGACGCGCAGCCTGCACTCGATGCGACGACCGACCTGAGCCGACTGACCGCGCAGCTGCGGACGCTGGACGCGCAGGCAACGGCCAGCGTGGACGACGCCGAGTTCCTGCCTGCCGGGCTCGTCCTGCGCGGCACCATTGACCTGTCGCCACGCCGCGCCCCGTCGATTTCGGTTGCGCTGACGCCAGAGGGGGATGCGCACAGTGCGCTCGAGTCCTGGATTCCCGGCGGCCGCGTCGACCGCCTGGAGTGGACCTGGGCGGGGTTTCAGCAAGGCTCCTGGTCCAACGCGACCCTGCGCGACCGCTTTCTGCTCAGGCCAAGCAACGCCTTCACCGGGCGGTGGGGGGCTGCCGACACGTCCGACGAGGCAGTTGCCGGACTGGGTGGGACAGGGAGGGTCTGCCTGCTGATCTCGGGAGTCCGCGTCGATTCGACGAGCGGAGAGCTGGTGCCCGTCGTCAGCCTCCGCCGCTGCCAGCGCTTCGGTCGGCCGATCCTTGTCGATGTCGCCCCCGGACGTCGCCTCCGGCTGCCGGACTTGCCCGACCTGATGACCGACGTGCCGTTTCCGCAACTGGCCCTGGCGGCCGCCGCCGGCCGGCCTGGCGATGTTCGCGGCGCCAACACGCTGCTCGTGCACGCAGGAGAGCGCTGGACCGACGCGACCGGCCGCGCCATTGTGGACGGGCTCGACCAGTGCGGTCGCGGTGACGCGGGCCTGCGCTTGCTCGTGCTGTTCAGGGCTGGCGCGCTCGGCTCGCCGGCCTCGCCGGTGATGGCTGACGTGCGCGGCTGCGGTCGTCGCGCCGGAGTACCCACCGAGGTGAACGAAGACGTCGATGGGAGCTGGGCCGAGGCGTTCGGTGTGCGCGGCGACCTGGCATGGCGCCTGATTCATCCGTCGGGAGCGGTGCCGTGGTCGCATGACGGCGCGCTCGACGGCGCCCGGCTGGCCACCGCGCTCGACGCGCACCTGCTGGCCTCGCCGCCAGATTCGATCATCGCGACACGCCTGCGGTACGAGGTGAACGACACCATTGGCACGAGCCGTCTCCTGGACGACGTCGTCGAGTCACGGTGTCCTCGGCCGACGCTGGGTCGCGCCCATGTGGGCACGGTCGTCACGTTTGTCGCGGCCAACAACGCCGCGTCGCAGGCCGCGCTGCGTGAGCTGGCGGCGCGTTACCCGGAGGGCGACGAGCGGGTGCCTCGGCTCGTGCTCGTGGTCGATGGCGCCACCGAGGCCGACGCGGCGACGCTGGCGCGCGAGGTCGGGAGCGACGTACTCGCCTACGCCGATCCCGTGGGGCGCATCGCCGACCGCTTCGGAGTGGGCGTGTGGCCCAGCACGGTAGCCATCGATCACCTCGGGCGGGTTGTCGGCACGACTATCGGCGGTCCTGGCGGAGACCCGGGCGACGCCGCGCCGCCGCCGGAGCTCGAACAGGTCAGCGGCGACTGACGCGATGGGGCGAGCTGGTGCCAGAGACGCGAGAGCATGACCGCCGTCCCGGCGTGGCCGTCATCTAGGCGTCGCGACGATCGAGCGGTACGATGCCGGCCATGACCAGCATCCGACGCACATCGCGCCGTGCCGCCATGGCGGCCGGCCTGGCCACGGTGGCCGGCGCCGCCGCGCCGACCGCCGCGGCACGAACGGCTCAGGGACGCACCCGTGGCAGCGACGGCTGGGCGCCAACCAAGCTCGCCATCAACCGTCCGGATCGGAAGGCACCCCATCCGCTCCTCTCGCATTGCGTGCGGTCCGGCCACCTGCTGTTTCTGGCGGGTATCGGCGGGTGGTATCCCGAGGATCGCGTGGAGCCCGGCGACGCGAAAGTGCAGACCGACAGCGCCCTCAAGGCGATGCGGCTGATTCTGGAAACCGCCGGGTCGTCGATGGCCAACGTGCTGAAGGTACACATGACCGTCGCCGAACCCAATCGGCACCTGACGCTGGTCAACGAAGGCTATCGCGGTCACTTCCCCGATCCGCCGCCGGCGCGTTCGTTCAGCGGCTGCGGGGTGGATCAGATGGGCCGCGACCACGTGCTGATCCAGATCGACTGCGTCGCCTACGTCGATTAGTCAGCGGGCAATGCGATGTGTGGAACCCTGCCGCTCACTTCCTCAGGCGCAGGCGATGTCGCTGCCCTCGACCAGGCGAGCGAGTGCTTCGGGGTCGGCCGGCTTGGTCAGGTGATGGGAGAACCCGGCGGCGCGTGTACGCGCGCGGTCGACGACGTCGCCGTAGCCGGTGACGGCAATGAGCAGGCACTGCTGCGGCTGTTCCTGGGCCAGCAGGCGACGGGCGACCTCGTAGCCATCGAGTTCCGGGAGGCCGATGTCGCAGATGACCACGTGCGGACGATGACGCCTGACCGCGTCCAGTCCGGCGCGGCCATCGCGGGCGACGGCGACGTCGTGTCCGAGCCGCTGCAGGTAGACCAGCAGGGCCTCGGCCGCGTCGGCGTTGTCCTCGATGATCACCACCCGCTTGCGTACGACCTCCAGCCGCAAGGGCACCGGTGGGGCCACGGCGTCCAGGGCCTCGGCGTGCAGCGGAAGAAAGATCGTGGCGTCGGTGCCGAGTCCTTCGCCGTCACTGGCGATCGTGGCAGACCCTCCGTGCAGTTCCGAGAGCGAGCGCACGATTGTCAGCCCGATGCCCAGGCCGCCCTGGCCGCGATCCATCGGCCGATCCGACTGCGCGAAAAGCTCGAAGACGCGGTCGAGGTGGTTGCGCGCGATGCCCTGACCGGTGTCCCGTACCCGTACCCGTACACGTGCGTCCTCACGCTCGGCCCGGACCTCGATCCGCCCGCCCCCGGGTGTGAAGCGAATCGCGTTGGCGAGTAGATTGCCCACCATCTGGTCGAGCCGCACCGAATCGGCCATCACCACCAACGGCTGGTCCTCCAGCTCTCGCTCGAGTGCCACGCCCTTCTCTCGGGCCACCGCGGCCGCTGCATCGCACGCCTGATGGACCACGTCACGCACGTCGACGGGTCGGAGTTTCAGGGTGACCACGCCGCGTGTCAGGCGCGACACATCGAGCAGGTCGTCCACCAGCCGCGTCACGTTGTGCAACTGGCGCTCCATCAGATGGTGCATGCGCTCGGCCATGGCGCTGCTCGGCGACAACCGTAGCACCTGCAGGCCGGTGCGCAGCGGCGCCAGCGGGTTGCGCAACTCGTGGGCCAGCATGGCGAGGAACTCGTCCTTGCGCTGTGCCGCCTCGTCGCGCTGATGGAGCAGGTCGCGCATCTGATACTGACGCGCGCGCGCCCGGAGGGCGGCCTGCACCGTGGAGGTCAGCGTCGGCAGCACGAGAGGGCGAGACAGCAGCGACACATTGCCGACCGCCTGCAGGGGGTGTGGAGCGCTGAGGTCCTCACCGGCGACGCCGACGACGATGATCGGGAGATCGGACCACGGTGGTTGGGCCTCGAGGTGGCGCTCGAGACTCGAGACGACCTCACTGGTCAGCAGCTCGCCGGCGACCAGCAACGCGCCGGCACCAGTCTGCAGTGAGAGCAGCACGTCGCTCCACGCCCGTGCCAACACGCACGCGAAGCCCCGTTCGAGCAGCACGTCGCAGGTCAGGCGAGCGTCGCGCCCGGGCGCCCAGACGACGACGCGGCCCTCGTTCACGACGAGGCTCGCGACAGGTCGGCGCCGCGTCCGGTAAAGCGGGGCGTGCCGGTCAGCACGCCCTGGAAGTCAGCCAGAGGCTCGCCGATCTTCAGACCGGCGTCGGTGATCTCGAGCTCGCGCACCAGCACTTCGTGCGTCCCGGTCCGCTTCTTGACGACCGAGATGGCGCGTCGCACGGCGCCAAACGCTTCGAAATACCGCAACAACAGCACGCTGTCGGCCAGGTAGCTGATGTCGAGCGGGGAGCTGAGCTGAGCGCCGAGAATGCCGTGCTGCGCGAGCGTCAGCATCGTGACCACGTTGCGATGGCTCAGGTACGTCAGCAGTTCGTGCAGGTGCGATGACAGGAATCGCTCCTCCGGCATCGCGTTGAGGTAGCCGCTCAAGCTATCGATCACCACGACCGAGGCGCCGCCTGTGGTCACCGACTCGACCACGATGTGCGAGAACTCGCCGGCCGAGAACTCAGCCGCGTCTACCTGGCGGACGATCACCCGGCCGGTCTCCAACCACTCGCGGAGGTCCAAGCCCAGCCTGGCGCTGCGATCCAGAAACGAGCGCGCGGTCTCGTCGAAGACAAACAGCGCCACCGACTCGCCGCGGCGCGCCGCGGCGGCGGCAAATTGCGCGACGATGAGGCTCTTGCCGACACCGGCCGGACCCATCAGCAACGTGCTGGAACCGCGCCGCAGGCCACCGCCGATCAACGCATCGAGGGAAGGGACATCACTCGAGATGACCGACTCGGGCATCGGCTCGAGGTGATCGGAGGCCACCAGTCGCGGGAAGACCTCGAGGCCGCCGGTGCGAATGGCAAAGTCGTGGTAGCCATCGCGGAATGGAATCCCACGCATCTTGTGCACGCGCAAACGTCGCCGCTGGCTGCCGTACTCGGCCGAATCCTGCTGCAGGGAGATGTAGCCGTGCGCCAGCGCCTCGGCCTGGAGGTCACCATCGGTGCCCTGCGTGCCTTCCTGCATCAGCAGCGCCGTGCAGCCGATGCTGGCAAACAACTCGCGCAACGACAGCACCTGCCGCCGGTACCGGAGCACGTCGCGTGAGAGGTGGCGAATGTCCGAGAACGGATCGAAGACCAGACGCGTCGGTCGCACGTGCTCGACCGCGGCGACGATCGCGTTGCGGACGTCGTCGAGTTCGACGTCGCCAGGCGAGAAGAAGGAGTACTGCTGCTCGGGATCGAGGTTGCGTGCGGGAGAGGTGGGATTGGCGACCGCAATCCCGTGCAGCGACCAGCCGTGTGACTCGGCGATCAGCTGCAGTTCACGCTCGGCCTCCGACAGGCTGATCCACAGCGTGCGCTCGCCACGCCGATGCCCGTCGAGCAGGAACTGCATCCCGAGAGTCGTCTTGCCCGCCCCCGAGTCGCCCTCGACCAGGTACATGTGGCCCTGGGGGAAGCCGCCGCCGAGGATACTGTCAAGCCCTGTGATGCCCGTCGATACCCGTGCTGCGAAGCGCGGGCCTGTCGCACCATTGTTTTCCGCCACTGCCACCATGCCTCCTGCGCCTGCCCATCCCGGCCCGAACCATCCGGGACAGACCGACCTGCTCGCACCTACGCGCAATCCTCCTTACGAGATTTATGCCAACGCCATGGAGAAGTAAACGACTAGATCGCATCGATCGCGTCTGAAACAGCCACGGCCGGGCGATCGGGCCCGGCCGTGGCTGTTTCAGTTGCAAGGTAGCGCGACACCCTGAACAGATTTTGAACCGTTCCGCCTCGTCAGGACGTGCGCGGCGCCCATCCCTGTTCATACTCCCGCGACCACAGCTTCATCGCGTCGGCATCGTCGGCGATGCGCCCCGTGGCAGGGTCACAGTTGAGAGCGCGACCGGTCTTCCAGGCGATGTTGCCAAGGTGCGCCATCATCGTGCTGACATGGCCGCCGTCGATCGGGGTCGCCAGCGCGGCCTTGCCGCGAATGCCGTCGAGGAAGTTGATGGTGTGGAGCGCGTCGAGGCGTACCGCCGGTCCGACCTGGCTGGTGATGGCGCCAGGGTCGCTCTTGATGGCCTCGGTGACCACGCCCGCCAGGTCGTAGATGGTGTAGCCGTCACCATCGATCATCAGCGAACCCTGCTCGCCATGGAATGTGACGCCCACGCCGTTGCCCTGTGGCTTGAAGCCGTTGGCGCTCATCGATTCCCAGCTGACCATCTTGCGGTCCGGGTACTCCAGCGTCACCACCTGCGTGTCGGGGAACTCCCAGTCATCGGTGAAGTGGTAGCGTCCGCCGGCTGAGGTCACACGCGTCGGGTGCTGCACCTGCAGACCCCAGCGCGCCAGGTCGAACATGTGGGTGCCGTTGTTGGCCGACTCACCGGTGCCCCAATGCCAGCGCCAGTGCCACTCGTAGTGCACGAGGTTGTCAACAAACGGCCGGCGCGGTGCGGGTCCCTGCCACAGGTCGTAGTCCAGCCACTCCGGCACCGCTGCGGGCTTGCCCACGCCAATCGTCTTCCGTGCGTTGGCGTACCACGTGCGCGCGAGGTAGACCCGGCCGATCCTGCCGCCGTGCACGAGGCCGATGGCCTTCTGCACGTTGGGCCAGGAGCGACGCTGGTTGCCCATCTGCACGACCTTGCCCGTCCGCTTCTGGGTCTCGACCAGCAGCTCGCCCTCGGCGGGATTGTGGCTGCACGGCTTCTCCACGTAGACGTGCTTGCCGGCCTGCAGGGCCATGATCGCGGCAGGCGCATGCCAGTGATCCGGGGCGGCGATAACCAGCGCATCCACGTCCGGCGACTCGAGCACCCTGCGGATGTCCGGCATGGCACGCGGGGTGCCACCCCCGGCGGCCGACACCAAGGCCACCACCTTGGCGGCGGCGCGGCTGTCCACGTCACAGACCACCGTGATCGCGGCGCCCGGGGTGTTCAGGAGTGCGCGTGACAACTGGGCGCCGCGGCTGTTCACGCCCATGACCGCGACGCGCACCCGGTCGGCGGCGGCGCCGGCTTGTCGGCGAATGGCTGGGGCGGCTGACGCCACGGCCGGGACGACCAGGGTGGCACCGAGGCCAGCCGAGGCGGACTTCAGGAATGAGCGACGATCGAGCGGGGGATTCGGCATGCCGGTAAAGATACCGCCGAACGCGGCCCACCGCGCACCCGCGTCGATTCTGACTTTCCTGCGGTTCTGTGTAGGCTATCGAGCACGCATGTCCACTGCCGCCACCGCGCTGTCGCGGTTTCTGACATTTGACCGCACCGCGTGGGCCCAACTTCGCAGTAACACGCCGCTCACCCTGTCTGAGGACGACCTCACCGCGCTCCGCGGTCTGAACGAAGAGCTGTCGATGGACGAGGTCGTGCAGATCTACCTGCCGCTCTCGCGCCTGCTGAACCTGTACGTCCACGCGTCGCAAGGCCTCTACCGTACGACGCACACCTTCCTCGGCAACGATGGCGACCAGGTGCCATTCATCATCGGCCTGGCCGGCAGCGTCGCCGTGGGGAAGAGCACCACCGCGCGCATCCTGCAGGCGTTGCTCTCACGATGGCCGAACCACCCATCGGTAGACCTGGTGACCACCGACGGCTTCCTCTTCCCGAACGCGGTGCTCGAGAGCCGCGGTCTGATGAAGCGCAAGGGGTTTCCGGAGAGTTACGACCGAGCCCGCCTGGTGCGGTTTCTGGCCGACGTCAAGGCCGGGATGCCCGAAGTGCATGCGCCGGTCTACTCGCACCAGCGCTACGACATCGTCGCCGGGCAGGTGCAGACCGTGCGGCAGCCCGACATCGTGATCGTCGAAGGCTTGAACGTGCTGCAGGCGCCGCCGCACCAGCGCGACACCGACCAGGTGTTTGCCTCGGACTTCTTCGACTTCTCGATTTACGTCGACGCCGAGGAACGCGATATCGAGCAGTGGTACGTGGCCCGGTTCCTGCGGCTGGTGGAGACGGTCTTCCAGGATCCCGGTTCGTACTTCCACCGCTACGGCTCGCTGGACGAGCCGGACGCGCGCGCGACGGCAGCGCGGATCTGGTCCGAAATCAATGCGCCGAACCTGCGCGAGAACATCCAGCCAACCCGGATGCGCGCGCATCTGATCCTGACCAAGGGCGCGCGCCACGTCGTCGAGCACGTGCAGCTGCGCCGCGTGTAGCGCCTACGGCTTCTTCCGCGGGTCGTCCACGGGCGGCGGCGGGGCCGCGCGCAGCGCCAGCAGCACCGCGACGACCGCCAGCGCGATCAGCGGGTACTGCAGCCATGGCAGGCCGAACAGGCCGGCGTAAATAGAGCCGAAGGCACTGAACATCGCCAGGCCGAACCACAGGGGGCGCGTCATCGACGGCAGGATCCGATCATCGAGCGGTGCGCCTTGGCGCGTCAGGCGGGCACCGGTGCACAAGGGCAGCCCTAGCTGCTGAGCGTGTCCACATGCGTGCGAATCCAGTCGTGCATGAGCCGGGCCGCGCGGCCCCGGTGACTGACCTCGGCCTTCTCCTGCGGCGTCAACTCGGCGAACGTCCGGCCGAGCGGCGGGTAGAACAGCATGGGGTCGTAGCCGAAGCCGTTGGTGCCACGGGGCGCCTCCGCAATCAGTCCGGACACCTCGCCTTCGGCCACGTGGACGATCTCGCCGGAGCTGCGAGCCAGGGCCAGCACCGACACGAAGCGGGCACTCGACTGGCGGCTGCCTCGCGCGTCCAGCTGGGCGTAGACCCAGGCATTGCGTTCCTCATCGCTGCCGCCGGGCACGCGCGCCGAACGCACGCCAGGCCGACCATCCAGCGCTTGCACCTCGAACCCGGAATCTTCTGCAAGGCAGGGCAGGCCGGAGGCCAGCGCATACGCCGTGGCCTTGAGGCGGGCATTTTCAGTGAAGGTGTCGCCGGTTTCCTCGGGCGGCGGGATCGCGTGCGCCAGGTCCTGCAGCGACAGCAGGGTGCACGGCACGTCGGCACACAGCGCCGACAGCTCGCGCATCTTCCCGGCATTGCTGGTGGCGACCAGCAGGCGGACCGCCGTGCTCATGCCCTGGTCGGGGGCTTGACCTTCAGCATGTCGCCGACAATGGTCGCCTGCAGGGCGATCAGTTCGTCGATCCCCTTGCCGCCGAGGTCGAGGAGCTGGTCGAGCACCGCGCGCGCGAACGGCTCCTTTTCGGCGGTGCCCTGGACCTCGATGAAGCGTCCGTCGCCGGTGCGGATGATGTTCATGTCCACGTCGGCATTGGAGTCCTCGTCGTAGGCCAGGTCGAGCATCGGCACGCCGGCAATCACGCCGACGCTGGTGGCCGCGAGGTAGTCCTTGACCGGGATTTCCTTGATCTGCTTGATCTCGGTCATGTGGCGCATCGCCAGCACCATCGCCACGAAGCCGCCGGTGATGGCTGCGGTGCGCGTGCCGCCGTCGGCCTGGATCACGTCGCAGTCGACCCAGATGGTGCGCTCGCCGAGACGTGGCATGTCGACCACCGAACGCAGCGAGCGCCCGATCAGCCGCTGAATCTCCTGCGTGCGCCCGCCGACCTTGCCCGAGGTCGATTCGCGCTGGACGCGGGTCGTCGTGGCCCGGGGCAGCATGCCGTACTCGGCCGTCACCCAGCCCTTGCCGCTGTTGCGCATGAACGGGGGGACCCGGTCTTCGACGCTGGCCGTGCAGATGACGCGTGTTCGTCCGGTTTCAACCAGCACCGAACCTTCGGCGTGCAGCGAGATGTGGGGCGTGATCGTGCAGGGGCGAAGCGCGTCGTTGGCGCGTCCATCTGTGCGGGGCATGTCCCACCCAGTCTACAGGACGGCATCCATCCAGTCGGACGTCCGCGGCCTAGGGCTGCGGTGTCGTGACGGGTTCGGGCGTGGCGCCGGCCTGCTCCTCCGTCGTCGCGGTGCTGCCTGCGCTGCCGACCCATCGCATGTTCCTGGTGAGCGGGTGGCGGAGATCGACGTGGCCGGCCAGTGTCTCCACTTCCTGGCCCTCGACCAGAATCTGCACCCCCTTGACCGCCGGCAGGTTCACGGTGACCGCGTTGACGATGGCGTAGACCGCGAACAGTTCATCGAGGCTGCCGCCGCGGTGGTTGGCCACGGCCTCCTTGGACAGATCGACGAAGGCCGTGCCGTCCTCGGCCACAAAGACCTGACGCACCTTGGTCCCTTCGGCGATCGATTGCGCCAGGGGCGGGGGCGCCGGCTGCAACTGGGCCTCGACCAGCGAACGCGCCTGGTCGGCCGGCGACGCGCCGTACGGCACGTCGGCATCGACCGCCGTCAGGCGCAGGCCGTCCTCGGCCACGTAGAACAGGCTGGCGCGAATGCGCCCGGTGGTCTCACCAGCCGCCGGGTCGGCCGCGCGCGGCACCTCGACAGTGGCTGGAGCGAACCAGCGGGGGATAAACACCACTCCGGCGATGCCGATCAGGACGGCGGTCATCAGGCCAAGCAGCCCCACGATCAGCGAGCGTCGCATCAGCGCAGGCCCTGCTGCGAGGTGGGCGGGCTCGCCACCCGCGCCTTGCTGTCTTTGAAGCGCACCACGGCGGCGAGCAGCGCGTTGACGAGTTGGGATTGGTGCTCAGGGGTGTTGAGGCGCTTTTCCTCGACCGGGTTGGTGATGAAGCCGGTCTCCACCAGCACTGCCGGCATGTTGGCGCCGACCAGCACACGGAAGGGCGCCTGCTGGATGGCGCGCGGCGACATCGGCACCCGCTGACGCATCTCGCTCTCGATCGTGCTGGCCAGGCGCGCCGATTCGTTGAGATGCTGCGATTGCGCCATCTCCCACAGGATCAGGTCGACCGCCCGTTGGCCACCGCCCAGCGTCGGCAGCAGGGCGCCAGGTTCGGCGGCGTTGCCACGCGCGACGTTGCCGTACTCGCCCAGGGTCACGTAGAACACCTCCGCGCCGGTCACCGACGACCGCACCGACGCGTTGGCGTGAATGCTGATGAACACATCGGCCTTGTTGTTGTTGGCAAACGCGGCGCGTGCGTCCAGCGCCACGGTCTCGTCCCCGCTGCGCGTCAACAACACGCGAAGGCCGAGCCTGGCCTCGATGGCCGCCTTCAGTTGACGGGCGATCGATAGGACGACGTTCTTCTCGAGCGTCCCGGAGGGTCCTCGCGCGCCCTGTTCGCTGCCGCCGTGGCCCGGGTCGATCACGATCGTCCGCAGCCCTGTGGACTCGGGCAGCAGCGGCGGGGTCTCGACCGGCGCTGCCGGCGGTGCGTCGCCTGGCGCGGCAGCCGTGGGGTCGGCGCTGGGGGAAGGCGCGGTCGTCGTCGCGAGGATGTCGATGGTCAGACGCAGCTGGGTACCGTCCCGCTGCTCGGCGGCGCGATAGCTGCCAAACGACGCCCCAAGGGCCAGTTCGACGGTCGCCGGCGGCAGGACACGCGCCCCGGTCAGGACTGGCGAGGCCATGACCCCCGTGAGGTCGGCATCCAGCGCATCGGCCGCGAAGCGGACCAGCAGGCGGCCGCCTTCATTGACCACCGTTTGCGCCACGGCGGGCGAGACGACGAAGGTGAGGCGAGTGCCTGTCGGCAGGGGTTCGGCACGGACCGTCACCGCCGGCACGCTCACCGCCCCGACCACCATCAGAGCAGAGCGTCGCCGGACGTCGATGCGGGGCGCGGACCCCGGCGCCAGCGCCCGCTCGACCAGCTCGATGGGCAGCAGCCAGGTGGTGCCCTGCCGCACCGGCGGGCCGGGCAGGCTGACGACCCGCCCATCCACCGAGGCGAGACCTTGCGTCAGCGAGACCACCACCGTCCGGGTGCCCATCGTGATCACCAGACCCCCGGCGCGGTCTTCGCGCAGGACCAGCCCGAGGACGCCGGTGAGGTCGGCAGCGCTGACGTACTCGCGGCCGTTCGCGACGCTGATCGGCAGCGGCTGCGAGCCGCCCGGCGTCAGCACGGTCCACACCCGCCGCCCGGCGGCCGGCGGCACGGGGGCTGCGCCAGGCGCCTGCGGCTGCGCCGACGCGCCAGTGACAAGCAGCGTGGCGCCGATAATCAGCAAGACAGGCGCCCAGTGGCGCAGGCGAGTCACGGCCCCAATCATATGAGGGCTATCGGCTCCGGGTCATCCGGTCCGCATTCGGTGCGGCCCTGAGGCTGCGCGTGCCAAGCGCCTCGATGCCGGGAGGGGGCGCTACGAGACCAGCCCGGAAGCCTTGACGAGCTGGTAGGCACCCACCGAGGCAATCAATATGGCTGAGGTCCACAGCGCGACCGTCCAGCCGCGCGACGGCAGCAGGTCCGGTGGCAGTCGGCGGTGGCGGAAGTAGAGGGCCGCGGCAGCCAGCAGGGGGAGCATCAGCCCCTGGCCGAACGCGCCGATGAGGACCAGCATGATCGGTTGTGGCCACACGACGTAGGCGGTGGCCGAGGCCAGCGGCAGCAGAACCCCGCTCACCTGAATGGCCTTGCGCCGGGCTTCGGCGGTCGGTGTCGCAGCGGCAGGGACGCCGAGCAGACCGCCGATGTCGACGAGCAGGCGTGCGTTGGACGCCGTGGCCACGAAAAACGTCGAGAAGAGCACGACCAGGGCGCCGACCAGGAACAGCGCGTGGCTCCAGTCGCCGAGCGACCGGAGGAACATCTCGGCCAGGCGCCCGATCAACTCGTTGTCGGGGACGTCGCGGGCCGTCTGGTGGAGCACCGCGGCGCCCAGCACGTAGAACGCGACGGTAGCCAGCGTGTAGATGATCATCGAGACGAACGCATCGAGGCGCATCACGCCGAGCCAGCCCCGGGCACGTGCCGCCCATCCTGCGCGCGCCTCGCTCCACAGGCCCCCGGACGGCGGCGGGCCGACGCTGCGGCCGTACCCCTTCTCGAGGCACCAGTAGGGGTAGTAGATCAGCTCGGAAGCGCCGACGCCGGTCACGCCGAAGGCGGCAAAGGCCAGGCCGAAACTGGTGGTGGAGGCCGGCCACAGGCCTTCCTTCATCTGCGCCGCCGTGACGTGGAACTCGGTCCATTGCAGCGCCACCACGGCCACCATGGCCGACAGCGTGAAGATGGCGACCATCGCCGTGGAGTACCGCTCGACCGGGGCGTAACGTCCGGAGACGAGCAGGGCGATGCCTGACCCGGTCGTCAGCACGAGCCACACCCAGGGGGGCCAGGCCAGGCCGAGCATCCCGCAGATCATGGTGATGCTGCCGATGATGCCGCCCACCTGCAGCACCGTGCCGCAGTACATGAGAAGCCAGGCCCACAGGACCCAGGAGATCCGCCAGCGCGGCCCGGGCATGGAGTCCAGCGACACCAGCGTCGTCTCCTGGTGGGCGATGGCGTGGCGGGCCAGCTCGATCTGCACGAACACCTTCAGCACGCAGCCCAGCACGAGGAACCACAGCAGGGCGAAGCCGGTGGACGCCCCCAGCTTGGGAACGACGATCAGCTCGCCGGAGCCGACGATGGCCGCGCTGATGATCAGGCCGGGCCCGAGTTGCCCGAGACGGCCGACCAGCGTGGTAGGCGGGGCGACCGCCACTACCCGGCCTGAGCCGGTTCGAGCACGACGTGGTTGGTGAGGGCGCCGATATGCTCGATCTCGACGGTCACCTCATCGCCGGGCCTCAGCCAACGCGGCGGCGTGCGGGCCATGCCCACGCCTTCCGGTGTGCCGGTGAGGATGACCGTGCCCGGCAGCAGCGTGGTGCTCCCGCTGAGGAAGGCGATGATCTCGCGCACCCCGAAGATCATGTCCGCGGTGTTGGAGTTCTGCACCACTTCGCCATTCAGGCGCGTCTGGATCTGCAAGGCATTCGGGTCCGGAATGTCCTCGGGGGTGACCAGAGCCGGACCGAGTGGCATGAACGTGTCGAACGTCTTGCCGCGGCTCCACTGGCTGCCGCCCCGCTTGATCTGCCAGTCGCGAGCGCTGACGTCGTTGGCGCAGGTGTAGCCGAGCACGTAGTCGAGCGCGTTCTCGGGCCGGACGTTCTTGCAGGCCCTGCCGATGATCACGGCCAGCTCGCACTCGTAGTCGACCTGCTCGCTGGCGAGATGCCGCGGAATCTCGATGGCGCCGCCGTGATGCTGTACCGTGTTCGGGCCCTTGGCAAAGACCACCGGCTGCTCTGGAATCTTCGCCCCGGTTTCTTCGGCATGCCGCCGGTAGTTCAGCCCGATGCACCAGATCATCCTGGGCGCCACCGGAGCCAGGATCTGCTTCACGGCCGCGTGTGACTGTGTCGTCTTGAAGCCCTCGTCAGGGTTGCCGTGGAGCATGTGATAGCTCCCCCTCTCGCCTTCGGTCACGTGGACCGTGAGGCCGTTCTCGGTCAGGCACCGCAGGATGCGCATGGCGCACATGATACAGAGATGCTGAACGACGCGGAGTTCCTCGAACAGTTCGACGCCGGCACGCTGGACCTGGCCCGCTTCGATCACGAGGCGCACTTCCGCGCGGCATGGCTGTGCCTGCGGGCCGGGCCGTTCCGCACCGCCATCGCCCGCTTGCGGCGCGGGCTGAAGCGGCTGGCCATCTCGGCGGGTCAGCCGCAGCATTACCACGAGACGATCACGGTCGCGTACGCCCGCCTCATCCACCGCCAGATGCGGTTGCTGAACGACCCGCCGTGGGAGGAGTTCAAGGCGCGGTCCACGGACCTGCTCGGTCCCGATCTGGCGGCGTTGCGTGCGCTCTACAGCCACGACACCCTGACCTCGCCCGAGGCCCGCAAGACCTTCGTGCCACCACCGGCCTGGAACATCGAGCCGGTCGAACGATTTCTTCGCGAGTTCACCGCCTGGCAGGAAGATCTCGACGCCCGCCCGGCCGACCTGGGACAGGCTGCCGAGCCGCCCGTCGGTGCCGGGACCGCTGAGGGCGTCGGCGCCGAACCCGTGTGCGTGACCGCCGTGCTGGCCGTGGCCGACGTCGAGCGGGCGTCCCGCTGGTATGGCGACGCCTTCGGGTTCGACGTCGCGCCATTTCCGCAACGGCCGCCTTACCAGTTCGCGCTGCTGTCGCGCGGCGGCGCCGAGTTGATGCTGCGCGCGGCGGCCAGCCCGGATGCGGTTCGGCCGGCCCCTGGCTGGGCGCTCTACGTCCGCCTGTCCGGAGGCCGCATCCGCGAGCTCTACGCCACGCTGTCGGAGAGCTGCGCGATCGTGCGTCCACTGCAGCGCATGCCCTATCACGACGTCGAGTTCGAGGTCCGCGACCTCGACGGCTACATCGTCGTGGTGAGCGAGTGGCTGGAGGGCGCCGGCGACATTCCCGATGCGCTCGGCGAGGACGTCGGGGACAGCTGAGCACGCAGCGCGACCCAACGCGGCACGGCTGCAGCGTAACGCTCACGGTTTCGCGCGCACGACCTCCTCGGCGGGCGCGCCGCGCGCTGGTGTCAGCGGTCGGTGTGCAGGGACGCCACTCGTGCGGCGGCGTCGTCCCAGGGCTGACGGCTGCGGGGTGTGTATGTGTCGGGCGGGAACGCGGTGGCCACCAGCCCGCGTGCCTCGGCCAGCGAACGCACGGCCCCGAGCGCCAGTAACTGCACCGCGATGTTGCCAAGCGCGGTGGCCTCGACGGGCCCGGCCAGCACACGGCACCCGGTGGCGTCGGCCGTGGCCTGGTTGAGCAACCGGTTGCGGGCGCCACCGCCAATCACCCGAATCGTATGCACCGGCGTGCCGGTCACCTGCTCGAGGTCGGCCACGCCACGCCTGTACGCCAGGGCCAGGCTGTCGATGACGACGCGGGCCACGGCCGTGGCTGACTCGGGCACGGGTTGGTTGGTGCGTGCGCACCACGCCTGGACGGCCGCGGCGTCTGGCGCCCGATGGAAGGCGGCCGCATCGGGGTCGATGAGCGAACGGCAGGCAGGCCGCTGCGCGGCGCCGCTCAGGACGTCGTCCACGGTGAAGGTCTGTCCCTCGGCGTGCCACCCGCGCAGGCACCCCTCCAGCACCCAGAGCCCGGTGATGTTCCGGAGCAGCCGGTTCGAGCCGGCCACCCCGCCCTCGTTGGTGAAATTGTGGGCAAGGGCCGCGGCATTCACCACGGGCGCCGCTGTTTCGGTGCCCAGAAGGGACCACGTGCCGGAACTCAGAAAAGCCACCCCGCTTCCTGAGGGCACCGCGGCGACGGCCGATCCTGTGTCATGACACGCCGGGGCAATCACCGGTACGCCCTCCAGGCGCGGGGCCTTGACGACACATGCGGGCAGCGGCGTGCCGAGGCGGGTGCCGGGCGGCATCACCGGCGGCAGCATGTGCGTGGGGAGGTCGAGTGCCTGCAGCAGGTCGAGGGCCCACTGACCCGTCCGCCAATCGAGCATCTGGGTGGTGGTGGCGTTGGTGAACTCCGCGCCTTTGGCACCGGTCAACCAATGCTGCAGCAAATCGGGCATGGTCAGCAGCGTCGCCGCCCGCGCGAGCCGGTCCGGGGCATCGCGCTGTTCGGCCACCAGCTGATACAGCGTGTTGATGGGCATGAACTGGATGCCCGTGCGGTCGTAGATGGCGTCGCGGCCCAGCCGTGCGACCACGGCGTCCATCACGCCGTCGGTGCGCGGATGGCGGTAGTGATAGGGCAGCCCGAGAAGGGCGCCCGTGTGGTCCAGGAGCGCGTAGTCCACGCCCCAGGTGTCGATCCCCAGGCTGTCCAGCGGCAGCACCGCGGCGTTGGCAAGACCGTGCAGCAGGTGGTCGAACAGGAGAGGCGCGTCCCAGTGCAGGCCATCGCCGTGCATCACGGTCGGCGTCGGGAAGCGGTGGACCTCGGAGAGCGCGAGCGTGCCTGCGGCCATGTCCACGTCGGCGCGCATCACGCGCCCGCTCGTGGCGCCGAGGTCACACGCCGCGATGCGCCAGTGACGGCCGCTCACGCGTAGGAGGTCACACCAGACAGGTTGCGGACGCCGCGCTCGCGGGTGATGGTCTCGAGGTAGCCGCTGTCGCGAAAGGCGCCAATGGGATCGACCGGCAGTCCACGTGCGGCAGCCCAGGCCGCGACCAGGGGCCGCGTGTCGGTGGCGAACGCGTCGGTGAGGCAGCGCTCGGCGTCGATCAGCGCGCAGTGGTCCTGGTGCGCCATGAGGGCCTCGCGGTCCACCAGCGCGGCCTTGACCCAGATCTCCTGAGCGGTGCGCACCGTCTGGATCATCGCTTCGATCTTGCCTTTGAGGTTGTGGCTCTGGTCGACCATGTACGCCAGGTCGGGCGCCTGTCCCTGCTCCCAGGCCAGTTGCTGGATCTCGTGAAAGATCCGGAACACCTGATACGGGTCGATCGACCCGAGCGTCAGGTCGTCGTCGGCGTACTTGCGATCGTTGAAGTGGAAGCCGCCGAGGCGTTGCTCGTCCAGCAGCCAGGCGACGATCTGCTCGATGTTCTGGCCTTGATAGTGGTGTCCCGTGTCGACCAGGACGAAAGCCTGCGGGCCAGCGTCGCGGGCCAGCGTCAGCGCCATGCCCCAGTCGGCGACGTCGGTATGGTAGAAGGCCGGTTCGAAGGGCTTGTACTCGATCAGGAGACGCTGCCCCGGGGCCAGCCGTTGATGGACGATGCCGAGCGCTTCGGTGAACCAGTGCTTGCGCTTCCGGATGTGTTGCGTGCCTGGGTAGTTGGAGCCATCGGCAAACCACAGCGAGATGTCGCGTGAGCCGAGTGCCCGGGCAATGTCGACACTCTCGCCCAGGCGGGCAAGGGCCTCGGCCCGCACCGCGGCATCGGGGTTGGCCACCGAACCGTGTTTGTAACGCTGGTCCTGGAACAGGTTGGGGTTGATGGCGCCGGCGCGGATGCCGTGCTGGCGCTCGAGGTCGCGCACGCGGTTGACGTTGCGCAGTCCGTCCGGCAGATCCCACAACACGTGCAGCGCCAGCGACCGACACGCCCCTGTGAGCTGGTGCACTTGCGCGGCATCGGCAAACTTCTCCTCGAGCGTGGCTGCCGCGGCCCCCTGCACGAACTTGCCGAATCGCGTGCCGGTGTTGGCAAAACCCCACGACGGCAGCTCGATGGCGAGCTGGTCGAGCGCGGCCGCGGCGGTTTCTTCGAGCGACATGGCGTCCTCCAGGGGAAGCGACTGTACATCAGGAATGCCCGGCGCCTGCTGCCTGGCGCGGGCACCGTCTCGGCACCCGAGCACCCGTTGTAGACTCCGCCCCATGCCCACATCGTCGGCCGCCGAGCACTTCGACGCGCTCTACGAGTTCGATCGCGAACCGGTGACCGAGGACCGCCTGGTGGGTCCCGGGTACTTCGCCGGTTCGCTGGCCGGCGAGCATGTGGCCGCTACCGAGTTCGTCATCGGCGTGATGTTTGTCAACTGGGGCGCGAGCGTGCGGGACATGTTCGTCGGCCTGGCCATCGGCAATGCCCTGGCGGTGCTGACCTGGACGCTGCTGTGCGCACCGATCGCGGTGCAGACGCGGCTGACGCTGTACTGGTACTTGCGCAGCATCGGCGGCCCGTGGCTGACGGTGGCCTACAACCTGCTGAACGCCGCGCTGTTCTGCATCCTGGCCGGCTGCATGATCACGGTGTCGGCCTCGGCGGTCCGCATCCCATTCGGCATCCCGCCGCAGGTCCACTGGTATCCCACCGACCTCCGATTTGTCGTCGTCGTCCTGGTGGTCGGGGCCGTCGTCGTCGGCCTGGCGATGGCCGGGTTCAAGAAGCTGGCGGCGTTCTCGAGTGTCTGTGCGCCCTGGATGTTCCTGATGTTCATCGCCGGCGCCGTCGTCGGCCTGCCGGCCCTCGCACAGCAGGCCGGCCTGGCCGGCGTGTCCAGCACGTCGGACTTCTTCACGCTGGCCGAGCGCGTGGTCTGGACCGGCCGCACGCCTGACGGCAGCCCGCCGATGGGGTTTTGGAAAATCGCGGCGTTTGCCTGGATCTGCAACCTCGCGATGCACGGCGGGTTGTCGGACATGGCGCTGTTCCGTTACGCACGGAGCAGCGGGTACGGCCTCATCACCGCTGTCGGCATGTTCCTGGGACACTACCTGGCGTGGATTTGCGCCGGGCTGATGGGCGCCGGCGCAGCGCTGCTGCTGCAGGCGCCGCTGCCGACGCTGGATTCAGGCGCGGTTGCCCACACCACGCTCGGCTGGGCGGGCATCCTCGCGGTGACTGTCGCCGGGTGGACCACCTCCAACCCGACGCTGTATCGCGCCGGCCTGGCCCTGCAGGCGATCACGCCGAACTGGTCGCGGGCGCGCGTCACGCTGGTGGCCGGCGTGGCGACCAGTGCCATTGCCTGTTTTCCGTTTGTCTTCACCCGATTGCTGGACTTCGTCGGGTTGTACGGCCTGCTGCTCGCGCCGGCAGGCGCAATCGTGCTGGCCGAGCACTGGCTGTTCCCCCGCATCGGCCTGACCCGCTACTGGGCGCACTACCAGGACCGGGCCCTGAACTGGCCTGCGCTGGCGGCGTGGATGGGATCGGTTGCGGTCGGCCTGGCACTCGAGCGGGCCGGCATCCTGCACCTGTTCTACCTGTTCGTCCCGGTCTACCTGTTGACGATGGCCACCTACATCGGCCTGGCGTCGCTGGCCGGCGCCCGCGAGCCCGCCCCCGCCGGGGCCACAGGGATCCCGGGGCTCGAGCGGCGCGGCGCGCCTCCGGCCAGGCCTGCGCACCCGCGCAGCGGTCCGGCAGTCGTGGTGTCTGGCGGACTGGCGGCCATCGCCTTGGTCGCGTGTATCTGGCTGCCGCTCGGTTTGTGGCATCTCGAGCCTGCTGCAGTATCGGCCGCCCTGCCCTCGTTCCAGACATGGCTGGTGGTCGCCACGATGGTCTACCTGGTTGCCGGCACGGCGTTCTACGTGTCTCGATACGAATAGATGCACATGCCTCACGTGACCGACTTGTGGGATGACGCCCACGCCGACGCCCTGACTCCTGTCGAACGGTTGGTCTACCGGTCGAACATCCTGGGCGCCGACCAACGCATCACCAACACAGGCGGCGGTAACACCTCGGCCAAGCTCACCCACGCTGACCCGCTGACAGGAGCGTCGGTGGCCGTCCTGTGGGTGAAGGGGTCTGGTGGCGACTTGCGCACCAGCGCGCTCGCCAACTTCGCCTCGCTGTATCAGGACCGCCTCATGCTGTTGCAGGGTCTGTACGCGGCGATGGACGCTCGCGGCGTCAAGTCTGCCGCGGAGGACCGGATGGTCGGTCTCTACCCGCACTGCACGTTCAATCTCAATCCGCGCGCCACTTCCATCGACACCCCATTGCACGCGTTCGTGCCAGCGGCTCATGTCGACCACATGCATCCCAACGCGGTGATCAGCGTGGCGGCGTCACGCCACGCCGAGCGACTCACACGGGAGATCTACGGTGACGCCGTGGTGTGGACGACGTGGCAGCGGCCCGGCTTCGAGCTCGGCCTGACATTGCAGGACGTGGTGGCCGCACATCCGGCCGCTACAGGCGTGGTGCTCGGCCAGCATGGGCTGATCAACTGGGCCGAGACCGACAAGGCCTGCTACGAGCTGACGCTGGCGTTGATCAGCCGGGCTGCCGAGTACATCGCGGCGCGCGACAGGGGGGAGGCGACCTTTGGCGGGCAGAAGTACCCCGACATTCCCGCCGACCAGCGCGAAGCCGTCCTGCTGCAGATCCTGCCGTGGCTGCGTGGCGTAGTCTCCGCCTTCGCCCCGCCCGCGGACACGTCCGCCGGCCTGGCTTCGGCGGACGGGTCGCGGCACACGCGGATGGTCGCGACGCTTCAGCATGACGCGCACATCCTCCGCTTCGTCAACAGCCACGACGCGGGCCGGCTCGCCGAACTCGGGACGTCGTGCCCGGACCACTTCCTGCGCACCAAGATCAAGCCGTTGTATGTCGCGTGGGATCCGGCGACCGGCGACGTGGACGGGTTGCGGCGCCACCTCGCGCAAGGCCTCGAGCAGTATCGGCGCGACTACGCGGCCTACTACCAGGCGTGCCGGCACCCCGATTCGCCGCCCATGCGTGACCCCAATCCGACGGTGATCCTGGTTCCCGGGCTGGGCATGATCGCGTTCGGAAAGGACAAGAGCGAGTCACGCGTCACCGCGGAGTTCTACACCTGCGCCGTCGAGGTGATGCGTGGCGCGGAGGCGATCGACGAGTACGTGGCGCTCCCGCAGCAGGAAGCCTTCGACATCGAATACTGGGCGCTGGAGGAGGCCAAGCTGCAGCGCATGCCAGCCGAGAAGGCGATGGCGCGCCGGGTGGTGATCGTGGTGGGCGGCGGCAGCGGCATCGGCCGCGCCGTGGCGCACCGGGTGGCCGCCGAGGGCGCGCATGTGGTCTGCGCCGACCTGGCGCTGGCGACCGCCGAAGCGACCGCGCGAGAGCTCACCGAGACGTACGGCGCCGGCATCGGCGTGGCAGGGAGCGGCATCAGCAGCTGCGGGCGGGCCATCGGTGTGGCCGTGGACGTCACCGACCGGGCAAGCGTGCAGCAGCTGGTCCAGCAGACGGTGCTGGCCTACGGCGGCCTCGATCACGTCATCGTCACGGCAGGCATCTTTCCAACCCCGGATGCGACGGGCCGTGTGACCGACGCGATGTGGCGCACCACGTTCGACATCAACGTGATGGGTGGGTACCTGGTCGCTGACGAATGCCGGCAGGTCTGGGACGCGCAACGACTGCCGGGCACCCTGGTCCTCACCACCAGCGTCAATGCGGTGGTCGCCAAGAAGGGGTCGGCGGCCTACGACGCATCCAAGGCCGCGGCCAATCACCTGGTGCGGACATTGGCGGTGGAACTGGCCCCGCTCGTACGCGTCAACGGGCTGGCCCCTGCCACCGTGGTGCAAGGGTCGACGATGTTTCCGAAAGATCGGGTGATGGCGTCGCTGACCAAGTACGGGATTGCGTTCGATCCCGGCGCCTCGGCCGACAGCCTGCGGCGCCTGCTGGCCGATTTCTATGCCCAGCGCACGCTGATCCGCCAGCCGATCACCCCCGAGGATCAGGCCGAAGCGGCGTACTTCCTGTTGTCGGACGGCACGGCCCGAGTGACCGGGCAGGTGCTCAACGTCGACGGGGGCCTGCCCGAGGCGTTCGTACGATGACGAGGCAACGTTTCACAAAACCGACAGAATTTTTGCCGAACGGGCTGCCGCGGCTCTGCTAACCTCGACGCCGGATGACTTGCGCACACACCCGCTCCTCGCGTCGCGCGCTGCTGCTCGGGCTGGTGACGTCTGTCACCGCGGCCGCGTGCGGCGGCAGCAGCAGTCCCACCGCGCCCACTCAGAACGCTACCTGGATTGCCAATGTGCCGTTCTCGTTCACTGAGATCACCGTAGGGACGGGCGACGAGATCGTCAACGGGCTGACCGTGAGCGCGGACTACTTCGGATGGCTCTACAGCACAGCTGCGGCTGACAATCGCGGCACCGTGTTTGACACGTCCTGCCCAAGCACCTGTACACCGCTCCAGTTCACGGTCGGTGCGGGGCGCCTGATCCGTGGGTTCGAGCAGGGGGTGGTCGGGATGCGCGTCGGCGGCATCCGGCGCGTGGTGATTCCGCCCGAGCTGGCCTACGGCAGCACGGGGAGCGGCTCGATTCCGCCCAACGCGACGATCATCTTCGAGATTCGCGTGAACGGGATCGTGGTTGCCGCGCCAGCCTGAGGCCCCGGCGCCGGGCGCCACGTTCCCGGTCCGCGGCCCTGCCCGGGCATGTCGTCGTGGACGCGTGGCTGACGCGCAACTGGCCCCACCCGGTTTACAATGCCGGGAACCCCGTGCGACGCGCGCTCATCTTGTTGTTCGTGGCCGTGGCCTCCCTGGCCGCCACCGCGTCGTCTGGCCCCGCGGCCGGCGACCGCCAGCCTGATCGCGCCACCTTCGACGCCGTCGTCAAACCCTTCCTCGAGAAAAACTGCACCGACTGCCACAACGACAAGCGGCAGAAGGGCGGGATGAACTTCGAGCGGCTTGTCAGCGCCGATGCCATGGCGCTCCACGTCGACGACGTCGAGCATGCGCTGCTCAAGTTGCGGACCGGCGAGATGCCGCCCGAAGACGAAGAGCGCCCGGACCCGAAGGCCGTCGAGGCCGTGACCCGCTGGATCGAGCAGGAGTTCGCGCGCCTCGAGCGCGTCACGCCGCCTGACCCGGGCCGCGTCACGGCGCGACGCCTCAACCGCACGGAGTACAACAACACCGTCCGCGACCTGTTTGGCATCGACGTGCGTCCCGCTGACGATTTTCCGCAGGACGATGCCGGGTACGGCTTCGACAACATCGCCGACGTGCTCTCGTTGTCGCCGGTGCTGCTGGAGAAATACATGGTGGCCGCGGAGAAGGTCGTCCGCACGGCGATGTTCGGGTATGACACGAAGGCCCCCGAGCTGGTCCGTCTCAAGGCGCCCACCGCGGTGGTGGCCCCGCTGCGCACGCCACCTGCACAGTACGACACCACCGGCTTGAGTCTGCCCAATTCGGCACACGCCAGTCACCGGGTGACGGTGCCAGGCACGTACCTGCTGCGGGTGTTCATGAACGGTCGCCGGCCGCTCGGCTCGATGCCGCTGCGGATCGGCGTGTACGTGGACGGGGTGCTGTCGGCGGAGCAGTGGCTCGATCCAGCCGCGCAGGCGTCCTTTGATGACGACGAGCAGGAGCTCGATGGCAAGACCCTCGAGTTCAAGGTGCCGCTTGCGGCGGGCGAGCGATGGATTGCGGCGACGGTGCTGCACCTGTTCGACGGCCTGCCGGCACGCTTCAGCGGCCCCAACCCTTCGACGCACCCGGCGCAGCACCGTGTGTCGGAGTTCACGCCGCCTCCGCGGGCGGTGTCGGCAGAGCGCCTTGCCCAACTGCGCAAGGACTTCGAGGCCCGGCAGGAGGCCCTGCGCAAGGCGCCGATCAACACCGCGCGGGTCGGCCGGATGGAGATGGCGGGCCCCTTCGATCCTGACGTCACGCCGTCGCGGCAGGGGCTGCAGGCGATCTACGCCTGCGGCCATGTCCCCGGCGCGGGCAGGCCCGCACCGCATCAGAGCTGGTGCGGCCTCAAGAACCTCTCCACCGTCGCCCAGCGTGCCTTCCGCCGCCCGGTGGCGCGCGAGGAACTGGTGCCGTACGTGGCGGTGATGGCACGAGCGCAGCACAACGGCGAGTCGTTCGCCGAGGCGCTGGCCGTGGCGCTGCAGGCCGTGCTGGTGTCGCCAGACTTCCTGTTCCGGCTCGAGCGCGACCGCGTCTCGCCGACGGGTGCGCCGGCCGTGCCGGTGAGCGACCACGAGTTGGCGTCGCGGCTCTCGTACTTCCTGTGGTCGAGCATGCCGGATGCGCAGCTGCGGCGGGTGGCGGACCGCCGGGCGCTGCGCCAGCCGGGCGTCCTCGAGGCGCAGGTGCGGCGCATGCTGGCCGACTCCCGGTCCGCCTCACTGGTCGAGGAATTCGGCGGCCAGTGGCTACAGTTTCGCGCGCTCGAATCGGTTGCGCCCGACCGCGACAAGTTTCCGAGCTTCGACAACTACCTGCGGCTCTCGATGCGCAACGAGACCATGCTGTTCTTCGAGCACATCGTGCGCCAGGACCGCAGCGTGCTCGAGTTCCTCGATGCCAAATACACCTTCCTCAACGAGCGGCTGGCCACCCACTACGGCGTGGGCGGCGTCAGCGGCCCGACGTTCCGACGCGTCGATCTCACCGGCGGCCAGCGGGGCGGCGTGCTGACGCAGGCCAGCGTGCTGACCGTCTCCTCGTACGCCACGCGCACCTCGCCGGTCCTGCGTGGCAAATGGGTGCTCGACAACCTGCTGGACGCGCCCCCGCCCGACCCGCCGGCCGGTGTGCCGGCGCTCGACGAAAGCGCGGTGGGCGAGACCGCGTCGCTACGACAACAGATGGAAGCCCATCGCGCCAACCCGACATGCGCCTCGTGCCATCGGCGCATGGATCCGCTCGGGTTTGGCCTCGAGAACTACGACGCGATTGGCGCGTGGCGGGCGATGGACGGCAAGTTCGCGATCGACCCCAAGGGCGAGCTGCCCGATGGGCGGACGTTCCATCAGCCATCGGAGCTGAGGACCATCCTTGTCCAGGATCGACAGGACTTCTCGCGCGCCCTGTCCTCCAAGCTGATGACCTATGCGCTCGGACGCGGGCTCGAGCGCCACGACAAGCCGACCATTCGTGGCATCGTGAGCAGGCTGCCGCAACATGACTACCGGTTCTCGGGCCTGGTGCTCGAGATCGTGAAGAGTTTGCCTTTCCAGATGCGGCGGGCCACGCCCGCTGGAGTGACCGCGCCATGATCATCACCGGCTCGCACCTGCCTCGTCGGACCTTTTTGCGGGGCGTCGGCGCCGCTATCGCCCTGCCGATGCTCGACGCCATGACGCCGGCGCTGGCCAGGGCAGTCCCGGCATCGGCCAGTCCCAAGCGGCTCGTCTTCACGTACGTGCCCAATGGCGTATCGATGACCGGTTGGACGCCGCAGGGCGTCGGCGCCAACTTCGAGCTCTCGACGGTGCTCAAGCCCCTGGCCGCGTACAAGGACGACATGCTGGTGCTCAGCGGCCTGGCGCAGAAGAACGGCACGGCGCTCGGCGATGGGCCAGGCGACCACGCACGTGCCGCGGCGTCCTACCTCACCGGCGTCCACCCGAAGAAGACGGCCGGCGCCGACATCCGCAACGGCATCTCCGCCGACCAGATCGTCGCGCAGCATCTCGGCAAGGCGACGCGCTTCTCCTCGATCGAGTTGGGCTGCGATGACTCGCGCACCGTCGGTAATTGCGACTCAGGGTACAGCTGCGCCTACAGCAACAGCCTGGCGTGGCGCAGCGAGAACTCGCCGATGCCGCCGGAGACCAACCCGCGGCTGGTATTCGAGCGACTGTTCGGTGCCGACGCGCACCTGGACCCGGCCGCTCGCCAGCGACGCATGCTGCACCGCCGGAGCATCCTCGACGTGGTCGGCGCTCGGACCAGACAGCTGTCGAGCAGCCTTGGGGCCAGTGACCGACGCAAGGTCGACGAGTACCTGCACGCCGTGCGCGAGATCGAGCGCCAGATCGAGGTCGCCGAGAGCGACGTGCGCGACCTGCGTCCCGGGATCGACAAGCCCACGGGCATTCCGGTTGCCTTTGCCGACTACGTGAAGTTGATGTACGACCTTCAGGTGGTCGCGTTCCAGACCGATCTGACACGCGTCGTGACGATGATGGTCGGACGGGAAGGGTCGATGCGGACGTATCCGGAGATTGGCGTGCCCGACCCGCACCATCCACTCACGCATCACCGCAACAACAAGGACTGGATGGCACGCGTCGAGCAGATCAACGTCTTCCACGCGGAGTTGTTCGCCTACTTCATCGGGAAGATGAAGGCGACCCCCGAAGGCGACAGCAACCTGCTGGCCAACTCGCTGGTGGTCTATGGCAGCGGCCTGAGCGATGGCAACCGCCACACCCACGAGGACCTGCCGGTGATGGTCGTGGGTCAGGGCGGCGGCCTGCTGCGCACCGGCCGGCACGTGGTCTACGAGAAGGAGACCCCGATGAACAACCTGTACGTGACGCTGATGGAGGGGATGGGCGTGCCCACCACCGGGGTCGGCGACAGCACGGGGAAGCTGGATTACCTGACCGACGTGTCGTAGCGCTGCGTCGAGCGCCGAACGACGGGCGCCGAACGACGGCGAGTGGCGCACACTCGTTGACGCCCGAAGGTAGGGGCCGCTCCCCGAGCGGCCCTTTCCTTTTTGTGCCCCGTCTACCGCGACGGACCCGCTCCGCGCGCGGCGAAGCAGTAGAACAGGCCTGAGCCGCCGGTTGCCACCAGATTGGCCTGACTGCACCCGCGTGACGGGTGCGCGGCGTTCAACGAGG
>JBKJQW010000139.1:0-3524 GCA_046593715.1 Luteitalea sp.
CTCGAGCATGTCCACCGGCTCGAAGCCCGTGCTCACGATCGGCACCCGGTACCGCGCCGCCAGCGGCTCGCATTCCTCGTAGCCGACCACCGTGCACACGTGCCCGGGGCCGAGGAACGCCTGGACGCGGTTGTCGGGGGCCTCGAGGATGGCGGTCATCGCCGGCGGCACCAGCACGTGCGACACGAGCACGCTGAAGTTGGTCAGCCCGCGCTGGGCGGCCATCCAGACGGCCATCGCGTTGGGAGGCGCCGTGGTCTCGAAGCCGACCGCGAAGAAGACCACCTGCTTGTCCGGGTGCGCCGCTGCGATGGTGACCGCGTCGAGCGGCGAGTAGACGATCCGCACGTCGCTGCCCTGCGACTTGAGCTGGAGCAGGTCGCCATGCGAGCCCGGCACCCGCAGCATGTCGCCAAACGAGCAGAAGATGACGTCAGGCCGCGCGGCGATGGCGTGCGCGCGGTCGATGGTCTCGAGGGCGGTGACGCACACCGGGCAGCCAGGGCCGTGCACCAACTCGATGGCCTTCGGCAGCAACTCATCAATCCCGTACCGGACGATGGTGTGGGTCTGCCCGCCACACACTTCCATCAGCGTCCACGGTCGGGTCGTGGCCTCCTCGATGGCACGCACCAGCTTCCGGGCGGCAACCTCGTCGCGGTACTCGTCGAGAAATCTCACGGTTCGTCGACCTTCAGTTCGTCCAGCTGGTCGAGGCCCTCGAGGAACTCGAAGACCTTGTGCGCCTCGTCTTCGTCGACCTTCTGCAGGGCAAAGCCGACGTGCACGATCACGTACTCACCTGGCTGCACGTCCGGGACATGGTGGAGACATACGCGCTTGACGACGCCGTTGAAGTCGACCTTGCCAAGCAGGATGTCGTGTTCGCGCCACGTCTCGGTCACCCGGCCAGGTATGCCTAGACACATGTTCGAGCGCTCCGGGCGGCCGCGACCGCAAGTTGTCCGAGACTGAGGCCACCGTCGCCGGGTGGCACCACCCGATGACAGTACACCCGGAATCCAGCCGCCACCAACCGCCGCTCGCAGTCCGCGGCCAGGATCCCGTTCAGGAACACGCCGCCGGTCAAGACGACCGCGTCGATGCCGGCGCGTGCCCGAAGACGGAGGCAGACGTCTGCGACCACGCTGGCCAGCGCCGAATGAAAACGCCGCGCGATGGTCGACCGGGGTCGCCCGCCACCGACGTCGTCACTCACACCCCTGATGATTGCCCGAGTATCGATCACAAGCCGGTCGGCAACAACGTCTATCTCGTGGCCGTATCCCTGCTCGCCGTCGCGGTGGGCCTCGGGCTCGCGCGCGAGCCACTCGAGTTGCACGGCGGCCTGGCCCTCGAAGGTGACGCGGTCGCAGACCCCAGCCATGGCCGCCACCGCGTCGAACAGGCGCCCGGCGCTCGACGTCATCGGCGTGTTCAGCTGGCGCTCGATCATGCGCTCGACCAGACGGACACGCTCGGCGCCGACGCGGGGCGAGAGTAGTGCCGGGGCCAGTCCCGCATCGATCAGGTGTGCCAACGCCATCCGCCACGGCTCGCGCACCGCCTGCTCGCCGCCGGGCAGGGCGACGGGCCGGAGGTGCGCCGCGCGCTGCACCACCGACGCGTCACCCACCAGGAACTCACCTCCCCACACCGTCCCATCGTCGCCGTAGCCGCTGCCGTCCAACGCCACGCCGATGACCGGGTCGACCAGGCCGTGCTCGGCCATGGCGCTCGCCACGTGCGCGTGATGATGCTGCACCGCGATGGCTGGGATCCCCGCGTCGGCCGCGCGCTCCACGGCGTAGGTCGTGGACGCGTACCCGGGATGGAGATCGTGCACGACCGCACCAGGGTTGATCGCCAACAGCGCCTCGTACAACCGGATGTCCCGGCGGAACGCCTCGTAGGCGCGCAGATCCTCGAGGTCGCCAATATGGTGGCTGACGTAGGCCGCGGCGCCGCGCGACAGCGCGAAGGTGTTCTTCATGTGACCGCCGACGGCCAGCAGCGGCATCCCGCACGGTATCGGGAGCCGAATCGGCCTGGGCGCATCGCCCCTCGATCGCCGTACCGGCAGGTCGCGACCCCTCACCACGCGCCTGACGCCGTCGTCACAGCGGACGTGAATGGCGCGATCGTGCGTCAGTATCACGTCGGCGAGGCCGGTCAGACGCGCCACGGCGTCGGCATCGTCATAGGCGATCGGCTCGTCTGACTGGTTGCCGCTAGTCATGACCAGCGGGCATCCCATGGCGCGCAGGAGCAGATGGTGCAGCGGCGTGGGCGGCAGCATGGCGCCGATGTCAGGGCACCGCGGGGCGACCTCGGCCACGGGCGCGAGACCACTCACCGCTCCGCGGCGCCTGAGCAGGACGATCGGACGAGAGTGCGACACGATCACCTGCGCTTCGACCGCGTCCACCTCGCATGCGGCGGAGGCCGCCTCGAGCGACTCGAACATCACCGCGAACGGCTTCTCGTCTCGATGCTTGCGCCGCCGCAGCTCGGCCACCGCGGCGGCGCTGGTGGCATCGCAGGCCAGATGGAAGCCGCCGAGCCCCTTCACGGCGGCAATCCGGCCGGCGCGCAACGCCTCGACCAGATCAGCGAGGCCACCGCCGGGCGTCACCCGACCATCGCGAACCAGCGCAAGCTGCGGACCGCACGTGGGACAGGCGATGGTCTCGGCATGAAACCGCCGGTCGGCCGGGTCGTCGTACTCACGCCGGCAACAGGCGCACATCGGAAACGCCCGCATGGTGGTCTGCTGTCGGTCGTAGGGAACACCGGTAATGACCGTCAGCCGTGGACCGCAACTGGCGCAGGTCGTGAATGCGTAGCCGAATCGCCGGCTGGATGGGTCGAGGACTTCGGCCAGGCAGGCGTCGCAGGTCGCGATATCGGGCGAGACATGGACCTGCGCCGCCGCGCTCCCCCAGTCCACCGCGCTCGGCCCGATCCGGAAGTCGGTCTCGCCGCGCGGCGAGAGCGCAATCGTCGTGCAGTGCTCGATGCTCGAGAGCGCTGGAGCCTCGACGATCAACGCGCGCTGAAATGCATCGAGCGCAGGCGAGTCGCCCTCGACCTCGATCAGGACCCCGTCCGGCGCATTGCGCACCAGGCCCGCCAGCGACCAGCGCGAGGCAAGGCCGTAGACAAACGGACGGAAACCCACGCCCTGGACGATGCCGCAGACGGTGATTCCTCGTCGCTCCATGCTCGAGACCACACTCATACCATGCCAGGGCCAGGACGCGGGCCGGTGAGGTATGGTGGACGCCGTGACTCATACGCCGCAGACTGCCGCGCCGGTGGCGCTCGTGCCGACCGACGTGCACGACAAGTACGCTCGCACAAGCGGGCGTACTTGTCGTGCACGTCGGTCGGCACGGGCGCCACCGGCGCGGCAGTCTGCGGCGTATGATTCACGGCATCCACCATACCTCACCAGCCCGGGTACTGGTCCCGGCATGGTATGAGTGTGGTCTCGAGGATGGAGCGACGAGGAATCACCGTCT
>JBKJQW010000064.1:0-21479 GCA_046593715.1 Luteitalea sp.
GACAAGTGAGACAACTCGTCCGAAGCGTGGTGATCGCCACCGCGGTGCTGACCGCGGCCGCATTCGTACCAGACCTCGCGTGGGCGCAGCGCGGCGGACGCGCCGGTGGCGGCGGTAATCGTGGTGGATCCAGTGGTACCGCGCGACCGGCGCCCGTGGGCCGCGCAGTGCCACGCGGCGCCCAGCCCGTCTACCGGGGCGGCGATGGCCGATCGGGCTATCGGGGCGGTTATCGACCGGTCTACGTTGGCCGTCCGGCGTACTGGGGCGGCCTCGGCCTCGGCTGGGGGTACGGCGCGGGTTATGGCGCCTGGGGCCCGGGCTGGTGGGGACCGGGTTATGCCAGCAGCATGTGGTGGCCCGGCTACGGTTGGTGGGGTGGGCCAGCGTTGTACGCGCCGCCCTACGCCGCCTGGGGCGTGACCAGCGATGCGCGCTTCCTGGTATCGCCGCGGTCGGCCGAGGTGTACATCGACGGCGCGCTCGCTGGCATCGTGGATCAGTACGACGGCCTGTTCCAGAGCCTGACCCTGTCGCCCGGCACGCATCAGGTGTCGCTGTATCTCGACGGCCATCGCCGTCACGACACCAACGTGTACGTGGCTCCCGGTTCCACCCTGAAGCTGCGCCACACCATGGAGCCGCTGCCCTCCGGCGCCTCGCCTGATGAGCGCCCGACACCGCCCGCGCGAGCGCCGGCCACAGCCGGGCCCGACCATCAGTCGGATGTGCAGGAGCCACCACCCGGGGCCGTGTCCGTCCACCCCGGACCGAATGCGCCGCGTGAACCACGCGAGCCACGCGAGCCGAGAGCGCCGCGTGAGCCTCGTCCGAGTCGCGAGGTCGCTGGCGAGGCCGGCCTGCTGGTCATCCGTATCCAACCCGCGGATGCCGAGGTCTTCATCGACGGCCAGCGCTGGCAGACGCCCGATACCACGGCGCCGCTCGAAGTCCGCGTTCCGGCAGGTCGCGTGCGTATCGAGGTGCGCAAGCCCGGCTTTGCGCCGTTCTCCACCGAGATCGCCGTCCAGCCAGGTCAGGCCACGCCGCTCAACGTGAGCTTGCCGCCGCGGGGGGAGCAGTTCTAGAAATGAATCAGCCGCCGCACTCGCGAGTGCGGCGGCACCGAACCCTCCCCACCGCACGTCCGGGCTGTGGGCGTCCTGCCCATGCCCTGGAGCGTGTGCTCCGGCGATGTGCCGGAGCCCTTCCTCATATTCTGTTTCTGCAATATCGCCAGCGGGGCCTCCCGGCCTCGCTGGCTTCCTCGTTCGCCCCGTTGGAGGGCGAGGGCGGTGACGTGGCGGACCGCGCCTGTCCAGGCGCTGCTACCGGAACAGCATCGGCGCGAACGTCGCCAGGTTGCGGCGCCACACCAGCCACGTGTGCGCGCCCGGCGTCTCGACGCCTTCATGGGGCACGCCGCGCTCGGTGAGGAAGGCGCGTACCTGACGGTTGGCAGCGATGAGACCGTCCTCGGTGCCACACGCAATCCATAGCAGCTTCAGACGCGCGCCTTCTGCCGCCGTGAACGCCGGGAAGACCTGCGGCAACGCCGCGGGGTCGCCCAGGCCGCCGGCGCTGAACGCGCCAATCCAGGCAAAGCGGTCGATGGCGTTCAGGCCCACGAACAGGCTCTCGGCGCCCCCCATCGACAATCCCGCGATGGCGCGACGCAGGCGACGCGGGTCGGTGGAGTAATCACGCTCGATGGCCGGCATCACCTCCGCCAACAGCGCATCACGGTAGCCCTCCATGTTCTTCTGTCGCAGCTGCGGCGCGCGAGCGCCGCGCGTTACGATTTCGGGAGCGCCGTACCCCAGCGTCATCACCACGAGCATCGGGACGACCTTGCGCGCCGCAATGAGGTTGTCCAGGATGACGTGTGCCTGACCGACCGACGTCCATCCGCTCGCGTCATCGCTGAAGCCGTGCAGCAGGTACAGCACCGGGTAGCGTTGTTTGCCTCGAGGGTCATAGCCCGGCGGTGTGTAGACGAAGTAGTCGCGGTGGTCGCCGATGCGCGCTGACTTGTAGAAGTGTCGATGCACCCGCCCGCGCGGCACGTCGGCCAGGTCCCAGGGCAGCGCATCCGCACCGCTGGTCGGGCCCGCCACGCGCACCATGCTGGACATGTTGAGCAGGTTGGGCGCCACCCAGCCGTTGAGCGGATCCACCAGACCCACCCCGTCCACATTGAACGTGTACTGGTAGATGTCGGGCGGCAGAGCCGCGGTGGTGGCCGCCCACGTCCCCTGGTCATCGCGGGTCATCGGCAGGCGCTCGGCGCCGGCCCGAGACACGAAGACCTGTTGCGCGTTCGGCGCCTTGACGCGGAACGTGATGCGACCATCGCCATGAACCTCGGGCGAGGTCAGCGGCGCCGCCTGACCCTGCGCCCATGCCCCGCCGGTTGTCAGCACCAGCGTTGCCATCGTCGCCACGCCGAGATCTCGCAGTCGTCTCATCTGTGTGCACTCCAGCGACGCGCTCGAGGCGTCGCGTTCCGGTTCAGTCGCTGCCGAAGTCCAGCATCGCGACCACCGGATAGTGGTCGGAGCCGAAGGGGGAATCCAGTCGCCGGTGCGTGGTCGGCATCGTCGCGGGCACGCGTGGGAACAGGTAATCGAGTCGCCACGCATTCTGCACCATCGTCGGCCGCGCGTCCTCGGCCGGGAATGTACCCAAGGCCCGGCGCAGCCGCCGCAGCGCGTCTTCCCGCAGGCCCAGCCAGACGTTGAAGTCCCCGCCGACGACGACCGGGAGGGAGGCGGCGCCGTCGATGTGCGAGAGCGCGAGGGCGTCGAGGAGCGCTTCGGCCTGCCGCGTCCGGGCCGCCGCGGCGCGCGCCCACAGCCGTCGCGCCCCCGGCCGGTTCTCGAGGTGCGCGCTGACCACCCTGAGGCGCCAGGGTCGCCCGCCGGGCGCGTTGCCGTGGACGAGGCCGGCCAGTGCAACGCGTCGCTGCCGCTCCACCGGCAACTCGATCGCCTCGAGGTCGGAGATTGGCAGCGACGAGAGGATCGCCACGCCTCGGTCGGCGTCGGCGGCTCCGGTGGGCCGCAGGCGGTTGCGGCGGCCAGGCAGGTACGCGAAATGCCAGCCCAGGTCGCCAACGATGGCCGGGATGTCCTGCACCCCTGTGGCGCGCTGCTGCACGAGCCCGCCGTGGCCCCCCGGCGACGCCGGTCGCGCCCGGATGACCTCCTGGAGCAGGACCACGATGGCGTCTGGCGCAGGCTCACCGGCAACGCCGCGGCTGAGTGCCCGCACGAGTCCCAGGATGTCGCCGCGCCCGTCGTGCAGGTTCCACGTGGCCACGAGCAGTCGTCGCGCCCGGGGGACTGGGGCCGACGACGGCAGGAGCGGTCGCCCGACCTGCGCGCACCGGGCCTCGAGCGCACGCTGCTCACCGCGCTCGCTCGGGCCGATCCAGGTCAGCAGCGGCGCGGCGGCCGACGGCTCGGCAGCACGGCACCCGGTGTAGGGGGAGGGCCCAACGGCCATCCGAACGGGGGGTGCGCATCCGGCCCCCAGGGCCAGGGTGGCCAGAATCCACGCCAGCGCTCGCTCGATCGTCGTGATAGGTGATCTCCGCACGGCACCGCCAACGGCCGACGGTTGCCGCGCTCTCACAGCTCGCGCGTCATCTCGATCATCGTGCGCCGGAATTGCGCGCGCTCGAAGAGACGCTGCGCCGCCGTGTTCCGCTGCGCCGTCCACAGCACCACTCGCGGCATGCCGCGGCCGCGCAACCACTCTACAGCGGCCTCGAGCAGACTCGCACCGGCACCGGTGCTGCGCCTGCCGGGGGCCACGGCAAGGTCGTGCACGAAGCCGGCCTCGTCGCGCAGTTCCTTCCACGACAACGGCTCGATGCCTGCGTAGACGTAGCCGATCGCGTGGCCATCCTGATCGGCCACGAGCACGATGCAGTCGGGGTCCTCCAGCTGCGTGCCCAAAAACCTGGCGTAGCCATCCTCGGGGTCGCCGTCCGGCGCGAGGAACCGTTTGCGATCGAAGTCGTGGTGCACCCGCATCAGCAGGGCGCCCAGGCGGCCCAGGGCAGGCAGATCAGCGCGAGTTGCAGGACGAATCACCATCGGGCGTCAGGCATACGGCTCGGTGCTCTTCGGCGCCTGCGCTACGGCGTTGGCGCCGGCAGGCTGTCCCAGAACTTCTCGATCTGGGTGCGCTGGGCGGCGGTGGGGAGCTTGCCCCTGCCGGCTCCCTGGTTGTCCTTCATGTTCTCGACCTTGGTCGTTCCCGGAATGGCGGCAGTGACGGCCGGATGCGACACCACGTACTTGAGAAAGACATGCGACCAGGTGGTGGCGTCGAACGCCCGGGCCCAGTCGGGCACGGGCATCCCATGGACACGGCGGAAGAGACTGCCGCGCCGGCCCCCGAGCGGGATGTTGGTCAGCACGCCCATCTTCAACTCTTGCGCAAGCGGCAGGATCTCGGTGCCGGCGTCGCGGTTGTCGAGCGAGTAGTCCACCTGGATGAAGTCGAGCGGGTATTTGCGCATCTGCGCGAGGAGTTCGGGATACTGACGGTTGTCCGAGGTCGTGACGCCGATGTAGCGGATGCGCTTCTGCGCTTTCATCTTCAGCAGCACCGGCATCAGCACGTCGGTGCCCGTCAGGCTGTGCACCTGCATCAACTCGATGTGGTCGGTCTTCAGGCGACGGAACGACTCCTCGAGCATGGCCGTCCCCGCGGCCAGGTCGCCGTTGGGAGCCGTCACCTTCGTCGCCAGGAAGAACTTGTCGCGGTTGCCGATCGCCGCGATCAGTTCGCCGAGCACGATCTCGGATCGCCCGTAGCCAGGCGCCGTGTCGATGAGCGTGCCGCCGGCCGCGGGCATCGCGCGCAGCACCTCGCGCAGCGGAGCCATCTCCTCGATGGTCTTGACACCGTACGTGTTGGTGCCCAGGCCGATCACCGGGAGCATCTCGCCGCTGTTCGGTATGGCCTTCAGGGCCGGCGCGAGTGTCTGCGCCGCAAGACGCGAGGACAGGTGCCCGTGCGCGATGGTCAGCCCAGTGCCGGCCGCGGCGACCTTCAGCGCGTCGCGGCGCGACAACAGCGTCTGCATCCGTGATGTCGTCATGCAACTCCTCCTGACGTGGGCGGCCTCGCGGCCGACCCTGTCGATGCTGTCACACCCACCGCGGGATCCCCGCCCGCACCACTGGCGGCAAGGCGCTCCTGGCGCCGTCCCAACCAGAACGAATTGGCCAACCACACGGCCGACACCGGCACCGCGGCCCACGCGATGCCCGAGAGCGTCAGCCCGAACCAGCCCAGCGCGGCATACGACCACGCGCCGACCTGGTCGCCGAGGCGGTAGACCACCGTGTCGATGAAGTTCTTCGCCTTGTACTTGTCCTCACGCGGCAGGACCGTGAACAGCACCTCGCGGGTCGGCCTGGCAATGGCGAAGTTGCCCGCGCGGCGGGCGACCTGCAGCACCACGATGGCCGCGATGGTCGGCGTGGCGCCGAGCCAGGCAAAGCCGATCACGCTGAGCAGGGGCAGGATGGACAGGGTGAGGGCCACGCCGAGCGCCTTCAGGATCCTGCTGGTGAGAAACACCTGCGTGACGAGGGTCAGCGTGTTGACGACCAGGTCGATGCGGGCGAAGAACCCGGTGCGCGCCGCCCGATCGGTGAAGGCTCGTGCCGCGATGTCGGCCTGCTGGAAGTAGAGCAGCGTCGAGGTGATGGCAAACAGGAGCATGTACACGCTGACGTTGAGCAGGTACGGGCTGCTGACGGCGCGCGACAGGCCGGCCAGCATGCCGCCGCCGATCGGCGACGAGTCCTCGACGGTCGCCGCCGTGGCGGTGCCGGTCGTGGTGCGAAGTGTGGTGGCAATCGCCGAAAGCCGGCGCATCGCGAAGACTGCGACTTCGAGCAGCACCACCGATACCAGCAGCAACGGCGTCGAGCCCAGCACCGACACCAGCGAGGCGGTGATGGCCGAGCCGCTGATCGCGCCGACGGTCGCCCCCGCCGCGATGAAGCCAAAGAGGCGTTTGCCCTGTTCCCGGCTGAAGACGTCGACGATGAACGCCCAGAACACCGACACGACAAAGAGGTTGAAGACCGACGTCCAGATGAAGAAGACGCGTCCGATCCAGATCTGCTGCGCGGCTCCGGTCATCAGGAGCAGGCCAAAGAAAATCAGCAGGTTGGCCTCGAAGAAACGGTAGGTGTAGGTGATGAACTGCAGCCGGGGCAGCCTGGAGACCAGCGCCGCATAGGGCGGGTTGGCCAGCGCCATGCCGAGCAGCGTGCCGGTGAACAGCCAGGGCAGGTTCTCCACGCCGCCGGCCACGCCCATGTCGTCGCGGATCGGGCGGATGACGTAGTACGCGCAGAGCACGCAGAAGTAGAATGCCGACGCCCACAGCAGCGCGGCCATCTCCCCGGGGCGGACGTCGATGAGGCGCCGCAATGGCCCTGGCTGGTCAGTCATGGTTGCGTAGTGTAACGACAGCGACCCCCGCGTGCGTTTCACGGTTGCAGCGCCGGGGCGGCGGTGCCGATTGCACGGGACGCGGACCAGGTGAACTCGTCACGGGGTTCGCCCGACAACGGGAGACACGAAAAAATGCGCGCACGCGTAGTGGCAGGCGTCCTGATCCTCGCGGCTTCTGGTGGGTGCTCCACCCTGAAGCACCACCTCACGACCGTCCCGGAGACGGTGGCGCGTCCAGCGACCGGTACGCCGGGGACCTTCGTCCTGGCCGACGGCTCGCCCAACTTGACCACCGACTGCCCGACGCCCCTGCAAGACCCGCAGGACAAGGGCGCCATCCAGTTGGTGCGTGTGCTGCGCAACGGCCTGGCCGACTACAGCGTGCCGGCCGGCAAGTATGGGGTGAGCGACAACGAGCTGCTCCGCGTCGATTGCACCACGGGCCGGACCATCGGCATCGCCAGGCGTCAGTAGGCCTACGAGCCCGCTGGCGGGTCGGGTTGCTGCCAGGCACTCATCCCGCCGTCCACCAGCAGCATCTGCCCGTGGATGTGCCGGGCGGCGTCGCTGAGCAGGAATGCCGCGGCCTCGCCGCAGACGTCAGGGCCTGGCACGGCGCCATTGGGCGTGTGCATCTGCATCCACGCCATGGCCGCCGGATTGGCCAGGAAGGCCTCGGTCAGTGGGGTCCGCACCAGGCCCGGCGCCATCCCGTTGACGCGAATGCCTTGCGGCGCGAGCGCCACGCAGAGCGTCTTGACCATCATCTCGACGGCGCCCTTCGACGTGTCGTAGGCCGCGTGGTTGGCTTCGGCCAGCCGGCCGTTGATCGATCCCGTGAACAGCACGCGCCCCTGCGTGCCCTGTGCCACCCAGTGCCGCGCGAACTGCTGCGTCAGGAAGAACGGCGCCTGCACGTTGAGGCGCAGCGTGCGCTCGAAGATCTCCGGCGTGACGTCGAGAAAGTGCATCGTGTCCACGCATGTGCCGGCGTTGTTCACCAGCAGGTCGATGCCCGGCATCGCGGCGGTGGCGTCCAAGAACAGGCGCTCGGCGTCCTCCACCGGGCGCGACGACAGGTCGCCCTCGACCAGGGCGACCTGTACGCCAGAGGCCGCGCACGCCGCACGCGTGTCGTCGGCCTGACCGTCTCTCCGCAATCCGTGCAGGACGATGTCGGCGCCGGCAGCGGCCAGGGCCATGGCAATGGCCCTGCCGACACCCTGGGTGGCACCAGTGACGAGGGCGCGATGGCCCTTGAGCGTGAACACCGGCGGAGGCCTCCGACTCTGGTCCGTCCTAGACCTGCGCGGCCGCGGCCGACGTGGCCGGTGGCATCGGCTCGCCGTATTCGCGGTCGGTGACCAGGCCCGGCATCGGCACCGGGTAGCGACCGTCAGGACCGGCCAGCACTGGCGCCGGGCCGTCCATCGTCAACTTGTCCACGCCTGGCGCGAACTCGTGCGTGCTGTTGAGGATCTCGTCATAAGTGATGACGCGGCCGGTGTGGGCGGCCATCCGGCCCATGCTGGTGACCAGGCTGGCTTCGACGCCCCGGCGCACCTCGTTGTACGGGCGGTCGTTGCGGATGGCGTCGATCAGGTGGATCCACTCGACGCGGTACGGGTTGCGCTCTGGCTCCGGGTAGGCCCAGGCCAGGTGCGCCGCGTCGGGATTGTGGCCCGAGTAGATCCGGCTGCGGGCTGGCGTGTGCTCCTTGGCCGAGATGATCGCCAGGCCCTTGGTGCCGTGCGCGTACGAGGCGAACTCGGCCCATGCGCCGGTCATCGTCCGCCCATCGAGGTGCAGCTTGGTGCCATCCGGGAAGGTGTACTCGACCGAGTAGGTGTCGAAGTTCTGGTCGACGTAATCCTCGCGATAGTGACGTCCGCCCACGGCTTGCGCCTTCACCGGCCAGGCCTGCTTCATCATGCAGGTCTCGTCGATGTTGTGGATGTAGAAGTCCGAGAACATGCCGCCCGACGCCCAGAGGAAGCCGTGGAACCGGCGCAACTGGTACATCACTTCGGTCATCGGCTGCGTGGCATCGCCGACGACCTGCGGGGTGATGGCGTTTTTGACCTGCTTCTTGGTGAACGCCGAGCCGCCCGGGCCGTGCATGCGGTAGGCGCGCATCGAGATGATCTCGCCGATCTGCCCATCCTTGATGCGGCGCAGCAGCTCGTTGCGCGCGTCACAGTGGCGGCACATCAGGCCGACGCCGACTTTCAGGTTCTTGCGCACCGACTGCTCGCCGAGCTCGAACATCTTCCGGGAGGTGGGGCCGTCAACGGTGACCGGCTTCTCCATGAAGACGTTGAGGCCCTTCTTGATGGCGTAGTCGAAGTGCACCCAGCGGAAGGCGGGTGGTGTCGCCAGGATGACGACATCGCCCGGCTTGAGCACGTCCATCGCCTGCTGGTAGCCGTCAAAGCCGAGGAACTTGTGGTCGTCGCTGACGGCCATCCCGTCGCCCAGGCGGTTTTTCAAGGAGGTATGGCTGCGCTTCAGCTTGTCCTCGAAGATGTCGGCCATCGCGACCAGCTTGAGCGGGCCATCCTTGGTGGCAAAGGCATCCACTACCGCGCCGGTGCCACGCCCGCCGCAGCCGACCAGCGCGAACTGGATGGTGTTGCCGGCGGCCCCGTGTACCGCGGGTGCGTTCAGCGTGGCCAGGGTCGATGCCGCGGCCACCTGGCCGATGCGCTGCGCGAAACCGCGCCGTGAGAGTGGGCCTTGCTCGCCGTCCATCTGTGCTGCCTCCTTGGCTCCGGGGAAGTAATCACCACAAGCATAGCGCTGCTCGCGCGCCAGCGCAGCCGTTGATTTGGACGTCGCGGGTACGCCTCGGCCGGGTCTCCCTGGCGGCGCCAACCGCGCGGCGCCCCGTTGGACTACGATCGCTGCCATGACCAGCGATGGCGCCCCGAAGAGCCGGCTCGAGCTCGTGATGGAGAAATTGCGGCAGCAGGACGAAGCCAACGGCGTCACCCAGGTGACGCTCACCGACGCCCAGCGGGAGGCGATCGCCGAGGCCCGCAAACAGCACGAGGCGAAGGTGGCGCAGCGGCGCATCATGCACCAGACCTCCATGATGTCGGTCTTCGATCCGGCCGCCGCGCTGGAGCGTGAGGAGGAGCTCCGCCGCGACGTGGCGCGCTTCGAGCGTGAGCACGACGAAGTGCTCGCGCGTATCCGTCGAGGCGAGTGATCCGTGGACGCACTCAAGGGCATCCTGCCGGCGCTGATCACGCCCCTGGACGACGACGGGCGCGTCTCGCAAGCCGGGATCGAGACACTGCTGGCGCGGCTGTTCGACGCCGGCGTGCACGGCACCTACATCTGCGGCACGACCGGGGAAGGCCTGCTGATGTCGGTGGACACGCGTTGCCAGGTGGCCGAGATTGCCGTCGCCAACACGCCTCGCGGCCACTCGGCGATCATCCACGTCGGCGCTGCTGCCTTCGAAGACGTGCGCGACCTGGCGCGGCACGCCGCTCGCATCGGCGCCACCGCCATCAGCAGCCTGCCCCCGTCGGGGCCCGGCATCGACTTCGCCGAGGCGCGCCGCTATTACGCCGCCCTTGCGGCCGCCAGCGAACTGCCGCTCGTGGTGTACTACTTTCCTGCGCTCTACCCGGCGATCCGCACGCTCGATCAGCTCGAGGAGATCTGCGCCCTGCCCAATGTCGTCGGCGTCAAGTTCACCGACTTCGATCTGTCGGTGATGAGCGCGGTCGCCAAGCCGGGACGCGTCGTGTTCAACGGCCGAGACGAGGTGCTCGCGGCGGGCCTGTTGATGGGCGCGCATGGCGGGATCGGGTCGTTCTACAACCTCGTGCCGGATCAGTTCGTCGACATCGACGCGTTGGCCAGGGCGGGCCGCTGGAGCGAGGTGCGGGAGCGGCAGGACTCGGTCAACGCGTTGATTACCGCGGTGCTGAGATTCCCGGTGTTCCCGGCGCTGAAACAGATCCTGACCTGGTCGGGGGTCGCATGCGGCGGGGCGCTGATGCCGCGGGCCGGGCTCTCGGTGGAACAGCAGGATGCGCTCCGCAAGGCGCTGGCCGCGCCACTGGTGCGGGCTGTGCTGCCCGAGGAGTGGCGCCTGTGAGCGCCGCCGACGCTGTCAGCGCGGTCGCTGGCTGACGGCCACGCGATCAGGCCGGCTGCGTCCAGCCCTTGGCGGTCATGGCGTCGCGCATGTAGGCGCTCTGCTCATCGGCCGCCGCGGCCGTTCGTTCGACGGTCGTGCGAAGTGTCTCGCCACTGACGTCGAGTCGGACTTCGAAGCCGAGCGGATGCCGTCGCTGCCAGCACACGGCCACGCGTCGGCCCTTGACGAGGCGCCACAACTCCTCGTCGGGCGGCGCACCTGGGTGGGACAACAGGCCTGGCAGCATCGCGGTCCCCTACATCCAGAGGTAGACGCCCGCGACAATCAGCATCACGGCGATCACCGCCATCAGGACACGAACGGCGGGATGGCGCTTGGTGGCGGTCAGCATGGCGTCTCCCCAGTATGGAGGTATGGCGCCGGTGAGGGAAGCGCCTTCGCGCCGCGCATCACCACGACAGGCGTGGCGCGCGGTGCGGCCAGCCGGCTCGAACGGCTCGCCGTACCGCGCGCGGTGTTCAGGGCCGGCGACCCGAGGCGCGCCGGTGGACACGCCTGCCGAGGACGGCGAGGCCGAGAGCTAGCAAGCCCATCGACGCAGGCTCCGGCACTGGCGTTGCCGTGACGGTGATCCGTGCGATCTGGTACCCGGCCTCGGTGAAGTCGGCACTGGCAAACATCTCATCGTCGAGAATGCCGCCCGAGCCGCGGGGCATGAAGCCAGGATGCAGGGACACCACGCCATTCTCCGCCACGCCCGTGTCCGGCGACGCCTGGCCGAAGGCTGCCGTGTTCATCGGGATCTCGTCGTTGACCTCGCTCCCGGCATCCCACACCATGCGGCCGAGGACGGTCACGTCCACGCCACCGAACCGTCCGCTGCCGTCAAACAGCTGGAAGGCACGCGGGTTGCCGTTGGCGATGAACGCGTCGTTGCTGGGGATGACCATCGAGGCGTAACTGAAGTACGTCAACTGACGGCTGTCGAGCACGAATTCGCTGGTCGTCGACTGGCCGGGCGCAATGGGGCCCGACGGACCGAACGACGTGCCGTCGGCGCGGGCGCCTGGAGCGGCGGCAAACATCGCCGACAGCGGGGCCGTGTTGCCGTCCTCGGCAAGGCGCTCGAGGGCCGGACTGATGACCTCTCCCTGGTTGAACAGATCGAACGTGCCGTCGTGAAAGCCGATCCAGACCGGCGTCAGCAGGTTGCCTCTGGCCGGCGCGAGGTTCTCGATGGTGACTCTGATGGTGAATGGTGCGGCGTCGGCGGTGGTGGCCAACGCAGAGACGGCCGTGGCCGTGACGACGAGTGCTGCAAGTTTCCAGGCGCGAACCATAGCGATCTCCTCTAGCAGGTGCGTGGGTCTGAACGACGCCACCGTATGGACACATACCGCCCGGGCATCGGTTTATTCCAACGACGGGCACGACCGCGAGGCGTATGCTGATTTGGCGATCCGGGCATGGTCTCGAGATGCGCCCCACTCCACGGAGGAGCTACATGAGCAAGCAACTGAGCTGCGGTGACCTGATGCCTGGCTGTACGACGGTGATTGAAGGTCGCGACGACGAGGAGGTGGTGGCCCAAGCGGTCGAACACGCGCGCCGCGACCATCAGATCGAACAGATCTCGCCGGAACTCGAGGCACAGGTGCGAGGAGCGATTCACGAGAAGCCGTGAGTGGCGCGCGCCGGCGGGGTGAACCCCACCGGCGCGATCAAACGCGGCGGTGAGTGACCCTGCTCGTCCGACCGCTGTGGAAGGGATCCTGATGACGCTGTACGGCTTCCGGCGGTACCGCCCTGATGATGCCCGCTCTACTCCCCTGACGACTTGTGTCCGCCGCCTTGTGTCCGTGCTCTTGGTGTTCTCCATGGTGGCAGGTGCGGCCGGGTGTGCCACCTGGCGGACCGTGCCGGGACCCCGCACGCCTGTCGACCCAGCATTCGCTGACGTGAAGCCCGGCGACGAACTCGTCCTGACCCTGCGCGACGGCCGCCGCGTGGAAGTCGACGTGGAGCGAATCGACGGCGACACGCTCGTGTCCGACGAGGGTGTGCGGTATGCGCGCCACGACATCGCCGCGCTCCAAGTGCACCGCCTCAGCGCCTGGCGGACGGCCTTGCTCGTTGGAGGGATAGCGGCTGCTGCGTTCGTCGTCGTGGGCATGATGATCGCGAGCGCGCTGAATTCTTTTTGGGGCGGCTGAGACCACGGCGCTCTTGGCCATCGGCCCTGCTGTGCGGCTGAGGCGCGTTGCTGGTCTGCTGCGTCCGTCGTCGGGTGCCGTGCAGTCGGCGCAGACGGGGAGTCGCGCTACCGCTCGGCGAAGTGCGGGAGAGACGTGAAAGCCTGCACGCCGCTGCTGGTGCGGACCTGCTGACTTCGACCACCCCCATGGAGCGGGAGGTGTGAAGGTCTTCTCGTTCTGGTGATTTGAAATTTGGAGCCGACGATCAGATTCGAACTGACGACCTGCTGATTACGAATCAGCTGCTCTACCAACTGAGCTACGTCGGCGCAAGCCGGCGGGCGCCGGCCGAACAACCGGGGTAGTGTATCACGGCGGCCGCGATCAGACGGCGTCGGGCGACTCTGGACCCAGCGGCGTCGGCGGGCGCTCGAATCGGCTCCAGGCACCCTCGATGCGGCGCTCGTGAGGGACGAAATTGGCTTTGTACGACAGGTGCGCCGAGTCGGCGACGTACAGCCCCAGGTAAAGGTGGCCGATGTCGGCAGCCTGGCAGTACTGCCACTGCTTAAGGATCGTGTACGTGCCCGGGCTGAATCGCGCGTACGCCGGATCGAAGCAGCAGTAGACCGCCGACAGCGAACGGTCGCCACGGTCGGCCACCGCCACCGACACCAGTTGCTCGCCATCCCACAGCGTGAACTCGACACTCTCGCAGCAGGTCTCGACCAGGAACGCCGCGTACGTCTCGATGTCGGTCGTCTCTTCGTGGTCGTCCATCGTCGTCAGGCCACGGCCCCACTTGTGACGGGCGTAGAGGGCGGCGCGGCGCTCGTCGGCGACGGGCCGTCCGATCTCGAGCCGAAAGCGCGCATCGCCTGCGCGCAGCGTTCGGCGGTGTGTCGCCGACGGCGCGAAGTCGTGCACCGGAATCCGTATCGGCTCGCAGGCCTGGCAAGCCGGGCAACTGGGACGGTAGAGGAAGACGCCCTGCCGTCGGTCACCGGCTGACAGCGCGGCGTCCACCTCGGGGCGGGTGAGTGGTCGGGCAGGGACCCTCAGGGGCAGGCGAGCCACATGCCCGGCGAGGTACGGACAGCGGTCCAACTCGTCGTACACGATGAAGGTGGCGACCACTGTGTGTGTATGGTACGACACGGCACTGCGTCGCATGGCCTCGCACGCGGAAGTCACGCCGCCCGGGCAGGCGCTGCGATATAGTCCCGCGCATGCGTCTCATCCGCCCACTGTCGCTCGCTCTGGTGCTTGTCGCCGTCCCCGTCGTCTCCGCATTGGCCCAGCAGGCCCCGCCGGCACCGCCGACCGCCCAGGCTCAGCGGACGCCGCGCCCCAAGCTGCCCGGAGAGCAGTGGGTGCAGATCTTCAACGGCAAGGACCTCAACGGCTGGCAGAAGATCGGTGACGAGCAGTGGAACGTCGAGCCCGGCGGCATCCTGCACGGCGTGGCCGTGACCAAGGCCTACGGCTACCTCAAGACCGAGAAGAGCTACAAGGACTTCCAGCTCTCGATGCACTTCAAGTGCGACGGCGACGGCAACAGCGGCGTGTTCTTCCACTCCGAGTTCAAGCCGGGCACCCCCAACATCACCCAGGGCCTGCAGTTCGAGATCGACTGTCAGGCCATGCACCACACCGGCGGCCTCTACGGCGACGGACGCAACTGGATCGTGTGGCCCAAGCCGGAAGACGAGATGGTCGTGCGACGCGGCGAGTGGAACGAGTACGTCCTCACGGTCGTCGGCAACCACTACATCTCGCGGCTCAACGGCGTGGTGCTGGTGGACTTTGTCGACCCGCAGCCCAAGTCGTTCGACGGCGGCATCTCGTTGCAGCTGCACTCGGGCGGCGTCGGCGACATGAAGTTCCGCGAAATCTGGATTCGGGACCTCTCGCAGCGATGAATTCAGCAGTGTGAATTCGATGGAGGGGTGGGGCGAAGTCGCCTCCCCTTCATCCCGAGCCCAGCCCACCCCCGCCCCCACACCGTTCGAGGCTGAAGGCCTTGGCGTTGCCCGCCCGCGCTGCATTCTGCATTTCGAATTCCAAATTGAATGTCTGGCTACAGCTGCGGCACCCGCCGCCGCGCTTCGGCGAGCAGGTCGTGCAGCGTGACCGCCAGGTCGCGCAGCGAGAATGGCTTGGCGAGTCGGCCGGCAAAGCCAATCGTCTGGTACTCGGCCAGCAGGCCGGTGTCGGCGTAGCCACTCATCACCACCGCGCACACCCGGGGGTCGTATTCGCGCAACTGCGCCAGCGCTTCTGCTCCGCCCATTCCCCCCGGCACGGTCAGGTCCATCACCAGCGCCTCGTACGGGTCGTTGCCGTCCATCGCCTGCAGGTACCGCTCGACGGCCATCTCGCCATCCGAGACGATGTCCGGCGTGTAGCCGAGGGTGCGCAGCATCGAGGCCGTGACCGTCGCGATCGAGCGGTCGTCGTCCATGACCAGCACGCGTCCGCGGCCATGAGGCACGGCCACCGATGGGGGAGTGGGCAACGGCGCCACACGCTTCATCGAGCGCGGCAGGAGGATGTGAAACACCGTGCCGCCGCCGGCGTTGGGCTCGGCCTGCAGCAGTCCGCCATGGTTCTTGATGACGGCGTGCGAGACCGCGAGCCCGAGTCCGGTTCCCGACGGCTTGGTCGTGAAGTACGGATCGAAGATGCGCTCCAGGTGCTCGACGGGGATACCCACGCCCTGGTCCTTGATGCTGATGCGTACGTACTGGCGCGCCACACCCGGCGTGTCTGGGCCGGGCGCGAGACGCACGTTGCTGCAGGCGACATGGACCTGGCCGCCGCGCGGCATCGCCTGCTTGGCGTTGAGCACGATGTTGTGGACGACCTGCTCGACCTGCCCCTCGTCGGCTTCGACGGGCCAGAGATCGGGGACGACCTCGACGCTGCAGCGCACGTTGGAGCCGCTCACGGCAAACCGCACGGTCGCGTCGACCAGAGGTCCGATGTGCATCGGCCGCTTCACCGGGTCGCCGCCGCGTGAGAAGGTCAGCAGCTGATGGGTGAGCGTCCGCGCCCGCAGGCAGGCGCGCTCGGCTTCCTCGAGCCACGTCGCCGTCTCGCGCGACAGCGTCTCGTCGCTGCGCGCCAGAGCGATGTTGCCGACCACGGCCGTCAGCACATTGTTGAAGTCTTGGGCGATACCGCCGGCCAGTACGCCGAGCGACTCCAGCTTGCTGGCGCGGACGCGCTCCTGGGTCAGGCGCACGCTTTCGGTGATATCGCGCACCACCATCACCACGCCGACCTTCTGGCCCTCGCCATCGGACATCGGCGCGCCGGTCAGGCTCACCGACAGCCGCACGCCGTCAGGCGCAATCAGCGACGCATTGGTCTCGGCCTCCGGCATGCGGCCAGTCTCGAGGATGCGCGCCACCGGCACTTCCTGCACCGTGGTGCCCTCCGGGTCCCACAGGCACAGCACATCGTCGATGGCCCGGCCGATGGCGCGGTCCTGGCTGCGCCCGGTGAGTTCCTCGGCCACCACGTTCAGCATCGTCACCCGGCCCTGGAGATCGGTGGTGATGACGCCATCGCCGATACTGCGGAGCGTGACCGCGAGGCGCTCCTTCTCGGAGGCCAGGTCCTCGCGGGCGCTGGCGTGCAGGTCGGCCATCGCCTGGACGCGCTTCTGTTCGTCGTGCAGGCGCCCGAAGTACACCTTGTAGGCGTGGTAGATGAACGCCACCGGCAACAGCACGAACAGGACGATCGGCCAGGAGTCGTCTTCCTTGGCGACCAGCGTGGCGAGGTAGACCACGGCCGCGGTGAGAAAGTAGCCCGGCGCCGTCCACAGGAAGTTGTCGTGCCAGCAGCGCCACATCGGCTGGCCGGTCGACACCGCCACGGCCGTAGAGACGATCAGCGAGTTGGCGAGGAAGTAGGCGGCCGTGGCGCCGATCAACGGACCGATCGAGAGGTGCAGACCGAGACCGCCGAGTTGACCGCCCAGCAGGCCGAAGGCCGCACCGGCCGCGGCGACCGACAGCACCAGCATCATGCTGTTGAAGAGGTGGCGCCACAGCGGCGAGCGGGTCTTGCTGTGGAAGGCAGACTGCACCCAGCCCGACACGGCGGCGATGACCAGGGCTGGCCCCACGCCAATCGTGAGCATGGCCACAAACAGCGCGGCGAACGACGTGGACATGGTGGCCCAGCCACGCGCCAGGGGCACATGAATCTTCAGGGCCGACAGTGCCGAGGCCAGCAGGAGCAACCCGACGAACACGAAGGGGTTGTCCCTGACGCTGGGCAGTGCCCGCCCCAGCAGGGCAAGCCCTGTCAGAGTGACGCTACTCACATAGAGCGTCAGCCAGCGTTTCGTTCGTATCGTCTGCACTCGTCTCCGCAGCCCTCCACCTCTACCGCACTATCGGTTCGGTGGACACTGTCCTCCATGGTGCGCGGACCTTCCCCCCGGAAACAAGGGGATTCCCTTGGTTCAGGCCGACCTGTCCGGCGAGAACCTCACCTCTTGGACGCTGCCCTCATCGTTCCACACCACCTGTGTCTCCCCGCGAGGCGTGATTCCCAGGTATCGGGCGGGCTGGAACGAAGCCATGGCCCAGGCGACCTCGATGTCCAGCGATGCCCAGCGACAGGTGAGCCCCACGGCCTGCGGCATGGTCAGGGAGGATCCGGCCAGGGTCAGCGAACCGGGCACCGCGACGCGGCCGGACGGTGCGGCAACGACGTCGAGCGAGCCAATTTTGTAGGGCCCGGGCGGCGCCGCTGCGGCCATCATCGCGTCGGTCACCAGCATGCACCGCTCCACTCCTTTGGCCCGCACGATCGTCTGCACGGTGGCGGGGGGCAGGTGATGGCCGTCCACAATCAGCGACGCGTGCAATCCGTCGAGGGCCAGCTGTTCCCAGATCACGTTGGGATGGCGGGGCAAGATCGCCGGACACCCATTGCCCAGATGCGTGGACATCGTCGCGCCGGCGCTGACCGCGTCGGCAATTTGGGTACCGGTCGCCACGGTGTGGCCGATGGCGACCCGCACGCCGGTGGCCACCACGCCCTCGATCACCTGGAGTACGCCGGGCGTCTCGGCGGCGAGCGTGAGCAGACGAATCTGCCCCATGGCCGCATCCTGCCGTCGCCGGAAGTCGTCCAGCGAGGGCGGGGCCACGCACTCGCGGGGATGGGCGCCGCGATAGCCGTCCACCGGCGAGATGTAGGGCCCCTCCATGTGCAGGCCGGCCACGATCGGGTGGCGCGCCTCGAGGACGCGCCGCGCGCAGTCGCGGAAATGTTCGTAGGTGGACGTGATGATAGTGGGCAGGCACAGGCCGACGCCTGTGCGCTCCATCGCCTCGAACGAGCGGACGATCGCCTCGACCGGCGCGTCGGCGTTGTAGTCGGTGCCGGCAAAGCCGTTGACCTGCAGGTCGACGAAGGCGGGCCCGCGATGCTCAGGCACCGCTCGGCACCTGACGGATGCGTCCGAGTTCGCCAACCAGCAGCACGACCAGCACGAACGCGATCAGGTACGCCGAGGAGCAGATCAGGAAGATGGGCGTGTACCCGGCGTTCTGCACGCCGTAGCCGATCGCCAGCTGCGTCACAAAGCCCATGGCACTGCCGAGAAAGCCGCCGATCCCGGTGACCGTGCCGACCGCGCGGGTCGGGAAGACCTCCGCCGGAAGAATGACGTTGCCCCAGGCGCCGTGGCAGAACATCACGCCAGTGATGCAGATGATCGCCAGTGAGGTGCCGGTCAGGCCGATGCCGGAGACGTACGGCACCAGCGTCTCGATGCGGGCCAGGGCCAGGAACAGCAACAGGGCCGCCACCGACATCGTGAAGGTCGTGAGTTTTCGCGCCCGATTGACGGTGAACCCCTGCCGCATCACCAGGTAGCGCGGGATCGCACCGGACATGACGTTGCCCACCGCCAGCGCTGCAAACGGCAGCCAGCCGATGGCCGCCAACGCGGCCAGCGAGATGCCGCGCTCTTCCTGCAGATACTTCGGGACCCAGAACTGCAGGAAGTAGGTGATCGGATCGGTGAGGACACGTGCCGCAACGCAGCCCCACGTCTCCTTCATCCGCAGCAGGGTCGAGACCGCCGGTCGGCCAGCCTCATCCGCTGCCGTCCGGTCGCCGAGAATCATGGCCCGCTCGGCTTCGGTGATCCAGCGATGGTCTTCAGGCTTGTGGTACAGCCACCACCAGAATGGCAGCCACAGGAAGCCCAGGGCCCCCGCGAACACGAACGCCCACTGCCACCCGAGGTACAAGCCAATCGCGCCGATGATCGGCACCGCCAGCGTCGAGCCGAGTGCCGTGCCGGCGTTGAAGATGCCGACAGCCAGGGCCCGCTCGCGAATGGGAAACCACTCGGCCGCCGCCTTGACGCCGCCGGGAATCACCGCGGCTTCGGCCGCCCCGAGTGCAAACCGCGCGACCTGGAAGCCGAAGACCGACCGGGCCAGCGCATGCCCCATGGCTGCCACCGACCACGCGCTCACGAAGTACAGATAGCCGCGCCGCGTCCCGACGATGTCGATGATGCGACCGCTCACCGCGTACATCACCGCATAGCTGAGCAGGAACGCCGAGGTGATCTGCCCGTACTGCACCGAGGAGAAGCCAAGGTCCTTCTGGATCTGTACGGCAAGCACCGACAGCGCCTGGCGGTCGAAGTAGTTCAACTCCGAGGCCAGGCAGAGCATGCCGGCGATGTACCACCGCAGGTGCGGGATCTTGCGCGGTTCGCTGTCCACGGCTCAGGGGTGCGCGGCGATCGTGCCTGGCTGCAGGCGCGATGCGGATGACGGATCGAGCAACAATCGCATGTTGGCGTGCGTTTGCAGGATGGAGGCCGGCACCTCCGGAGTGACCGGGCCTTCGACCGACTTCTGCACCGCCGCCGACTTTCGCTCGTCGGGCACCATGCAGAAAATCTGGCGGCTGGCCATGATCTGCCGCACCGACATGCTGATCGCCTGTGTCGGCACATCGCTCAGACCGCCGAACCAGCCCTCACCGACCTGCTGCATGCGGCAGGCCTCGTCGAGGTCTACAACCAGATAGGGCTGGTCGGTGGTGAAGTCGGCCGGCGGGTCGTTGAAGGCGAGGTGGGCGTTCTCGCCGATGCCGCAGCAGCACACGTCGATGGGCGCCGCGCCGATGGCCGCCGCGGCGGCGGCGAGCACCTCGGCGGGGTCACCCTCGCCATCGAGCAGGTAGGCCGATCCGATCGGCACGCGGCTGAAGAGTCGATCCTGCAGGTACTTCCGAAAACTGGCCGGGTGGGTCAACGGCAGCCCGAGGTATTCGTCGAGGTGGAAGGCATCGACCTGCGGCCACGGCACGTCGGTGCGCGCCACGAGCGCGTCGATGAAGGTGAATTGCGACGCCCCTGTCGCGACGATGACGCGGGCACGCCCGCGCGCCTTGACGGCGTCGGCAATCGAGTGCGCCACTTCTGCGGCGGCGGTGGCGCCGAGCGCGGCGGCATCAGCATGAACCGAGATTCTCATTGCGCGCGACTCTAGCACAGCGGCCCTGTGGTGCGACCGCAGGGCATGCGCGCCTCCTATCGCGATGGCACGCCCCTGTGCCGCACGTCCTCGCCCGGCTCAGAAAAGCGGTCGCAGCTGGTTGTCGAGGATGTAGGTGGCCACCTGCCCGCAGACCCCTTTGCTGGCCGCGTGATCGAACTCGAAGTGGATGCCGCTCCAGATGCGGGCCTTGGCCGTCTCGTCGCCCAGTTGCCGGAAGCCGTTGTAAGCCCGGGTGGCGACGGGCGCCCCGGCCGTGTCAGGCCACGTCACCGTGAAAGGGATGTCGTCGCGGCCAAAGACGTGGGTGGCCACCCGCGACGAGACGGCGCCAATGCACGCGAGGTTGCCGGGATAGGCCGGGTAGGGCGGCGTGGCGATGAGCGGGAGCCACGTCGGGTCTGGCTCGGTGTCGGCGTTGCCGTCGCGTGCCGCGTCCCGGATGGCGGTGACCGGGCGCCACAGCCCGTACAGGAACTTGCCATTGAAGGACGTGCGCAGCCCGTCGTGCACGCCCATGTTGAGCCACGCGAATGCACGTGCGGTGTCGAGCCCCGACAGGCCGCGCCGCTGCGCGAGGTCGGCCAGCACCAGGTTCCAGAGCCGGCTGGGCCCTGTCGTGCTGTTGGCACCGGCCACCAGTCGGGCGACCAGCGTCTGTTCGGCGGTGCGCGTGGTGCTGTCAACCCGACCCAGCGACTTCACCTCATTGAAGTCGTCGGCGTATTGCTGGCTCGTCAGCGCCGGGGGCCGGGCAGGGACGAAGTGCTGCGACCCATCGAGCCCGAAGGCGACGACGTCGGGGTAATGCGTCAAGGTGGCCGCAGAGAGGTTCGGCAGCGTCGGTTGCCAGTAGCCGGGCATGTTCGGCAGCACGTACTCGTGCGGCACGCGGCTCCAGCCGTCGTTGCGCCGCAGTTCGAGGATGGCTCGAGCCACCTCGGCCCCAACCGCGACGCCGGCCGCCGCCGGCCCCGGCGCGATCGCGGACAGGCTGGTCGCCAGGGCCTGATCGAAGCGGGCCCGCTGGGTCGGCATGAGTTCGACAAGGACGTCGTGGGCGGCTTGCGCGGCGGCCGCATCAGCCGATGCGCCATCCTCGGCGCGTGCCCGCACGTGGTACGGGTG
>JBKJQW010000046.1:0-88140 GCA_046593715.1 Luteitalea sp.
CCTGCGGCCGTGGGGCTACTGGATGCCGGACGGGCGACCACACGAGGGCACTGCGGAGATCGTCGCCCTGACCGAGCAGGTGATGCGCGCCCATCCGAAGCACCCGGCGGCGCTGCACATGTATATCCATCTGGTCGAATCGACGAGCACGCCGGAGCGAGCAGAGAAGGCCGCCGACGCGCTGTTGACGCTGATGCCGGCGGCCGGGCACATCGTGCACATGCCGTCACACATCTACCAGCGCGTGGGCCGCTACGCCGATGCGATGAAGAGCAACCGGCTTGCGGTGGAGGCCGACGAGGACTACATCACGCAATGCCGTGCTCAGGGTCTGTATCCGATGGGCTACTACCCGCACAACGTCCACTTCCTCTGGTTTGCGGCATCGGCCGACGGCCAGAGTGCCGTGGCGCTCGAAGCGGCGAGAAAGGTCGCCTTGAACGTGGAGGACGCCCAGCTGACCGAGTTGCCGCTGCTGGCGGGTTTCCGTGTCGTGCCGTACTGGACGCTTGTCCGCTTCGGTCGCTGGCAGGAGATGCTGAAGGAGCCCGCGCCCACGGCCGGCAGCGCGTTCCTGCGTGGCGCGTGGCACTACGCTCGCGGCCAGGCCCTGGTGGCGACAGGTGAGGTCGACGCCGCCGCCCGCGAGCTGGCCGCGCTCGAAGCGCTGCTGCCCGACAAGAGCCTCGACCAGCCGCTGTTCTCGCCCAACAGCGGACGCGGAATCCTGTCGATCGGCCCGGCGGTCCTGGCCGGCGAGATCGCCGCCGCGCGCGGCGACCACGCCACGGCCATCGCCCGGCTCGACGAGGCGGTGCGGCTCGAAGACGCACTCGTCTACACGGAGCCGTCCGAGTGGCTGTCGCCGCCACGGTTGACGCTCGGTGCGCTGCTGCTGGAGGCTGGTCGCCCCGCCGAGGCAGAGACGGTCTATTGGGAGGACCTTCGACGCAACCGCGACAACGGGTGGGCCCTGTTCGGCCTCGCCAAGGCCCTGCGCGCGCAGGGCAAGACGCCACAGGCCGAGATCGTGGAGGTTCGATTCACGAAGGCCTGGGCCAGAGCCGACGTCACGCTCACGGGATCGCGATTCGGTCGGGCGGCGCATCCGGCGTCGATGGCCGCACGCTGAGAAATGCGGCCCGTGGCGCCGCGCCGCGGCCTGCTCGCCTGGGGATGACGGAAGATGGTGGGCATGGCCGCGGACGTGGTACTCGGGATCGACGTCGGCTCGTCGGGTGTCCGTATCGCGGCGGTCGACTCAGCTTTGACCATTCGTGCCATGTCGACCGCGTCGATGGCCCTGCCTCGCGAGGAAGGCGGGCGTGTCTGGCAGGCCCCCGAGATCTGGTGGACGGCCACGTGCGAGGCACTGGCAGACCTCGATCTCTCGGGTCTGCGAGTGCGCGCTCTGGCCGTGGACGGGACCTCGGGCACCATCGTGGGCATCGATGCAGCCGGTGCTCCGACGGGTCTGGCCTCCATGTACTCGGACAGGGCAGGCGAGGCCGCTGTCTCGGCAGTCGAGTCGGTCGCACCGCGACTGACCGCGGCACTGGGCCGCACGTCGCCACTGGCGCGCGCACTGGAGCTCTGCTCGAAGGACGCGTCCCGGCCTCCCTCCCACGCAGGATCGCGCATCGTCCACCAGGCGGATTGGATTGCGGGGCACTTCTCGGGCCGCTACGACGTGACCGACGAGAACAACGCACTCAAGTCGGGGTATGACCCGATCGCGCGCGCCTGGCCCGCGTGGATCGCCGACACCGGCTTCGATCGCGACCGCCTGCCGGACGTTGTGCCGGCCGGCACGGCCCTCGGGCACGCACAGCCTGACGTCGCGGCCAGATTCGGACTGCCTGGCGATGTCACGGTGGTCGCGGGGACGACGGACGGCTGCGCAGCGTTCCTGGCCAGTGGTGCGGCGCGTGCTGGCGACGGTGTCACGTCACTCGGCACCACACTCACGTTGAAACTGCTGTCGGACCAGCCCGTCTTCGCGCCCGAGTACGGCATCTACAGCCATCGCATCGGCGACCAGTGGCTCGCGGGTGGGGCCTCCAACAGTGGTGGCTCGGTGATCGCGAAGCACTTCTCGGGCGATGATCTCGCACGCCTCACGCCGCGGCTCGATCCACGCGCGCCAACCGGACTCGACTACTACCCGCTGCTCGCCCCGGGCGAGCGCTTCCCGGTGAGTGACCCGACCCTTGCGCCGCGGATGGCGCCGCGACCGGATGACGACCATCTCTTTCTCCAGGGACTGCTGGAGGGCATCGCGGCTATCGAGTCCCAAGGCTACCGCACGCTGGCCGCCCTGGGCGCGTCGCCGGTGACCTCTATCCGCACGACCGGCGGTGGTGCATCGAATCTGACGTGGACGACCATCCGCGCGCGGGTCCTCGGCCTTCCGGTCGTCGTCGCGCTCAGTGAGCACGCCGCGGTGGGGGCTGCGAGGCTGGCGTGGTGGGGCCTCGGCCATGCATGTTGATCGCCTGTCGGCGCTTGCCGAGACGTTCGACGGCGTGATCCTCGACCAGTTTGGCGTGATCCACGACGGACGGGCGCTCTGTGCCGGCGTCCTTGACGTGCTCGAGGGCTTGCAGGCGAGGTCTGTACCGGTTGCGGTGCTGACCAACTCCGGCAAGCGCGCCATGGCCAACCGCGATCGCCTGGTGCGCATGGGCGTGCCGCGCGACAGGTTCGTCGACGTGGTGAGCTCGGGCGAGGTCGCCTGGCGCCTGCTGACGACGACCACGCCGACACCGAGGGTGTGGCCAATCGGCCAGGACGGTGAGGACTACGGCTTCGAGGGCCTCGCTCTGGTTAACAGCCCGCACGACGCCGATCTGATCCTCATCCTCGGCTCCAATGCACCGACCACGACGCTGGACCAATATCGATCGCGATTGCGTGGGCTCGCCCTGCCCGCGATCTGCTGCAATCCCGACCTGCTGATGCTGACCAGGAATGGCCTCGTGCCGGCGCCGGGCGCCATCGCCAGGGTGTACCAGGAGATGGGTGGGCAGGTCACGTGGATCGGCAAGCCGTACCCCTCGATCTATGCCGAGGCCGTTGCGCTGATCGGCCATCCGCGCCGCGTGCTGTGCATCGGCGACAGCGCCGCGCACGACGTCGCGGGCGCCCGCGACGCAGGGCATGCGACGTTGCTGGTGATGACCGGCGTGTCGGCCGGGCTCGACCCGGCTGCGCTCGACCCGCAGCCGGACTACTGGATGGAGTCGCTCGCATGGTGACCCTGGACCAACTCCGCACGCTCTCTGCCCGCGTCGGCGCCGACCCTCTGCTCGTGCAGGCGGCCGGTGGCAACACGTCGCTCAAAGAGGACGGCGTGCTGTGGATCAAGGCGTCCGGTACCTGGCTCAAGGACGCCGCCAGTCGCGACATCTTCGTTGCCGTCGACCACGCGCTGTTGATGTCGGCCCTGGCGCGTGGCGATGCCGCCGCGGACGCGTGCACGGCGTTCGTGCGGCGCGATCTGAACGACAGCGGGCTGCGTCCCTCGATCGAGACCAGTGTCCACGCCCTGATGCCGCAGCGCGTGGTCGTGCATGTGCATTGCGTCAACACCATCGCGTGGGCGATTCGCCGGGATGGGCAGGAGCAACTGGCGGGCTTGCTGCGGGAGTGGGCGTGGGCGTTCGTGCCGTACGCCAGGCCGGGACTGCCACTGGCGGTGGCCATTGCTGCGGCACTGCGGCCGGGAGTGGATGTGCTCGTGCTCGCCAACCACGGGCTGGTTGTGGCAGCTCCCAGCGTCGGCGCCGCGCAGGACCTGCTCGCGCGTGTGGTGTCGGCACTGACGCGGCCGGCCCGCGACCTGGTTGCGCCCTCCCGGCCGGCTCTCGAGGCCATGTCCGAGGGCACGCCGTATCGGCCGGCCACCAACGACCAGACGCACGCCCTGGCGACCGACCCGTTCGCGCTGGCTCTCGCGGAGACGCGCGTCTACTACCCGGATCACGTGGTCTTTCTCGGCGTCGGCGTGGCGACCGACCTGACCGCCGGCGCGCCGCTGGTCGCGATCCCCGGTCTGGGTGTGCTCGTCCGCGGCGATGCCAAACCGGCGGTCGAGGCCATGGGCCGCTGCCTGGCCGACGTGCTACGGCGCGCAGACCCCGATGCCCCTCTCGTCGCGCTCACCGGGCAGGACATCGACCGCCTGGTCAACTGGGACGCGGAGAAGTACCGGCAGAACGCCGAGTGAGCAACGGCGGAACACGAAAATTCAGAATTAGTCAGAGTGCAGAATGCGAGGCCCCCGGACAGTCGTGCGCCGACGCACCTGCTGCCTTCGCTCAGGGTTCGGCAAACAGTGGGCCTTGCGCATCGGGCCTGAAGGCTCTCTACGGTGACCGCTGCAGGACGACGTCCGCGAGTGCGCACCCGCGAGTGTCCCGGAGTTGCGTCGAGATGACGCGCTGTGCCTGGACGAGCCCGGCCGGCACCTGTGGGTGCACGACATACGTGTCCACCGGCAGCGGCAGCGAGAACCGCCCGTCACTATCGGTCCGCACGTCACGCGTCGTTCCACTCCCGGTGATCGTGATGCGCAACTGGGGCATCACGGTGCGCTCGCCGTTGGGCTCAATCACGTGGGCCGTTCCCCGCACCGCGCCCAATGTGGGCTGCCCAAGGGAGGCGAGGCTGCGTAGGTAGGCGAGGTCGTCGGCCGCCTCCTCGATGGGCAGGTTGCCCGAGCAGCGAGTCGTGCTCAGGAATCCGCCGCCGTCGTGCGCGTAGATCAAGTAGCTCCGGCCCCGCTCGAAATGCGGCGCACAATTAGAGTAGCCAATCGACATCCGCAAGGGGCCGCGGTCGACGCCGCGAAAGACCTCTGTCACTTCGAGGTCGAAGGTCTCGCGCTCACTCGTGTGGAAGGACTGCGACACGTGGGCGACGAACACGGCGGCAGCCTCCCAGGCGCTCTGGCAGGCGGGCACCGGGCTTTGGCACTTGCAGGCATGCGCGGGTGACGGCGCCAGTGCTGCCCTCGCTCTTCGGCCGTCCACGTTGGTCATTCCTCAATTCTGAATTCTGAATTCCCTCAGTCGCCCTTGGGCACCTTCGACAGATCGAAGCTCTCTGGCGCGACGTAGGGCGTCACCGGCGTGGCGTCGGCGCCAGCAGCCGGGATGTCCTTGCCGAGTGCCCACAGGACGGCGTTGACGACGAGGCGCCGCATCGACTCCTGAGAGAAATCCTCGGGGTGGCCGAGGGTGGTGAAGAACACCCGCCCTCCCTTGTGCTCGCGAGTCCAGGCGACGGGCTGGTGTGGCGGGTACTGATCGGCCTTTGCGGCCTGCTGAGAGTTCACGCTGTCGCCCTCGAGCAGGATCGTCGCCGGGCCATGCAGGGGCAGCACGTGGTAGAGCCACGATCGCGCCGGGAACGGCGTCACGCCGCGCAGGATCGGATGCCCGCGCTGCTCCTGGTTGAGGGTGACCGAGGTGGTCGATTTGTTGCCGTGGTGGGTGATCCACTTCTGGCCGAAGACCTCACGACCGAAGCCATCGTTGAGGGCCACATGCGGGCTGCCCTCCGGATAGAGGAAGGCATGGGTGCTGGTGCGCAGGCCGACCACGGGTTTGCCGGCAGCGACGTACCTGGTGATGTGCGCCAGCTGGTCGTCGGGCAGCGCACGGAAGCGAGTGAAGAGCACCATCAGGTCGGCGGTGTCGAGCGCTTCGAGGCCGGAGATGTTGTTCTTGGTCTGTGGGATCGGCGTGGACATGGCCACCGACGTGCGGATGCCGTGCCTCTTCTCCAGAATCGCCGCCAGCATCGGCAGGGTGACCTCGGAACGGTACTCATCGTCTCCCGCGACCAGCACCACGTGCGGAGACTGCGCGTGCATCAGCGGCGGTGTCGCCACTGCCATCAACGCCACCAGACCGGCCATTGCCACGACAGCTTGCATCTTCATGTTCCTCACTGTGGAGAGACCTGCACCGGCGAGCGGACCACCGAGACCACGCCGTTCATCGTGCGCCAGTGCCCTGGGAACGTGCACACGAACGGGTAATTTCCCGGCTGCGTCGGCGCCGTGAAGCGAGCCTGCAGCGTCTCGCCGGGCTGCAGCAACCTGATGGCAAACAGCACTTCCGGCGTCTTGGGAATGAAACTCTGGCCGAAGGCATCAGGTGACGAGACCATTGCTTCGGCAGCAAGCGCGACGGTTTCGAGCGCGCCCTCCTTGGTGATCAGCAGGTTGTGGGGCATCTCGTCGCGATTGACGAACTCGATGACCACTTCCTCGCCGGCCGCCACGGTGATGCGTGACAGATCGAACTTCATCTGCGAGGTCACGGCCTCGATCCTGATGATGCGGACCACCAGTGCGTCCAGCGCGCGGCTGAAGGCCTCGCGTTCGGCAGCGGGCAGCTTGAGCGCGAGCTCGTGCCCGAAACCGACCGCTTCGAGAAAGGCGGGGCCGGTGCGATCGGCCGGCGGAATCGACCGGACGTGCGACAGCACCGTGTCGGCCAGCGGCGCCACCTCACTGGTCGGCCAGGCACTCGGCGGCAGTCGCCGGATGGCGCCCATGGCCACCTGACGCTGCGCCGGGTCGCGCATGAAGGCCGAGAGGATGGAGACCGCGTCGGCCTCACGCCCTTCGAGCTGTGGCAGCAGCGCCATCCCGGCAGCGTTGACCGCGAGCGCCATGTCGCCGCCGAGAGTGACGGTCTCTGGCGCGCGCGTAATGCGCAGCGCGTCGCGGACGAAGACGACCCGACGGTTGGCGTCGAGCACCGCAACGTACAGGCCGGTACGTGCGTCCTGGGCCGCCGGCCACAGGTTGATGAGGTCGATGGGCAGCTCTGCGCCGAGATCGACCTCCCACCAGGGGTCCTGCTCGGGGCTCGTGAACGTGTGCGTACCTGAAAGCGGATCCTTGCCGGCACCGGCGGCCATGTCGACGCCGCCGTCGATGGCCCGTGGCGCATGCCCACCGGTTGCACCGCCGGCGACGATGCTGGACTGCGTCGCCGTGCCCTTGCGGGCGACGTTCTCGCCCCGGCTGATGACCTCGACCTCGGTCACGCTCAGGATCTGGGCACGTCCCGGGCGGACCAGGCGCACGTAGCGCCCCGCCACCGGTGCGGCGAGCTGATCTGCCGTGCGGGCGTTCGCCGCCGAGCGCAGGGCCGGCAGGGCGAGCGTCTGGAGGCTGGCCAGAGCCGGCCCCGGACTCAGTCGCTGCGCGCCGCGAAGCAGGTCGATGCGCAGGCGAGGCGAGGTCGTGGCCAGCTGCCAGGCGGCCTCGGCAGACCCGTCGATCTGCATCAGCGCCAGGAAGGCGCCCTCGCGGATGCTGTCGTTTCTGGCCTGGCGAGCGAGCCGCTCGACGGCGGCGCGCTCCGGCGCCAGCTGCGCAGGCGACAGCGTGCCGAGCACGTGCATCAGATCGGCGGATGCGGCGGCACTGCCGGGCGCGCCATCCGCCCGGTCAACGGCCGCGATGATCTCGTGAAGAAGCGTGCTGCCGTTCTGCGCAGCCAGTGCCGTCACGGCCTCGCGCCTGACGGCGGGGTCCACGCCCTGGCGTGCCAGGAGGGCGTGATACACGGGCGTGCTGCGCCTGACGCGCGCCAGATCAACGGGCGACAGTCGGTCGAGGACAAATGCCAGGCCCGCCGGGTCATCGCCCGCGAAAGTCCCGCCGGTCGTGAGCAGGGGCTTCCACACTGGCTCCAGCGTGCTCAGCGTCGAGTCGAGCACATAGTGCAGGTAGTAGTCCATCGGCTTGGCCAGGACCAGCAAGGCGGTATTGGCCGCTTCGGCCGTTGGCACGAAGCTCAGGGCGCGGACGGCCTCGAGACGAACCCTGGGCTCGGGGTCCTTGACGGCCCGCGTCAGCAGAGCCATTGCCCCATCGACGCGATCGAACCAGTGCTGCAGCACGCGGACGGCCGCTGCGCGTGCCCGGAACTCCTTCGCCCCGAGCAGTTGTTCGAGCAGAGCCTGGTGCACGTGGTCGTGGTGCTCGTGCACCCACAGCGCCTCGAGCAGGTGGTGCTCGTACCCGGGGTCGGCCTTGTCGAGGCCGTCCATCCACTGCGACACAGCCGCCACGACCTGCGCCGTTGGCCACTCACGCAATGCGAGCCGTGCCTGGTACCGCGTGCGGTCCTCGTAGGACTTCAGCAGGTCGAGTTGCCGGGCGATCGTCACGCCCTCGATCGTGGGCGGCGTGAGCAGCGGCCGGCCCTTGGCGGTGATGCGCCACACGCGGCCGCGTGACTTGTCGCGCCGGGCATCGCGAATCGAGTACTGCATGTGTCCGATCAGCGGGTTGAACCAGTCGATCACATAGAGCGCGCCGTCGGGGCCGAACTGCATGCCGACCGGCCGGAAGTTCGGGTCAGTGGACTGCAGCAGCGGCTCCACCTCCACGCCCACGAAACCCGACCCTTCCTCGACGGTCTTGTACTGCTTGATGCCGAGGAAGCCGATGACGTTGTTGTAGAGGAAGTTGCCTTGCGCGGACTCCGGGAAGTGCCGGCTCTTGACAAACTCGCTGCCACTCGTCGGGCGGACACGGGTAAGCGTCCACTCCTGCATCGACTTCTGCTTGTTCGGGTAGTTGACGTGCCCTGAAAAGGCCGTTCCCCAGTAGTTGTAGCCGTTTGACGCATCGGAGACGAAGTTCTGGCCCCACGCGTCGATGACGTGTCCCCACGGATTGGCAAAGGGATACGACACGAAGACATCGAGCTTCTCGGTCCGTGGCTCGTAGCGCCACACACCGGCGTAGGCCAGGCGCCGAGGACCGAAAGGCGTCTCGACCTGCGAGTGCAGGAACGTGCCCTCCTGGAAGTAGAGCGCGCCGTCGGGTCCCCACTGCCACGCGTGGATCGAGTGGTGGCTGTCCTCGGTGCCGAAGCCATGCAGGAGAATACGGCGCTCATCGCCCTTGCCGTCGCCGTCGGTGTCCTTGATGAACATCAGGTTGGGCTGCTGCGCGATGTAGACACCGCCATCGCCAAGCGCAAAGCCGGTCGGGATGTAGAGCTGGTCGGCGAAGACCGAGCTCTTGTCGGCCCGTCCGTCCCCGTTGGTGTCTTCAAGGACGATGAGCTTGTCGTTCGGCTTTTCGTCCGGCAGCGCATGGGGGTACGTCGGTGAGGTCAGTACCCAGAGACGGCCCCTGGTGTCGAAGGTCATCTGCAGCGGCTTGGCGAGGTCGGGGAACTCGACCTCCGACGCAAACAGGTTGACCGCGTAGCCCTCGGCCATCTTGATCCGCGAGAGCGCCACGCCGGGATCCTGCGACGCCAGGTCGAGCGCCGCACCACGATTGGGTTCCTGCCCGTCAGCCACCTGCGCTGGTGCGACGGCCGCACCCATCAACCACGCGGCGGTTGCGACGCAGCCGGCCAGCGGCAGCCGGCGACGTGCCTGTGCCGTCACTGCGCCCCCTGCCCGTCGTTGGACACCGCCGACCCCGTCGGCCGGCCCGGCCTGGAGGGGCGCGGCATCACCGTCCTGGACTGCTTCCAGATCCTCTTCTCCTGGGCCGCCACCAGCTCGTCGAGCCGGCGCATCTCCGAGGGGAAGTTGACGGAGCCGAACGGATCGAGACGACGGCCGACGACGTACTCGGCGTTGAGCGGGCGGAAGCGCAGGAAGAAGAGGCGATTCTTCTCGTGGACCAGCGCGCGCAACTCCGAGAAACTCTTCGAGCCGGATGGCAGTGACTCGGGCGCGAGCCCGAGTGCCGTGAGCAGCACCACGGCAAAGACCTTGTCGCCCTCCTCGGTGAGGTGCATCCCGTTGATGGTCAGCGGCGCCTTGGCCGTGGCCATCGCCTCGCGCATCGGCGTGAAGACGTCGGCAAACGGCACACCCATCCGCGTCGTCACCCGGCGCATGGCCGCCGTGTATCGCTCCAGTTCGACGTTGCGTCGGTCCACATCGACATGGACGAGCCGCGTCAGCCGCTCGTGGGCAATCGGCGACACCAATGCGAGACGCGGGGGGTGCTCACCGTTGTACCTGGCCGCCTGGTGACGCGTGATGTAGGCCTCGAGATCCTTCTCGAACTGCGGCACACCGGCCTCGCCGTCGAACGACTCGTTGGCGCCGAAGAATGCCAGCATCACGTCGGTCTTCTGCGCCGTCAGGTGCGTGGTGTCGTCGCCGAAGTTGAGCGGCCGGGGCTGGAGCGTGAGGGTGTCGGCGCTCCTGGCGAGATTGCGCAGCGACAGTTCGAGCTGGGGATACAGCGCCAGCAACGTCGTCTCGAAATTGTTGAAGTACTGCTGACGGTCGGCCAGCGTGTTGCCAATCAGCACCACGCGGTCGTGGGGTCTCAGCTCGAGGCGCGGCGCCCCGACATCGGTCGGCTGGGCAGTGGCGGCCCAAGCGCCCAGCACCACAGCGGCAGCCAGCGAGAGTACCCGAGAGACATGGATTCTGGTCATGGAGTCCCATCGCGCCGCCGGGGACATTCTGGCGGCCACTATTCACGATAAGCAGCGACTGTAGTCCCGTTCGGCTGCGTGAGCAAGACGCCCGGCGAGGCCGGCCTACTCTTCCGTCTTCCAGTGAATCGACGCAAACGGAATGGTCTCGGTGCGCTGTCCGGCGAGGTGCTGCATGATCTGCCGGGCGTGAAAACGGCCGTTCTCGATGAACCAGCGGTTGGTCTTCATGCCCCCGCACACGGTGCCGGCGACGTAGACGCCTGGGCGCTCGGACTCAAACGTCGTCTCGTCGAAGATGGGGGTGCTGTAGCCATCGTCGGCAAAGGTCAGGCCGAGTGAGGCCAGAAATGCGAAGTCGGGCTGGTAGCCGGTCATCGCCAGCACGAAATCGTTGCCAAGTTCGACGATGCCTGTCGGCGTCCGGATCACGACCGCGTCCTCGCGGATCTCCTCGACGGTGGACTCGAAGTAGGCACCGATCGAGCCCTCCCTGAGGCGGTTTTCGAGATCGGGCTTGATCCAGTACTTCACCGACTCCGACAGCGACGGCCCCCGTACGATCAGCGTCACCTGCGCGCCATGCCGGTAACAATCGAGCGCCGCCTTGGCGGCCGAGTTCCTGGCGCCGATGACGGCCACCCGCTGCTGCACGTACGGATACGGCTCGCGGTAGAAGTGGGTCACCTTGGCGAGTTGCTCACCGGGCACACCCAGGCGATTCGGGATGTCGAAAAATCCGGTCGCGACGACCACATGGCGACACAGGTGCTGCCCACGGGAGGTCTCGACGCGAAACGCGCCGTGCGCGCCGTGCACGGCCTCCACGCGTTCGTAGAGCCGAACGTCGATCTGCTCGCGGGCGGCGACACCGCGGTAGTACTCGAGTCCCTCTTCGCGGGTCGGCTTGTAACCCTGCACGGGAAATGGGTGGCCGCCTATCTCGATGAGGTCAGGGGTCGAGAAGAACTCCATCCGTGCCGGATACCCGACGATGGAGTTGACCAGCGCGCCCTTGTCCAGCACGCGAGCGGTCAGTCCCGCCAGGCGCGCCTCGATGGCACACGCCAGGCCGACGGGACCGGCGCCGATGACGACAACGTCCAGCACAGGCTCGGGAGCATCGCTGCGGTTCTGCACACACCATTGTCGCCTGCCTGCGCCGGCATCGCGGCGGGTGCCCCGGGACGGGTCGCCTTGCCTTTTGCCTCCTCCATTCTCAAATTCTGAATTCTGCATTCGTCAGTGATACCGTCCTGACGTGCATCCCATGCTCGAGCAGTTACACCGCCTGCAGGATCTGGAACGGCAGGCCGCGACCCTGCGCGCCGAGATCGACGCCGTCGACCAGCGTCGCCGCGAGATCGAGGCACCTGTGCACGAAGCCAAGGCGGCCCTCGACGCCCTGAACGCGACGATCGAGCTGCGCCAGACCCAGCGGCGCGCCGGTGACCGCGACGTGGCCGCCTTCCAGCAGCGGTTGACCAAATTCAAGCAGCAGCTGATGGCGGTGACCAACGGCCGCGAGTACGAGGCCGTGCAGCATGAAATCGCCACGGTCGAGGCCGAGCTGAAAGCGCGCGAGGATCAGACGATCTCGTTGCTCTTCGAGCTGGACGACCTGGCGCCGCAGGCCGAAGCCGCCACCCGCACACTGGCTGAACGTCAGGACGCCGCCGCTGCGGCGCTGGCCGGCGAGGCCGACGACACGGAACGCCGCCGACTGGACGTCGTCTCCGTCGAGGCCAGCGTCACCGCGCTGCGCCCGACCATCGAGGCAGGCGCGCTGGCGGTGTACGACCGGACCGCAAAGCGATATCCGCGCTACGCGGTGGCCGATCTCAAGGGCGAGCTCTGCGTCGGCTGTAACGTCAACATCCGGCCGATGCTCGCCTACGCCATCAGGAAAGGCGAGAAGGTCATCCAGTGCGAGAACTGCACGCGGATCCTCTATCCGATCCTCCCGCCAGCTCCGGTGCAGGCTGCGCCCTGACGCCTCGCACGGGTTAGGATCGTCGCGATGATCACGGCGTATACCGATGGCGGCGCGCGCGGCAATCCGGGACCCGCCGGGTACGGCGTGCACGTCCTCGACGCGGAGGGCAATACGCTGGCTGAGCTGATCGGCCCGCTCGGGCACGCCACCAATAACGTCGCCGAGTACTCGGGGTTGATTGCGGCGCTGCAGTGGGCCGTCGACCACGGCCACGACCACCTGCGCGTGCGCATGGATTCCGAGCTGGTGATCAAGCAGATGCGCGGTGAGTACAAGGTCAAGCACGCGACGATGCAGGTGCTGCACGCCGACGCCAGACGGCTCATCACACAGCTGGATCGCGTGACGCTGGAGCACGTGCGGCGAGAGCAGAACAAGGTAGCCGACGGTCTGTCCAACCAGGCCATGGATCTCGTGGAAGGCAAGCCGCCAGCGCCAACGGCACCCCCTCCGCCTGCGGCCGCCGAGCTCGCGCCGCGGGCCATCAGCATTCCGCGGCCCGCAAAGCCGGCACACGCACGCACGTCCCTGTCCTCATCGGCGCCGCGTTTCGATTTCGACGTGGACTGACCGCCGGAGGCCAGTCAGACCCGAGCCCGCCGCCTGATTGCCGCAACCATCCGACCAGCCGAGGCACCGTCGGTCCGATAGGACTGAAGCACGCTGCCATGGGTGGCCGTGCAGAGACCGGCGAGATGGAGATTGGCGGGAGCCACGCCCGCCGCAGCGAGTTGGTCGCGGGTGATCGTCCAGAGGTCGAGCAGGAACTTGCCCGGCACACCGCGTTCCACCCACCACGTGCCACGCGCCGTCTCGCTGGGCCAGCGGGCCGTGAACGCGTCCACCACCTCCTGGCCGACTTCATAGGCAGCCGGCCCTATACACGGGCCGACGGCAACGACCAGATCGGCCGGACAGCTGCCAAATCGGTCGCCCAGCACTTGCACCATCCGCGCGGCCGCGCCGGCCACCGTGCCCCGCCATCCGGCGTGGACGGCGGCCACGGCGCCTGTCCGGACATCCACGTACAAGATGGGCACACAGTCCGCGGTGCGCACAGCCAGCGCCACGTCGGCCCGGTCCGTAGCGAGAAGGTCGCCTTCCGGCCACACGTCGTCGCATGACCAGGCGAGGTCGGTGTGCGCGACGACCCCATGGACCTGTCGCATCCGCCACAGATGCCTGGGGTCAACGCCCAGCCATTCCGCCAGTGGCGCCCAGCCACCGGCCGCGGAGGCATGCGGGAGGTCGAGGCCTCGCGCCGTGAAGACATGGGAGGCGTACGGCTCGAGGGCGGCGCAGCGGAGGGCGGGGCCCCACGGCGTAGTGAACCAGGCAAACGGCGCCATCGGCGCGGGCAATGTCACGGCTCGATGATGCAACGGCTGTTGGCAGGCGCCAACCGTGGTCTCCGGACCGCGGGCTGCGCGTTACCCGAGCACTTCGCACTCAGATTTGGCTGCAGCGGCGATTCGGCGAGGGCCCCCGTGGCAACCCGGGTTCACGCGCGGCCCGGACTGCGGGTCACTCGACGCCACCTCGCTCGTCGGGGACTGAGACGTAAATCCCTGCCAGTCAAAGACTTGCGCCCGTGATTGGGAGCCGCGCAAGATTTGGCCCGGCTCTTGAAGACCAACAGGTCGGGCGGTGGACCTCCCTGTCATTGGCGTATGGCGTCAGTCCGGCCGAGTGCCGGCCCCCGGTCCCCGCCCTCCCTGCGACACCGGCCTTCTCCGCTGAAGGCCCCGTGCCGCGCATGCTCGAGAGGACACGCACATGACGGTCAAGATTGTCGCCGCCAACGAACAGGCCAGCCCTGCCGGCAAGCTGGCTGATGCCGAGCTGCATTTTGTCGAGGGGTCCCTTGCGGGGCTCAAGCTGATTGGCTTTGGCGTGTGGGAACGCCGGTCGCCTTCCGGGCGGCGGAACGTGACGTTCCCAGCGCGTACGTACTCGGTCAATGGCGAACGCCGGAGTTACGCGCTGCTGCGCCCGATTGCCGAACAGGATGCGCAGGATGGCCTGCGCGACGTCATCCTCTCGGCCTATACGGAGCACGAAGCGCAGAACGCACTCGCACGCTGAACGCGGTGCGGTTACCGCGCAAGGGCCGGCCTCAGCAGCGGCGTGCCCGTCAGTGCGGGCCTTGGGTGATGCGCGTGGTCGGGATGATGTCGCCAGCGAGATAGGCGCCTCGATCGGCGGCGACCCAGATCCGAGTGGCGACGGGCCGGCCGACTTCTGCCCGCGGGGGCCACGAGAGGGTCGCGATCTCGGCGTCGCCGAGACGCCGGCGGAGGGTGGCCCATTCCGGTTCGTCGAGCACGAACGCGAGTGGCCGCCCGTTGCGGACCGCCCACGCCTCGAGCGCTGCCAAGCCCGCCGGCGTGAGCAGGTCGGCGCGCACCACCGGTCGTCCGCTGTAGTACGGCGCTGAGGCGCTGTGCTGCCCGGCGACGATCACCGTGGTGGCGGGAAGCTGCGCGCCGACGAACCGACCGGCCGCCTCGTAGCGGTACTCGCGCGCGCGCACGCCGAAGACGCTCAACTGGCGTGCGAGGGCAAGATTTGGCAGGGCGACCGCCAACACGAGGGCGCTCGTCACCGGGAACACCCAACGCTGGTGCCGGCTCGCCTGCAGGGTCGCGAGCAGGCCGGCCGCGCCGGCAGGCGCCAGGGCCAGCGGCACCAGCACGAATCGCAGGTAGGTCCAGGAGTCGAACGGGATGTACACCAGATACAGCGCGACCGTGAGGAGCGTCGCTGCCAGAGCTGGTCGCCAGCGAGCGTGGTGCGCGGCGTCCCACGCCATCCACGCCGCGCCGGCCGCAAGGACGAGCCGGGTGGGCCAGGCCACACCCTCGCTGAGCCACGCTCCGTAGAGCCGCAGGTTGTCGGGCACATGGCGCCATGCGAAGAGTGCCGCGGCGTTGCCGTAACCCGACTGCAGAGGCGATCCGTAGAGGTACGCCTGCACGGCGGCCACGGCGATCACTGCCACGGTTGCCCCTGCGCCCACGAGGAAGCCGCGGCGGTAGCGCGGGAGCTGGCCGGCCTGCGGGAGTGCCGCCTGCCAGGCGACTGCGGCCGCCAGCGGAGCCAGGTTCGGCCGTATCAGGATGGCCAGCAGCGTGGCCAATGCTGCGCCCACGGCGGGACCCGCTGTCCCCCGGGACGCCCCCCAGGAGGCCAGCGCGAGCGCCAGCAGCCAGGCCGCGAGCGCGGGCACGTCCGACATCGGTTGCAGCGCCTGGAAGAGGAAGGAGGGCAGCGAGGCCAGGCAGGTCACCATCACCGCCGCACCTGCGTAGCCGGCGCGCGCCACCGCGAGGTACCAGAGGGCGATCAGGGCGATGAGACCGGCAACCAGCGGCAGCGCGCGAATCGCCAGCGCCTCACCACCGACCCGCAGCGCGACCGCCTCGACCCATGGCAGTCCCGGCGGATAGGTGGGAACGGTGGCGCGGCCCGTGCGGTCGGGACGCATGCCGAGGCTGCTCTGCACCCACGGATCGGCCACCCCCGGAATCGAGAGGGGCAGCGGCACGTGCAGGTGACCCGTGGACCATCGCTGCGCCTGCGCGAGATAGCCTGCCGCGTCGGACCCTCCCACGCTGACGGCTCCACGTGCCACGACGAGTGCCGTGAACGACACGATCACGAGGAGCAGGGTGGCGACATGCGGGGCGCCGGATCGCCCGAGATCGTCGAGCAGCGCGAGGGTCCCCCCGCGGCACCACACGGCGGCCACGGCCAGGATGCCCACCGCCACGAGCAGGCGGGAGACACGTGACAACGACAGGCCGAGCGCCGGCAGCGAAAGGGGGCCCAGGACCACCACGAGCGCGGCCATGGCCAGGGCGCACCACGCCAGCACGGCGAGCAGCAGGGCCAGGCGGTGCAACCGGCTCACGGTGGTGCGGGAATCAGGACAGGACAGGCAGGAGCTTGGCGTTCTCCTGCTGGCGCTTGGGCGGTAGCGTCCACTCGGCGCGCATCGCCTTGTCGAACTCGTTGCGGAAGAACGACTGCTTCATGCCGCCGTCGATCACGTCCCAGGGCAGGTAGGCGTCCTTGCTGCGGTCCCGGAAGATGTAGAAGTCGGCGTCGACGCCGGTGGCGTGTACGGCCTCGCGCCAATTGCCGCCGTTGCGCTCCACCATATCGATCACCGGCGCCACGCGGCGATCGCCGAGCGACATCAGCGCCTGGTAGTACGAGTGCCGTTCGGACTTGACCGTGAAGTAGACGTTGTCCAGATCGGCCACCAGCTTCTTGAGCCGCTTGGACTTCCTGTCGGTGATCGCCGGGTCTTCCATCGGCAGCCACTGGTAGGCGGTGCCGGGCTTGGGAATCAGCGGGTTGACGCTGGCGACGATGCGGCCGATGCGCCCGCGGGTGCGGCCGTGGTGCAGCATGATGCCGCGCAGCTGCGCCGTGAGATCCCGCATCGCGACGAGGTCCTCGTCGGTCTCGGTGGGCAGCCCGATCATGAAATACAGCTTGAGGTTCTCGACGCCATTGGCAAACAGCAGGTTGGCCTTGTCGAGGATCTCCTCGTTGGTGAACGTCTTGTTGATGACGCGGCGAAGGCGATCGGATCCCGCCTCGGGCGCAATCGTCACGCCGCGCTCGCCGCTGGTCACGAGCCGGCGCACGATCGACTCATTCAGATCGTCGAGACGCAACGACGCGGGGCTGATGGAGTAGCCCATCCCGGCAAGCCGCTCGAGAATGACGTCGATCTCGGGGTGATCGCACAGGGCAATCGACACCAGCCCGACGCGGTTGGCATGGGCGCGGGCGGCCTCGGCCAGCGCCAGGATGCGACTCGTCTCGAAGGGACGGACCGGCAGGTAGTTGTATCCCGCCCAGCAGAATCGACACAGGTTGGCACAGCCGCGCACCACCTCGATCAGGAAGCGCGATCCGAACTCGGTGTCGGGCGTGAAGATCTGCGTGTGCGGTGGGTCGAGCAATGCGGTGGTCTTGACCGCCGCCTTCTTGACCGGGGCCAGGGCGCCGCGTGCGGGGTCACCGTCCATGCCGAGCATGGTGCCGTCCGGGGCGTACACCGGCGTCCATGCGGAGGGCACGTAGAAACCGCGGTCCTGGGCGAGCGCGTGCAGCAGCGACTCGCGGCCCGTGGCTTCGCGAATGCGCTGCACGAGGGTCGGCACCAGCTCCTCGCCTTCGCCGGCAGCGATCACGTCGGCAAACAGCGCCAGCGGTTCGGGATTGACGAAGGTAACCGCCCCGCCCAGCACGACGAGCGGATCCCGCCCGACCTGCCGTTCCGCGGCGTAGATGGGCATGCCCGCCAGTCGCAGCAGCGTCAGGACGTTGGGGTAGTCCCATTCAAACGACACCGACAAGGCAAAGACGTCGAAGTCCTTCACCGGCGTCTGTGACTCGATCGTGAGCAGCTTGAGACCGGCGGCCTGCTGGTCCTTCAACTCCTGCCGCGGCGGCAGGAACACCCGCTCGCAGACCACGTCCTCCATCTCGTTGAAGAGACGGTAGACGGTCTGGAAGCCGAGGTTCGACATCCCGATGTGGTAGGTATTCGGGAACGCGAGCGCGACGCGAATCCGCTGTCCGTGCGGCTTGGCAAGGACACCGACTTCGCGGGCCAGCGTGGCCCGGGCCCGATCGCGGAGATCCTGCGCCTTCATGGGGAGTAGATCCCCCGGGGCGCCTCCCAGGACTGGGTACGCCGCACCGGGGTAACGTTCCAATCTAGCACGCCCCCCACGACTGAGCGCAGTGACCGCCCCCAGCTCAGCGGCAGGCGGTCACCGATCTCCACGCCGAATCTGCGACCTCGAGCCTATTCGTGCCCGCGGCCTCGCAGGAACGCCGGGATGTCGAGCGGCGACCCGTCGTCGGTACCGGTCGCGAGGTGTTCGTCGCGGGTGTAGGACGGCGGGTGCAGGTCGAGGGCATGGCGGCGCGTGATGGGCATCGGCACGGCTCCGGCCGACTGAGCCGGAGCTTGCCAGACTCCGTCGCGCTGGTAGTGATTCAGGTCGGACGGCGTCCGGCTCTCGGTCGTCCCCCGCTGCGCGATCTCCACCATGTCGAACCCGGTGGCGATGACGGTGATCTTGATCGACCCTTCCATTGTCGGGTCCACGACCGCGCCGAAGATGATGTTGGCGTCTTCGTGCGCCGCTTCCTGGATGATGCTCGACGCCTCACTCACTTCGAGCAGCGAGATGTCGGTGCCACCGGTGACGTTGATGATCACGCCCCGCGCGCCACGTACCGAGGCGTCCTCGAGCAGCGGGCTCGAGATGGCGCGATTGGCCGCCTGCAGGGCCCGGTCTTCGCCTTCCGCAATGCCGGTGCCCATGATCGCCAGGCCCATCCCCGACATGATGGTCTTGACGTCGGCGAAGTCGAGATTGATCAGGCCCGGGACGAGGATCAGGTCGGAAATGCCCTGGATGGCCTGCCGCAGGATGTCGTCGGCGGCCGCGAAGGCTTCGGGCAGCGGCGTTCGTCTGTCGATCGTCGCGAGGAGGCGCTCGTTGGGGATGGTGATGACCGTGTCCACGCACTCCCGCAGTTCGTGCAAGCCACGCTCGGCCTGTGCGGCGCGGCGCTTGCCCTCGAACTTGAAGGGCTTGGTGACCACGGCAATCGTCAGCGCCCCGAGTTCGGTGGCCAGACTGGCGATCACGGGCGCGGCGCCGGTGCCGGTACCGCCCCCGAGACCGGTGGTCACAAAGACCATGTCGGCGCCGTCGAGCACCTCGATCAGCTTGTCGGTGTCCTCGAGAGCCGCGTTGCGGCCCACGTTGGGGTCGGCGCCGGCGCCGAGGCCCTTGGTCAGCTTGCCGCCGATCTGGATCTTTGTCGACGCCGGGCTCTGCTGCAGCGCCTGCAGATCGGTGTTGGCGACGACGAACTCGACGCCGGTCAACCCGGATCTCACCATCCGGTTGACGGCATTGCTGCCGCCCCCGCCCACCCCGACCACCTTGATGCGTGCGCCGGCCCGCACGTCGGTGTCGAGCGTGAGGCGCAGTGCCTGTTCGTCCATGATGCCCGCCACGCGTCGACGGCCGTTCCCGTCCAATTCATTGATGTGCATGCGTCCCCCCGTCCCCTTGCCCGCCCGTCATCGCCCGATGAAGAAGTTGTTGAACATGGAACTCACCGACTCCAGCACCCAGCGCACGCCCATCGACCTGGGCGGCGCCGGAGCTCGATTGCGGCTCGCGTACATGACGGCACCCACGGCCGTCGAGTAGATCGGACTGCTGGCCTGATCGCCCAGCCCGTTGGCACCGGCCGGCACCCCGCGGCGCACCGGCAGGTCGAAGATCTGCTCGGCGATCTCGGCCATCCCGTCCAGCGCCGCGCCACCGCCGGTGAGCACGATTCCCGAGTGCAGGGAGTTGCTGCAGCCGGCCTTGTCGATCTCGTCCCACAGCATGTGGAACACCTGCTCGGCACGCGGCTGGAGGATCTGCGAGAGGATGCGTCGCGACATGATCCGCGGCCGACGACCGCCGACACTGGCCACTTCCATCGTCTCGTCTTCGCCGACCATCGCGTTGAGCGCGCAGCCGCAGCGGCGCTTCAGCTTCTCGGCATCGGGCACCGGGGTCCGCAGGCCGACCGCGATGTCGTTGGTGAAGTGATCCCCGCCGATCGCCACTACCCCGGTGTGCCAGAGACTGCCGCGCTCGAAGATCGCAAAGTCCGTGGTGCCGCCGCCGATGTCCACGACAGCCACGCCGAGCTCGCGCTCGTCGGGCGTGAGCACCGCTTCAGCCGCCGCCAACTGTTCCAGCACCGTGTCCACGACATTGACACCGGCGCGGTTGACGCACGCGATCAGGTTCTGCATCGAAGCGGCGCCGCCGGTCACGATGTGCACGTTGACGTCGAGGCGTGAGCCGGTCATCCCGACCGGGTCGGCGATGCCTTCCTCGTCGTCCACGGCGAAGTCCTGCGGTAGCACGTGCAGGATCTCGCGGCCATTGGGCAGCGCGAAGGCCTTGGCCGCGTCGATGGCTCGGCGCACGTCCTCGCGGGTGATCTCGCGGGTCTTGCCCGAGACCGCCACCACGCCCCGGCTGTTGAAGCCCTTGATGTGGGCCCCCGACAGCGTCAGGTAGACCGAGTCGATCTCGATGCCGGCGGTCAACTCCGCCTCCTCGATCGCCTTCTTGATCGACTCGACCGCCTCCTCGAGGTTGACGACGGCGCCGCGGCGGATGCCACGCGCGGCGGCCGTGCCGATACCGATGATCTCGACTCCGCCATCGTCGGTGACTTCTCCGACGATTGCCGCGACCTTGGTGGTGCCGACGTCCAGGCCGACCAGATAACGCTCGTTACGAGGCACGGTGCTCTCCTACTGGCCGGTTGACGACTTCACTGCTGCCCATCGACATCCTCTGGCTCCGCCAGCGCTTCCTCCACAGTGCCATCCACCGGCATCTGCGGCATCGACGCAAAGGTTGCCCCCGCCTTGCGGGGGCGCACGTACACGCGGTTTCCGAACCGCAAGTCCACCGAATCGATCTCTTCCACCATCCGCGCGAGGCGGTCCTTCATGTCCAGGTAACCCTGCACACGCTCACCGAAGTGCTCGTAGCCGACGTACAGCCTGGTCGGGTCGTCCATCAGCACCACCGAGGCATTGCGCAGGCGGCTGACGTCGATCTGCGAGACCCTGGCGAGCAGGCGGGCATCGCGTAGCGACACCAGCGCCGCGGCCACCACGGCGACCCGCGCCTGGTCTGCAGGGACGGGCTTGCCGTCACGCTCCATCAGTCCTTCCACGATCGGCAGGTCCAGCAATCGGTAGCGAGGGCCGTACTCGTCGACGATGGCACCCTGCTCGTCGATCAGCAGGAGCGTGTCGCCCGATCGCGCCACTGCCATCGGGACGCGCTCGACGATCCGGACCTCGATGGTGCCTGGCAGCGACCGGCGGAGGCTGGCCTCGCGCACCCATGGCGACGACAGCAGTCGCTCGCGCCAGGGCTCGAGGGGCGTGGTGACGATGTTGCGGCCCTTCAAGCCGGCCAGCAGTGCCTCGACCTCGCCCTCGGAGAGCCGCGAGTTGCCGACCGCCCGGATGTCCCCGACGGCAAAGGCGTCGCCACTGGTCATCACGTCCTGGACGTACCAACCCGAGCCGAGCAGCACCACGGCGGTCATGACGACGCGCAGGCCCGTCCACACGCGGGCACGCCACGTCCGGCCGCCGCGCACGCCGCCGTCGCGGGCTCGCAGCAGGCGCGGATCCCTGGTGGTGGCAGGCGGCACGCGGCGGGCATTGCGGGCCTGTGGACGCGGCGGCATCAGCGTCGCGCCTCCAGCGCGTCGAGCAACTGTGGGCCGAGCGACCCGACCGAGCCGGCACCAAGCGTCACGATCAGGTCACCGGCACGCGCCGAGGCGGCGATCGCGCCCGGCGCGGCGGCGACCCCCCCGACCACGTTGACGGGTCGGCCACTGCGGCGTGTGATCGCGGCCGCGAGCACCTCGGCTGTCACGCCGGGAATCGGATCCTCGCTGGCGGCATAGATCGGCAGCAGGCAGACGTCGTCGGCCTGCGCGAGCACGTCGGCGAACTCCTCGAGCAGTCCAGCGGTACGCGTGTAGCGGTGGGGCTGGAACAACAGCACGAGCCGGCGCGCCCACGCTTCGCGGCAGGCAGCGATGACGGCAGCGATCTCGGTGGGGTGATGACCGTAGTCGTCGACGACGAGCACACCATCCCGTTCACCGACCACCTGCAGGCGACGTTCGGCGCCCTGGAACTCCGCCAGGCCGAAGGCGATGCGATCCCACGCCAGCCCGAGTTGCAGGCCGACGCACACGGCCGCCAGCGCATTGCGCAGGTTGTGGCGACCGGGCACGTTCAGCACGAGGGTGCCGAGGTGCTCGACGGGCCCGTCGCCATGCGCAGCGCGTCGCCACACGCCACACGTCGTGGTGCCCTGGCCGGTGGTGATGTCGCGAGCCAGGACCATCGCCGCGGGCTGGTCGGTCGCGTAGGTGACGACCCGGCGAGTCATCCGGGGCAGGAGTCCGGCCAGGACCGCATCGTCAACGCCGACGATCACCGTGCCGTCGAAGGACACGGTATTGGCAAAGGTCACGAAGGCGTCCAGCGCCGCCTCGAAGGACCCGTAGTGATCGAGATGCTCCCGGTCGACGTTGGTGATCACGCTGATCACCGGAGACAGCTTCAGGAAGGAGCCATCGCTCTCGTCGGCCTCGGCCACGATCACGTCACCCTGCCCGAGACGGGCATTGCTGCCGAAGGCACTCAGCCGACCGCCGATGACGGCGGTCGGATCGAGTCCGGCCCGCTCCAGCATCAGCGCCACCATGGACGTGGTCGTGGTCTTGCCGTGCGCGCCGCCGATGGCGATGCCGGTGCGCCGCAACCGCATCAGTTCGGCCAGCATCTCGGCCCGGGCAATCACCGGCACGCCGCGACGTCGGGCCTCGACGATCTCGGCGTTGTCGGGCCGCGCCGCCGACGTCACCACCACGACATCGGCGTCGCCGACGTTCTCACCGGCGTGGCCTTCATGCACGCGCACGCCCATCGCGGTCAGGCGGCGGGTGATGTCGGTGGCGCGCTGGTCAGAGCCGCTGACCTGGTAGCCCAGGTTGGCCAGCAGTTCGGCGATGCCGCTCATGCCGATGCCGCCGATGCCGACAAAGTGGACGTGACGCGTCGGGGCAGCCATGTCAGCGGCCCTCCCGCATCAGCGACTCGGCGCGTGCCGCGATGGCGTCAGCCGCATCGGGCCGCGCCAGGCCCCGCGCCCGGGTGGCGATGGCCTGGCGCCGTTGCTCGTCGCCGAGCAGGGCGGCAAGTTCGGCGGCGAGCCGCTCACCCGTGAGTTCGGCCTCGTCCAGCATCACCGCAGCGCCGGCTGCGTCGAGGGTGCTGGCATTGGCACGCTGGTGGTCGTCTGTGGCGAGCGGGAACGGGATCAGAATTGCGGCCCGTCCGGCGGCTGTCAGTTCGGCAAGCGTGGTGGCCCCGGCCCGGCACACGATCACGTCCGCCTCGGCCATCTGCTGCGGCATGTCGGAGATGAACGCACGCACGTCGGCCACGATGCCCGCGTCGGCATAGCCGGATCTCACCGCTTCGAGGTCGCGCTCTCCCGTTTGATGCACGAGGGCACACGGGCCCGGTATTTCACGTATGTGCGTCGCTGCCGCCACCATCGCCTGATTGATCGCGTGTGCACCCTGTGAACCTCCGAAGACGAGAACCCTCCGCCCTCCACCGGTCACCGGCCGCGGCCCGATCGAGAGGAAGGCCTCGCGTACCGGATTGCCGGAGACGAACCCATGGCCATGGAAGAAGCGCAGCGTCGACTCGTAGGTGACGCCGGCGGCGTCGACCAACCGGGCCAGCAAGCGGTTGGTCAGGCCCGGAGTCGCGTTCTGCTCGAGCAGCAAGGTCGGGATGCCGCGCGCCGCGGCCAGCGCGACTACCGGTCCGGAGCTGTAGCCGCCCACGCCAATCACGAGGTCGGGACGCCGGCGCGAGAGGACCTGCCAGGCGTCGAGGGTGCTCAATGGCAACAGCCCGACGCCACGCGCGACCGAGCCCGCGCTCTTGCCTTTCAGTCCCGCGCTGCGGATCAGATCCAGCTGGAACCCTTCCTCCGGGACGATCCGCCCCTCGATACCCCTGGCCGTGCCCACGAAGGTGACCACGACGCGCGGGTCACGCTTGCGCAGGGCGTGGGCGACGGCGATTCCGGGATAGAGATGTCCCCCAGTGCCGCCCCCGGCAATCACCACGTGACGTGGCCGCGTGCTGTCGATGCGTGCGTCCACGTCCTCAGGATTCGATGGCCGCATGCTGCGACACGTTGAGCAGGATGCCGAGGCCGATCAGATTGACCAGCATCGACGAGCCTCCGGAACTGACAAACGGCAGCGGCAAGCCCTTGGTCGGCAACAGCCCCAGCACGACGCTGATGTTGATCAGCCCCTGCACGGCCATCATCGTCGTCAGGCCGATGGCCAGGAACGCGCCGAAGCGGTCTTGCGCGTTGGCGGCGATGCGCAGGCCTCGCCAGGCGATCACGATGAGCGCCATGAGGACGGCCAGTGCGCCCAACAGCCCGGTCTCCTCGGCAATGACCGCGTAGATGAAGTCGGTATGTGGTTCGGGCAGGAATCGCAGCTTCTGCAGACCTTCCATCAGCCCGCGACCGAAGACGCCGCCCGTGCCGACGGCAATCAGCGACTGGATCACCTGGAAGCCACTGCCGAGCGGATCGGCCCACGGGTCGAGGAAGGCCAGCACACGCGCCCGGCGATAGGGCACCAGCCACACCAGCACGTACAGCGCCGGCGTCGCCACGAGCGCCGACAGACCGATGTAGCGCAGGCTGAGGCCCGCGGCAAACAGCATCGAGAATGCAACCAGGCAGATCGACACGGTCGTGCCGAGGTCGGGCTGGTAGAGGATCAGCAGCGACATCGCTCCGAGTACGGAGCCCACCGGTACCACCACGCTGCGCAGGTCGTTGATCCGCTCCATCCGCTGGCTGAGGAGCTTGGCGACAAACAGAATCACGGCGAGCTTGGCGAACTCCGAGGGCTGGATGCCGACGCTGCCGACACCGAGCCAGCGCACGGCGCCCTTGACGTCGTGACCGGTGCCCGCCACCTTCATCACCACCAGCAGCAGCAGCGCGACAAACACGCCACCGAGGGCGGTGTTGATTACGGTCGGGTGCTGCCAGGCGCGGTAGTCGACGCGCATCACCACGACCATCAGCAGGGCGCCGACGGCCACCCAGGTGGCCTGCCGGGCCACCAGCTGCACCGGCACCGACGTGGCGTCCATCACCTTGCCCGCCAGCGCGCTGTAGACCATCACCACGCTCACACAGACGAGGAAGAAGGCCGCTCCGAACAGCCACTTGTCCGACTTCAACTTGCGAGCCATGACACTCCCCCTCTAAAGACGCGACGGCTTGCGCCCGAAACGATGGCGTGCGCAACGCCGCGTGAGCAGCCAGCAGTCATCAGCAGACGTACGGGCCGAGACACCGACCTCGCAGACCGGGGCAGCCTGCGTTCCCAGCGGCCAGCTCTTGACCGCGTCACGCCTGCTGATGACTGCTCACTGCTCACGCGTTGCGCATCGCTTTCTGGCCGCTCGCCGCGGCCGACAGCCGCGCCACGATGGCCTTGAACGTCCGACCACGGTCGGCGTAGTCGCGAAACATGTCGAAACTGGCGCAGGCCGGTGCCAGCAGCACGATGCCGCCGGCCCGCCGTTGCCCGAGTGCCTCGGCCACCGCCTCCTCGAGCGTCGAGACGCGGACGACCGGAACGAAAGGAGCGAGGGCCTGTTGCACCAGCGGGGCGGCCTCACCGATAGCCACGACCGACCCGCCGCGCGACCGCAATGGCGGACCGAGGCGCGCGAAGTCGCCGCCCTTGTAGACGCCGCCCACGATGGCCGTCACCGGCACGTCGAAGGCCTCGATGGCCATCGTCGCCGCCTCGACGTTGGTCGCCTTGGAGTCGTTGTAGAGGCGCGCCGCGCCGATGGTCGCCACGTACTCGAGCGCATGCTCGAGCCCACTGAATCCCTCCACGGCGCGGGTCATGGCGCTACCCGTCACGCCGGCCAGGTTGGCGACGGCGCACGCCGCCATGACGTTACCGAGCATGTGCCGACCCGTCAGTCGCACCGACGCGATCGGCACCAGCGGTTCGGCGGCCTGCCCCGAGTGACGCCGGGCGATCACCTCGCCGTCGAGGCCGACCCCGTCTTCCACGTCCAGGTCCGCACCAAACAGCACGACTTGCGCGGCGCTGCTGCCCGCGTGGGCGCGGATCCGGGGATCTCCTGCCGGCACGACAGCCCAGTCCGCGGCCGTCTGGTTCTTGAAGATGCGCGCCTTGGTGCGCTGGTACGCGTCTTCGGTCACATGTCGGTCGAGGTGGTCAGGCGAGAAGTTGAGCCACACCGCCACGCGCGGGTGGTAGGCGGCGATGGTCTCGAGCTGGAAGCTGCTGGTCTCGACGACATGCCAGGTGGACGCCGTCGAGGCTTCGACCTGCGCCGAGAGAGGCACGCCGATGTTGCCCCCCACGAGCACCGCCTGCCCCGACGCCTCGATCATCCGACCGACCAGCGTGGTCGTCGTCGACTTGCCCTTCGAACCGGTGATGGCGATGACCGGGCCGGCCAGCAGGGATGCGGCAAACTCCAGCTCGCCGATGACCCGCACGCCGCGGGCCCGCGCCGCCAGGAGCGGGGGGACGTCGGCTGGCACGCCTGGGCTGACCACCACCAACGTCACGTCGTCCGGGACGTCGTCGGGCATCCTGCCCAGCTGCACCTCGACGCCCAGCGCGACCAGTTCTGCGTGCTCGGCCAACTCAGTCTTGGTGTCGAGCAGCGTCACCCGCCCGCCACGGCCGACGACCAGCCGGCTGGCCGCGAGTCCGCTCCGGCCACCGCCCACCACCGCCACATGGCGACCCGAGACGTCGTAGGGCATGGTCGTCATCGCAGCTTGAGGGTGGTGAGGCTGAACAGGGCGCAGACGATCGCGACGATCAGAAACCGGGTGATGACCTTGGGCTCGCTCCAGCCACTGAGTTCGAAGTGGTGATGCAGCGGGGCCATCCTGAACACGCGTTTCCCGGTGAGCTTGAACGACGTCACCTGGATGACCACCGAGGCGGCTTCGAGCACGAACACGCCGCCGACGATCACCAGCAGCAGCTCCTGCTTGATCAGCAAGGCCACCGTGCCGATCGCGCCGCCGAGCGCCAGCGAGCCGACGTCACCCATGAAGATCTCGGCAGGGTACGAGTTGAACCAGAGGAACCCGAGACTCGCCCCGACCAGGGCGCCGCAGAACACGGTGAGTTCACCGGCTGGTGCAAAGCGAACCAGCAGCAGGTATTCGGCCAGCACGCGGTGGCCGGTCACGTAGGCAAGCGCGGTGAACGTCGCGGCCGTGACGGCGAAGGTACTGATGGCCAGCCCGTCGAGCCCGTCGGTGAGATTGACGGCGTTGGACCAGGCGACGAGCACGAACGCGGCAAAGCCGAGGTAGAAGTAGCCGAGATCGGGAATCAGGTTCTTGAAGAACGGGAAAATCAGCCGCGTGTTGTACAGGCCCTTGTTGGCCAGCACGATCAGCGTCACGCCCACCAGCAAGGCCACCACCAGCTGCCCGCCCATCTTGTAGCGGGGCCGCAGGCCGTGATGATCGCGCCGCGTGACCTTCAGGTAGTCGTCGGCGAATCCGATGGCGCCGAACGCCAGCGTGGCCAGTACGGCGATCCAGATATAGGTGTTGGTCAGGTCGGCCCACAGCAGCGTCGGGACGATCGAGGCCGCCAGAATCAGCAGGCCGCCCATTGTCGGCGTGCCGGCTTTCGGGCGATGACTTTCCGGACCCTCGTGCCTGATGACCTGGCCAATCTGGAACTCGCGCAGTTTCCGGATCAGCAGTCCGCCGAACGCCAGGCTGATGATCAGCGCGGTGATGCTGGCCGCCGCCGTGCGGAAGGTGATGTAGCGCGCGACGTTGAGGATGGAGAACGTCTCGTGGAAGTGGAAGAGGAGGTGGTACAGCATCAGGCCACCACCTCGGTCAGCGCCAGGACGACGGCTTCCATGTGGATGCCGCGCGATCCCTTCACCAGCACGGCATCGCCTTCGCGCACGAGGTGGCGGGCGAGAGCGGCCGCACTGGCGCTGTCGGCAACGTGATGGACGATCGCCGACCCGGCGCTGCTGGCCGCGTCGGCCAGCGCGCGGGCGGGTGATCCGCCCACCGACACCACCACGCTGACGCCGAGCTCTCCGGCCGTCCGGCCACACTCGGCGTGGTACCGGTCGCTGAAGTCGCCGAGTTCCAGCATCTCTCCGAGAATGGCCACGCGCCGGCCCGGCACCGCCGCCAGCGTCTGCAGGGCGCGCGTCAACGCCGAGGGGCTCGAGTTGTAGGCGTCATCGATCACCACCCAGCCGTGGGCGGTGTGAACGACCTGCCCGCGGTGGGCGGGCGGCGTGAGCTCGGCGACGCCGGCGACGATCTCGTCGGCCGACAGGCCGGCATCCATGGCCACGGCCGACGCGGCGGCGATGTTGGCCAGATTACCGGCGCCGAGCAGACGCGTCTCGATGGTCCGCACGTCGCCCTGCAGCGACAGCGCCGCGGTCGTGCCGTCGAAGCCCCGCGACTCGACGTCGCGGATGGACACATCGGCCCGCACGTCCACGCCGAAGGTCAACACCCGTCCGGCGAAGGCGGCCGCGCGCGCGATCACTCGCGCGTCGCCGGCGTTGGCCACGAAGACGTCATCGGGCCGCGCCCCCTCGAGTACTTCCTGCTTGGCCAGCGCGATGTCATCGACCGAGGAGAAGAAGCCCAGGTGCGCCTCCCCCACGTTGGTCCACACCCGCACCTGCGGCTCGGCGATGGCCACCAGACGGCTGATCTCGCCGACGCCGCTCATCCCCAGTTCCACCACGGCATACTGCGGCGCGGTGTGCAGCTCGAACAGCGAGAGCGGCAGGCCGAGATGGTTGTTCAGGTTGCCGCGGTTGCGGAACGTCGTGAAGCGACGACCGAGCAGGGTCGCCGTGATCTCCTTGGTCGTCGTCTTGCCTACGCTGCCGGTGATGGCCACCACGGTCGAGGCCGCACGCCGCCGGATCACCCGTGCCGCTTCCTGCAGCCCACGCAGCGTGTCCCCGACGACGATCACCGGCAGGTCGGTAGCGGTCACGGCTGCCGGATCGCTGACGGCCACTCCGCCAGCCCCACGCTCGATGGCCTCGGCGATGAAGCCGTGCCCGTCGAAGCGGGGTCCGCGAATGGCGACGAACAAGTCGCCGGGAACCAGCGTCCGTGTGTCGATCGACACGGTCGGCAACAGACGGTTCTCGTCACCGTAACCAAGCACGCCGCCGAACGCGTCGGCCATCTGCCGGGCCGTCAGGGCGAAGGGCTGACCCGTCACCGTGAGCTCCCCTGCCGACGGCGTAACGCCGCGCGGGCCACCGCGCGGTCCTCGAACGGCAGCACGCGGTCGCCGATGGTCTGCGTGGACTCGTGACCCTTGCCCGCAATCAGCACCAGGTCGCCGGCCCGGGCGTCCACCACCGCCCTGCTGATGGCGTCCTCGCGGTCGACAATGGCCAGCCACGGCGTGGTCTGGACGGCGGCCACGGCCTGGCCCGCGTGCGTGGTCGGCCGCTCGGGCTGGACCAGACCACGCTTGATGTCTTCGATGATCGCCGCCGGCTCTTCCGACCGCGGGTTGTCCGAGGTCAGGATCACCAGGTCACTGAGGCGGCCGGCCACCGCACCCATCAGTGGCCGCTTGCTGCGGTCGCGGTCGCCGCCGCAGCCAAACACCGTGACGATCCGCTGCGGCGCCAGGGCGCGCGCCGTCTCCAGCAGATTCTTCAGGGCATCGTCGGTGTGGGCGTAATCGACGATGACGCTGATGTCGTCCTGCACCCGGGACACGAGCTCGAAGCGCCCCGGCACCGCCGGCACGTTTGAGAGACCCTCGGCGATCGTCGCCAGCGGCATCTCGAGGCCCACACAAGCCGCGACGACACCAAGCGCGTTGTAGGCGTTGGGTCGGCCCGGCAGGCGGGTGCGCAGACGCATCGGCCCGGCCGGCGTCCGCAGCTCCGCATCGATGCCGGCCAGGTCGAGGCGCAGCGAGGTCGGCCACACGTCGGCCTCGCGGTCGAGTGCAAAGGTCACTGGCCGGCCGACGCGCTCGGCCAGGCGCTCGCCACGCGGGTCGTCGATGTTGATCGCCGACGGTGCCTCCGGAGGCAACATGTCGAACAGGCGCTGCTTGGCGGCGAAGTACGCCTCCATGTCGCCGTGGTAATCGAGGTGATCGCGCGTGAGATTGGTGAAGATCGCCGCCCCGAAGCGCGTGAAGGCCACCCGTCCGAGGTCGAGCGCGTGCGACGAGACCTCCATCGCGCAGGCACCGCAGCCGGCCTCGACCATCTCGCGCAGCAGCGCTTGCAGGTCCGGCGCTTCGGGCGTGGTGCGTGCCGAGGGCCGCTCGTCGGTGCCGACCCGAGCGCCGGTCGTGCCGATCCGTCCACTGGTCCAGCCGCGCGCGTTGAAGACCGCCTCGAGCAGGTAGGTGGAAGTCGTCTTGCCATTGGTCCCGGTGACGCCGACCAGCAGCAGTTGCTCGCTCGGATGCCGATAGAAGGTCGCTGCGCCAGCGGCCAGTGCGACCCGGCCCTGCTCGGCGACGATCCAGGGCACACCCGGGTCCCGGTCGGCTGCGCGGTCCGCGACGACGGCGATGGCGCCCTGCGCGATGGCCTGCTCGGCGTAGGCCGTTCCGTCACGCTGCGCGCCGCGCATCGCCACAAACACCGCACCCGGCGTGACGGCGCGAGAGTCGTACGCGACGGCGGTCACATCGAGTGCCGCCGCGGCACCGAGATCGGGCACCTGCAGCGGCGTCAGGCGGGCCATTTCGGCAACGAGGGCGCCGAGCGAGAGACCGGCCATCAGGGCTGGCCCTCCGCGACTGGTTCTGGCTCGATGCGGTAGCGCGTCAGCTCGAGCAGGCACACGCCACCCCCGCCGACCGGCGTGCCGGCGGCGGCACTCTGGCGCGCGACCAGCGAGCCGTCGCCGCGCAAGCGTGGTTCCCAACCGAGTCCGATGAGCGTGCGGACCGCCTCGCGCGCGCTCATCCCTGAGAGATCGGGAAGCACGGCGGGACGGGTGGCCGACCGACGGGGCGTGACCTGGCCGTGGTTGCTGGCCGTCGCGATGTTCGGGCCGTCGGCGGCGCGCGCGACGACAATCGGCGGCTGGCGATCGACGTTGGGCGCGATCGACAGGTGGCGCAGCGTCGCGTCGGCGATGCGCTGGAAGACCGGCGCGGCGACGGCCCCTCCGAAGTACCCCTTCCGCTTCGGCGCATCGACGACCACGATCATCGCCACCGCCGGATTGCGCGACGGGAAGAACCCTGCCGTCGACGCCATGTACTCCATCATGTAGCCGCGGCCGTTGGCGTTCAGCTTGCGGGCCGTGCCGGTCTTGGCCGCCAGCGTGTACCCCTTGATCCTGGCCTGCTTGGCCGTGCCCTCCTCGACGACCGCTTCCATCATCGTGGTGAGGCGAGCCGAGGTGGTGGTCGAGATCGCGCGGCGGGTGACTTCGCGAGTGGTCGGCTTGCGGACGCCGCCGGCGATGGTCGCGCCGACGATCCGTGGCTTCAGCAACTCGCCGCCGTTGGCGATGGCGCTCATCGCGGTGACCATCTGCAGGGGGGTCACGGCAATCGTGTAGCCGATGGCGATACGCGCCAGGTCGTGCTCCTTGATTGCCGACGGCTTCATGACGATGCCGGCACTCTCGGCCGGGAAGTCTCGGGTCGCACGGACACCGAAGCCGAAGCGGTGGACGTACCGCATCAACTTCTCGGTACCCAGACGATTGACGGCCACCCGCGCGGTGCCGCAGTTGCTCGACTTGGCAAACACCTTCTCGAACGACACCACGCCCACCTGGTGCACGTCGGTGATCGGCTTGGCGGTGCCGAACCGGCACGGCATCGTGGCATCGACGATGTCGGAGGGCTTGATCACGCCCTCCTCGAGCGCCGCTGCCGCGGTGATCGTCTTGAAAGTCGAGCCGGGTTCGTAGATCGTCTCGGCGGCGCGATTCACGCGCGAGGCACGATCGACCTCACTGGAGTCGTTGGGGTTGAAGTGCGGCTCGCTCACCAGGGCGAGAATCTCGCCGGTGTGCGGGTCCATCATCACGACCGTCCCGCCGATGGCGCCATGCTCCTCGACGGCGGCACGCAGCTCGCGCTCGGCGATGAACTGCAGCTGCGCGTCGATGGTCAGCTCCAGGGTCACGCCCGCGGTCGGCGCCTGCCGCATCCGGGCGGCCAGGACGTGACGCTGCGCGTCGTGCTGGAGGATGAGCGAGCCGCTGGTGCCGGTGACCAGCTTGTTGTGCGTCAGTTCGAGGCCACCGACGCCGTTGTTCTTGGCGTCGACAAAACCGATCAGCGACGAGGCGAGGTCGCGGTTCGGATAGTAGCGGCGACTCTCGTTCATGAAGCCGATACCGGGCAGCTTGCGGGCGGCGACCCGCTGCGCCTCGGCCGGCGTGGCGCGCTTGCGGATGTAGATGAAGTCCTTCTTGCCCTGCAGGCCCTTCTCGATCGTCGCCCGCTGGTCATCGTCGCAGCGCGACAGCTTCTCGCAGACCAACGCGGCGAGCTTGTCGGTGTTCTTGAGCTCGCGCGTCAGCACCTTCAGGGAGCCGGTGCGGCCGCCCTTGCCACGATCGACGACAAAGCCATCCTGCTTCAGCGAGGCGATGCCGTCAGCCTCCTCCGCCAACAGGGTGCTGAGGACCGTGGAGCGATCGCGACGGCTGTCGAGTCGCTGGGCCAGGGCCTTGCGCTCCTCGGCGTCGCAGCCGTCGAGGACCTCGCACAACGCCGTCGCCACCGCCTCGGGATCCTGCACGTCGCTCGGCACGGCGTAGATGACGTCTCCGTCGACGCTGTACGCGAGGAGGCGGCCGAACCGATCCAGGAACGGTCCGCGGCGCGGATTGATCTCGATCGTCTGGCTCTGCTGGCGCTCGGCGCGCGACACCAGCGCGTCGTGCTGGAAGACCTGCAGGTAAATCAGACGCGCGACGATCCCCAGCGACCAGAGCAGGACGAGCGCGCCCACCAGAGCCAGGCGCGGTCGTAACGTCTTTTGCCAGTCCGGGCTACCAGGCGAGTCCAGATCCTGGTCGGCGCGCTGCGCGTCGCGCACCACGCGTGCGTTGTTGAGCACGGAAGGGCTCGAGTCCAGGCCTGACAACAGATCCGGCGTGTCCCTGGTCCGCCTCACCGCGTCGCCACCACAGCGCTGGTTGGCGGTGGGACGACGGTCACGCGCTCGATCACGGTCGAGGTGTCGCGGGTGGGCGCCTTCATGCCGAGCTGACCGGTGGCGATCGCTTCCACGCGGGCCGGACCAGCCAGGAACTCGAACTCGAGCACCAGGTGACGGTGGACGGCACGCAGGTGGCCGCGCTGCGACGCCAGGTCGGCGGCCACCTTGTCGAGGCGGCGGGCTTCGAGATGCTGCCAGGCAGCAAACAGCACGGTCGCCAGCACACACGCGCCGCCCACGCCGGTGCGCAGCAGGTCACGCTGACGAACCTGGTCGACCTCGCGCACGATGGCCCGGTTCTGCACCTGCTTGCGGACGACAAATTCGTGGTCCACTCAGGCCAGCCTTTCGGCAACGCGCAGCTTGGCGCTGCGGGCCCGCGGGTTGCGGCCGATCTCGTCCTCGGACGCCTCGATCGGCCTTCGTGTGATCAGCGCGATCGACGGCTCGTCAGCCTGCGCCAGCGCGCGAAACGTGTGCTTGACGATCCGGTCCTCGAGCGAGTGGAAGGCGATGATCGCGAGCCGGGCCCCTGCCAGCAGACTGCCGACAGCGGTGCGGATGAAGGCATCGAGGCCGTCCAGTTCGCGGTTCACCCAGATGCGCAGGGCCTGGAACGTGCGCGTCGCCGGGTCGATACGTTGCCAGCCGCGGGTCGGCACCGCTCGACGGACGATCGAGGCCAGTTGCCCGGTCGTCTCGATCGCGCCGAGGTCGCGCGCCCGGACGATGCCGCGGGCGATGCGGCGCGAGAAACGCTCCTCGCCGTACTGGTAGATGATGTCGGCCAGGGCCGACTCCTGCACCGACTGGAGCATCGCGCCAGCGGTCAGCCCGCTGTCGCGATCCATGCGCATGTCGAGCGGCGCGTCGGCGCGGAAACTGAAGCCACGGTCGGGGTCATCCAGCTGCATCGAGGAGACGCCGAGGTCGGCCAGAATGCCGCCGTCCACGCCCAGGATGCCCCGCGCCTGCAGCGCGGTGTCCAGGGTGCGGTAGTCGTCGTGGATCAGCTCGACGCGGTCGAGGCGGTCGTGCAGGTGTTCCCGCGCCAGCGCAAGCGCGGTGCGATCGCGGTCGAAGCCGATGACCCGGGTGGCGCCGGCATCCAGCAGCGCACGGGTGTGCCCCCCTGCACCGAGGGTGCAATCGACATACAGCCCCCCACGGGCTGGTGCCATGTGGGTGAGGACCTCCGCGACGAGTACGGGTGCGTGCATGACGCTGTCAGATCCCGAGTGCAGCGAGGTCGACCAGATGGGTGTCGTTCAATCCGTCGGACAGGACCTTGGACCGCAGGCGGTCGCTGTTCCAGATGTCGAGATAGCTCTGCATGCCGAGCACGTCGACGTCGGCCGACGCCCCCGCGGCTTCGCGGAGGTGCGGCGGGATGACCACCCGGCCCTGGGTGTCGAAGTCGGCCAACTGGCCCCAGTACGACGTGGTCATCTCGAAGGCCTTGCGGGACTGGTTCAGCTGGGGCACGCCGCGGAGCTTTTCCTCGATCGCTTCCCAGACCTTGAGGGGGTACAGACGGACGAATTCGCCGGTGGGCGAGAGACTGGTCAGATACAGCGCCGGCCCGTACTCCGCCTCGATGTGCGCACGAAATGCGCTGGGCACCTTGAGGCGCCCCTTGTCATCAATCCGTGCTGAAATGCGTCCGCGGAGCACCATATTTGTCCACTTTGGTCCACTTTGGTCCACGGCGAGAATAGGCACACTGCTCTCGGGTGTCAACTGGTAGTTCTTGGAAAGGCTTGAGCTAGAAGGACTTCGCCTTAGTTTCGCCGTCTGCTGCGTGCTAGCATGCTCGCCGCTTGCCCCTGACCGTTCTCGTCTGCGAGGCGCAGGTGCCCTTCGTGCGAGGGGGCGCCGAGGCGCTGGTCCGTGAGTTGGTGCGCCAGCTCGAGGTGCACGGCTGCCTGGTCGAGCGGGTCAGCGTGCCCTTCAAGTGGTATCCCAAGCAGGAGCTGATGGCCCACGCTGCAGCGTGGCGCCTGCTCGACCTGTCGGAGAGCTGCGGGCGGCCCATCGACCTGGTCATCCCTACGAAATTTCCCGCGTACTGCGTCCGGCATCCCCGCAAGGTCGCCTGGTTGATGCATCAGTACCGGGCCGCCTACGACCTGTGCGGGACCGAGTACGCCGACTTCGACCACCGCGAGGAGGACACCGCGGTGCGCGAGCGCCTTCGCGACCTCGACCGGGAGATGCTGGGCGAGTGCGCAGCGGTCTACACCATTTCCCGCACGACCTCTGATCGCCTGACCCGGTTCAATGGGGTGCCCTCCCGGCCGCTGTACCATCCGTCACCACTGGCGCCGAGCCTGCGGGCGGGTCCCTACGGCGACTACTTCCTGTCGGTGGGTCGGCTCGAAACAGTCAAGCGCGTCGAGCTCGCGATCTCGGCGATGGCGTACGTGCCGGCTCCGGCCCGCCTGCTGATTGCCGGCGAGGGGACGTTCCGACATGGCCTGGAACGCCGGATCGAGGAGTTGGGTCTGGGGAGCCGGGTGACCCTGCTCGGGGCCGTCGATGAACCGACGTTGGTCGAGTTGTACGCCGGCGCACGCGGCGTGGTCTTCGCGCCTTTCGACGAGGACTACGGGTACGTGACCCTGGAAGCCTTCGAGGCGCGCAAGCCGGTGGTCACGGCCACCGACAGCGGCGGCGTGCTCGAGTTCGTCCAGCATGGCGTCAACGGGCTCGTCTGCCAACCTGCTGCCGAAGCGCTCGGCGAGGCCCTTGCCGCACTCGCCAGCCAGCCTGCGCGAGCCGCCGCCCTCGGGGAGGCGGGGTACGATAGTACCCGCGCGATCTCCTGGGACGGAGTCGTCGCCGCGCTCACCGCCAGCCCGGCGCTACGCGAGCAACCGCCCGTCGCCTGACACCGTGGCCGCCCCAGACACAGTCTCCGTCCTGATCCCGGCCTACAACGAAGGGCACGCCGTCGGCGACGTCGTCCGCGCCCTGCGCGCCGCTGCGGACTGGCACGAGGTCATCCTTGTGGACGACGGCTCGGCCGACCAGACCGGTGCTGAGGCCGCCGCTGCCGGGGCGCGAGTGCTGCGCCATCCCTACAACAAGGGCAACGGCGCCTGTGTGAAGACCGGCATCCGCGCGGCCACGGGCGAGTTCATCCTGGTAGTCGACGGCGACGGTCAGCACAAGCCCGAGGACGCGCGGCGCCTTGTCGACCAGCTGGGCGAATACGACCTCGTCGTCGGGGCCCGCGCCGGTCATACGCAGGCGACCGGCGCGCGCCGGGCCGGCAACGGCCTGCTGAACGGCTTTGCCAGCTACATGACCGGACGCGAGATTCCGGATCTGACCTCGGGGTTCCGGGGGGCGCGCCGCTCGGTCCTGCGGGAGTTCCTGCACCTGATTCCGAACGGCTTCTCGACGCCGACGACGACGACGCTGGCCTTCATCAAGGCGGGCTACAGCGTGACGTTCCTGCCGGTCGAGGCGCGCCAGCGAACCGGGCTCTCGAAGATTCGCCTGGCCCGCGACGGGACGAAGTTCCTGCTGATCATCCTCAAGATCGTCACCATCTTCAGCCCGATGAAGATCTTTCTGCCGGTCAGCGCGGGGGCCTTTCTTCTCGGGGTGCTCTACGGTGGCTGGACGGTGGCCGTCTCGGGCCGGATCGCCAATGGCTCCGTGCTGTTGCTGATGTTTGCCGTGCTCGTGTTCCTGGTGGGGCTCGTGTCCGAGCAGATCTCGGCACTGCGTTTCGAGGGCCGGACGTGAGGACACCACCGCTGGTGCTGGTGGTGACACCGACGTACAACGAGCGGGACAACCTGCCCGTGCTGGTGCGAAAGGTGATGGCGCGCGGCCCGGAGTTCTCGGTCCTGGTCGTTGACGATGCCTCGCCCGACGGCACCGGGGCGGTCGCCGACGCGCTCGCGGCGGAGTTTCCGGGTCGCCTGACCGTGCTGCATCGGACCGGAAAGCGCGGGCTGGGCAGGTCCTACGTCGATGCGCTCTCGCAGGCGGTCACCATGGACGTCGACTTGGTGTGCCAGATGGACGCCGACTTCTCGCACGACCCCCAGTACCTGCCAGACCTGGTCCGCGGCGTGGTCGAGGACGGCTATGACCTGGTCATCGGGTCGCGCTACCTGCATGGCGTGTCCGTGGTGAACTGGCCCTTGAGCCGGTTGATCCTGAGTACGTTCGCCAATCACTACGTGCGTGGCATCACCGGGCTGCCGGCCCGTGATTGCACCAGCGGCTACCGGTGCTGGCGCCGCGAAGCCCTGGCCACCCTGCCGCTGAGACAGTTCGTGTCCGACGGGTATGCCTTCCTGGTGGAGATGCTGTTTGCGGCGATGGGCCACCGCTGCCGCATCGGCGAGGTGCCGATCATCTACGTCGAGCGACGCGAGGGTCAGTCCAAGATGTCGCAGCGAGTGATCTTGGAGTCGATCTTCGTGCCCTGGCGGCTCGTGTTCGGGCACCCGTCCTGGCGCGGACGGCGCGGTTGAGGCTGTGCTAAGGTTCCCGGTTCGGATATGCCAGACACTCCTGCAAGAACGCCTGCCGGCCTGAGCATCTTCTTCCCGGCCTACAACGACAGCGGCACCATCGCCAGCATGGTGGTGTCGGCGTTGCTGGCCGCGCGGGCGCTCACGCCCGACCACGAAGTCATCGTGGTCAACGACGGCAGCAAGGACAGCACGCCGCAGATTCTCGACGAACTGGCGCGGCTGTATCCGCAGGTGCGGATCGTCCACCACCCGCACAACCGCGGTTACGGCGGGGCCCTGCGCAGCGGGTTCGCGGCGGCGTCCAAGGAGTACGTCTTCTACACCGATGGCGACGCCCAGTACGACCCGTCGGAAGTGGCGCTGCTGTGGCAACGACTGGGTCCGGACGTGGACCTGGTCAACGGCTACAAGATTGCCCGGTCCGATCCGTTCCACCGCATCGTCATCGGGCGCATGTACCACCACACCGTGAGGATGCTCTTCGGCCTGAAAGTGCGCGACGTCGACTGCGACTTCCGGCTGATGCGTCGCTCGATCTTCGATACGGTGACGCTGACCAAGGACAGCGGCGTGATCTGCCTCGAGTTGATGAAGAAGATCACCGACGGCGGATTCCGCATCGCCGAAGTGCCGGTGCATCATTTCCACCGCGCCTACGGCAAGTCGCAGTTCTTCAATTTCGGCCGAATCTTCCGCACCGGCCTCGACGTGCTGAGGCTGTGGTACGACCTGGTGATCAGGGCTCCCAAACAGCCCGGAGTGCGCCCGGCATGAGCGATTACCGCGACTTCTACCGCGGGCGGCCGGTGATGATCACCGGCGGGCTTGGTTTCATCGGCAGCAACCTGGCGCGGATGCTGGTCGATGTCGGCGCCGACGTGATCCTGGTCGACTCGTTGATCCCCGACTACGGCGGCTCGCTCGAGAACATCCGCGGCATCGAGGAACGGGTTCGCGTCAACGTGGCAGACATCCGCCAGCAGACGACGATGAACTACCTCGTGCAGGGACGCGAGGTGATCTTCAACCTGGCCGGGCAGGTCAGCCACATCGACAGCATGCAGGATCCCTATACCGACCTGGAGATCAACTGTCGCAGCCAGATGACCGTGCTCGAGGCCTGCCGCCGCAACAACCCGGGCGTGAAGGTGGTGTTTGCCGGCACGCGGCAGATCTACGGCAAGCCCGACTACCTGCCGGTCGACGAGAACCACCTGGTGCGCCCCACCGACATCAACGGGATCAACAAGGCCGCCGGCGAGCAGTACCACCTGGTGTACAACAACGTCTTCGGGGTCCGCGCCTGTTCGTTGCGGCTGACCAACTGCTACGGCCCACGCCAGCTCGTGAAACACAATCGGCAAGGCTTCATCGGCTGGTTCATCCGCCGCATCGTCGAGGACCAGGAGATCGAGATCTTCGGCGACGGCCTGCAGATGCGCGACTTCGTGTTCGTCGACGACGCATGCGATGCGTTCCTGCGCGCCGGGGCCAGCGACGGGTGCAATGGCCAGGCCGTCAACGTCGGCGGCCTGGAGCCGATCACGCACCGCGACCTCGTCGAGCTGATGATCGAAGTGGCCGGCACGGGGCGGAGTCGCTACGTCGAGTGGCCGGCTGCCAAGAAGGCCATCGACATCGGCAGCTTCTACACCGACTCGACGCGGTTCCGTGCGCTCACCGGGTGGGAACCCACGGTGACGCTGCGCGAGGGACTGACCCGCACCATCGCCTTCTATCGCGAACACCTTCCGCGCTACCTGTGATGACGACCCAGGACGTGCGCGTGCCGTTCCTCTCGCTCACACCCGGCGACGACGCCGAGGCGCTGCGGGGCGCAGTCAATCGCGTCATCGATCGCGGCTGGTTCGTGCTGGGGCCCGAACTCGAGGCCTTCGAGGCGGAGTTTGCCGCCGCGAGCGGCGCCACCCACGCGGTCGGCGTGAACACCGGCACCGACGCCATCGCGCTGTTGCTGCGCGGCCTCGGGATTGGGCCGGGCGACGAGGTGATCACGGCGCCGCTGTCGGCGGCGTATACGGCCCTTGCGGTGATGATGGCCGGCGCCAGGCCGGTGTTTGCCGATATCGATCCCCAACGCCACACGATCGATCCCGGCGCGGTCGAGGCCGCCATCACGCCGCGCACCGCCTGCATCATGCCGGTGCATCTGTATGGCCAGCCCGCCGACACGACGGCCCTGGCCGCCATCGCGGCCCGGCACGGCCTGGCCCTGGTCGAGGACGCGGCGCAGGCCCACCTGGCCACGTGCGAGGGGCGCGCGGTCGGTTCCTTCGGCGCTGGCGCGGCGTTCAGTTTCTACCCGACCAAGAACCTGGGCGCGCTTGGCGATGGCGGGGCCATCACCACCAGCGACGCCGCACTGGCCGATCGCCTGAAACGCCTGCGCAACGGCGGCCAGCGAACGACCTACCAACACGACGAGTTCGGGGTCAACTCGAGGCTCGATGAGATGCAGGCCGCGATCCTGCGCGAGCGCCTCCGCCGACTGCCGGCCTGGACCACCCAGCGCCGGGCGCTTGCGGACCTCTACCGTGCGCGGCTGGTGGGCGCCGACGTGCATGTGCCGCGCGAGTTCGACGCCGGCCATGTGTACCACCTGTTCGTGGTGCGGACCGAGCGACGTGAGGCATTGCGCGCGCACTTGACTGCGCAAGGCATCCAGACGCTCGTGCACTACCCGAAGTCGTTGACCCGGCAGGCCGCCATCCTCAGCCAGATGCCGGCCCACTGTCCGGAAGCCGAGCGCGCCGCCGAGCAGGTGTGCTCGCTGCCGCTGTACCCGTCTCTGCCGCACGGCGACGCCGACCTGGTGGCCGCGGCAGTCCAGTCGTTCGGGAGGTAGGGGCAGCTCCCGGTACAGGGTTGCCGGTAGGGGGCTACCGGTAGGGGCGCCTCCCCGAGCTGCCCTAACGACCAGGGCGCCTCGGCGAGGCGCCCCTACCATTCACGCGGCGGACCGGCTGCCGGCCGCCGAATGCCGATTCCAGTCCTATACTGAAGGTCTGGCCCGGTGCACGGCTTGGGTTGCCGTCACTCGTCGGCCTGGCAGGTGTGCTCATGAAATCACGCGCCCTTTTCGCCTTCGCGCTGCTGCTTGCCTCTGCCGGTCCGGCACTGGCCCAGTCCGTATCGCTGACCCTGCGCGACGGCCGCGTCACGCTCGTCACTCAGAACGCGACTCCCGCGGCGATCCTGGCCGAGTGGGCTCGCCAGGGGCAGATGAAGGTCGTGGACGGCGAACGCGTACCAGCCACGCCGCTGAGCCTGCGTCTCGAGAACGTGTCGGAACGCGAGGCACTGGACATCGTGCTGCGCGGAGCCGCCGGCTACATCGCGGCGCCCCGCGCGCAGGCGATCAGCGGCGGCATGTCCCGCTTCGACCGTGTGCTCATCATGGCGTCCTCACCGGGGGCCAGCATGGCGAGCAAGCCAGCCCCGCTCACCCGCGCCGCCGCCGTCGGAGCTGCCGCACCGGCGGCGTTCACGCCAGCCCCGCAGGTGGTCGAGGAAGAGGACGTGGCACACGCCCAGCCGGCCCCGATCGACGACGTACCCGCGCCTGCGCCGGGCCCGGAACAGCCTGCCTCTTCTACCAACTTCGACTATGCCAACCCGCAGCGCTACTTCGCTGCCCGGCAGGTCGAGCTGCAGGCCGCCGAGGCCGCACTGCAGCAGCAGCAGCAGCGACAGGAGCAGCAGCGCCAGCAGCCATCGACGTCGCCGCTCGGAGGTCTCGGCCAGACCAGTGCGCGCCCCGGCGTGATGCCGCCGCCGCAGACGCCCCCACCCGGCAACGGCACCGTATCGACGGGTCCGTACGGGTTGCCACCGGGTGAGGTCCCCGGCTCGGCGTCGGTGGGCTCGACGATGGAGCCCGACCGCGCCAAGTACATCAATCCGTACTCGCCGACACCGCCACGGCCCTGACGCCGCTCCGCGTGCGGTGGCCGAGCGGAGCGTAGACTGACGGGATGACCGACGCCACCCTGCCCGCGCGCCTGAGTGCCGACATCGTCACCGCCATGCGGGCCCGCGATCAGGAGACCCTGGACGCCCTCCGCATGCTCAAGGCGGCGTTGACCAACAAGCGCGTCGAGTTGACCCGCGAACTGGAGGACGGCGAGGCGCTGCAAGTGGTCACGGCGCTGGTCAAGCAGCGACGCGACAGCATCACCCAGTTTGCCGCCGCCGGCCGGCAGGAACTGGCCGACAAGGAGCAGCGAGAGGCAGCCATCCTCGAGCGCTATCTGCCCGCCGCCCTGGACCCTTCGGCGCTGGCGGCCCTGATTGACGAGGCCGTCCGCGACAGCGGCGCGGCCGGCCCCCGGGACATGGGCAAGGTGATGAAGGCCCTGATGCCGCGACTGGCGGGTCAGGTCGTCGACGGCAAGGCCGTGAACGAACAGGTGAAGGCTCGGCTGGCTGCCGGTTGAGCCGAGTCACGTTCTTCCCTGAGGTTCGTCCTTGTTGACGGCCTCGTCTCCACGAGGCCGCCTGTTGGTTCGTCCCAGCTCACTCTCTTCGCTCACTGTGCTGGCGCTCGTGGCCTCTGGCGGCTCTGCCGCGATGCAGACGTCCACGCCGCAGTTCGACAATGTCCAGCCTGCCAGCGGCGTCGAGTTCGTGCTGGCACACGCCCCTACCGCCAGCAAGCGCCTGATCGAGACCATGCCCGGCGGCCTGGCGGCCTTCGACTACGACGGCGACGGACTGGTGGACCTCTTCTTCGCCAACGGCAATGCGTCCCCCGCGTTGGCCAAGGCCGCCCCTGCGTACCACAACCGCCTCTACCGCAACCTCGGCAGCTTCAGGTTCGAGGACGTCACCGAAGCCGCAGGTCTGGCGGGCCGGGGCTACGGGATGGGCGCCGCGGTGGCCGACTACGACAACGACGGCGACCCCGACCTTTTCGTCCCCGGCGTGGGTCAGCCGACGCTCTACCGCAACGCCGGCCGAGGGCGGTTCGAGGACGTCACTGCGGCTGCCGGCATAGGCGCATCGCCGTGGTCGGTCGCGGCGGCGTGGACCGACATCGACCGCGATGGCCACCTCGACCTGTTCGTCGTCAACTACCTCGACTGGAACGACACGGCCGACCGCTTCTGCGGCGACCGCCTGCGCAATCTGAGGGTGTATTGCCACCCGAAGTTCTACACGGGCCTGCCCAACCAGCTGTATCGCAATCGCGGTGACGGCACGTTCGAGGACATCTCCCGGGCCAGCGGGATCGCCGCGCATGTCGGCAAAGGGATGAGCGTCGGCGTGGCCGACCTGGATGCCGATGGCTTTGACGACCTGTTTGTCTCCAACGACGGCGTGCCGAACTTTCTCTTCCGCAATGTCGACGGCAAGACGTTCGAGGAAACCGGGCTCCTGGCTGGGGTGGCGTTGCCCGGATTCGGCCGTCCCGTCTCCAGCATGGGCGTCGCCGTGCAGGACGTGAACGGCGATGGCCGCCCCGATGTGCTGGTCACGGCACTCAAGGGCGAGACGTTCCCGCTGTACGTCAACGACGGCGCGATGACCTTCCACGACGGCACGCATCAGGCGAAGCTGGCCGCTCCGAGCAGCCAGCGGAGTGGCTGGGGCGTCAGCCTGGCCGACCTCGACAACGACGGCCGAGCCGACATCGCCACAGCCAATGCGCACGTCAACGACCTCATCGATCAGTTCGAGGCGTCGAACTACAAAGAAGCCAACTCGATCCTCATGAACCGCGGCAACGGGTTCGAGGACGTCACGGCCCAGGCCGGCGCGTCGTTCGGCAAGACGATCGCGGCGCATCGCGGCCTGGTGGCCGTGGATCTCGACAACGATGGGCGGCTCGACCTGGTGACGACCAGCCTCGGCGGGCCGGCCGAGGTGTGGCGCAACGGGGGCCCGGCCGGACACTGGATTCGCCTCGTTTTCCGCGGCCGCACCGCCAACCGCGATGGGATCGGCGCCCTCGTCGTCATCGAGGGACGGCGCCTGGCCATGACGTCAGCTGCGGGTTACGCGTCTTCCGTGCTGCAGGGCGTGCACGTGGGTCTCGGCACGGCCACCGCGGCGCCGCGCATCGAGGTGCGATGGCCGTCGGGTCGGACGCAGGTGGTCACCCCGCCAGGGGTAGACCAGGTGGTCGAGGTCACGGAACCGGAGGGGTGATGGCTGACAGGTCCAGCGGCGCCGGTGCGGCGGGCGACGCGGCCGAAGATCGTTTCTGATACTCGGCCAGCACCACCTTTGCCCGGTCGGCGCTGCCCGTGCGCTGCAGCGCCTGCGCCAGCTGGTAGTGCACGCTGCCGTCGCGATCACCGTCGAGGGCCTTCTCGAGATGTGGGATGGCCCTGGCGAATTCTCCCGCCTGCACGAGGGCGCGCCCGAGCGAGGCCTGCGCCGGAGCCATCGACGGATCGCGTGCGACGGCCTGCGACAGCAGGCCGATCGCACGCTCGATCTGCTGCGACTGCAGCAAGGCCTCACCAAGGGCCACCTGCAGGTCGGGCGCATCGGGCGCCTGCGCGTGCAGGCGTTCCAGCAACGGCATTGCGCCCTCGAAATCACGCGCCGCGTACAACGCGCCGGCCAGGTCTCGCTCCAGGGCGGGATCGCCCGGTGCCAGTTTCAAGGCCTCGCGCAGTTGCGTTGCGGCCTCGATCGGCTGGTTCTGGTCGCGCGCGATGCCCGCCCGCACGACATAGCGCTCGACCGACGGAGGCAGCTGCTCCAGGCTGCCGAACGACCGTGCCGCGAGGTCGTTGGCCGCCCGCGCACGCCAGTAGAGTGCCGCCGGCTGCGACGCCGTCGCGGTGCGGGTCAGGGCATCCTCCAGCTTGCCCGTGAGGTACGCACATGCCACGGGGAGGCTTGCGCACGCCGGTCGTTCCTGGTCGGCGCGTTGCTGCGCTGTTGCCGCCCAGTCGGCATGCCCGCTTGCGGCGTAGACGCGGGCCAGCGTGCGGTCCACGCCTGGCAACGTGGGCAGCGCGGCCCGGGCCTTCGTGATCAGCGAGAACGCCTGAGGATATTTCTCCTCCACGGTCAGGACGTCGGCGGCGAGCAGCCACACGTACGGCGAGTCGGCGTCGATCGACTGGAGCCGGCCGAAGGCCTCACGGGCGATACCTTCGTAACTGCGCCCGAGTGCCGCCCATACCTGCGGAGATCCGGGTTGGGCCGCCGCCAGTGCCGCCAGTTGCACACTCGCCTCGGCGTACCTGTCCAGTGACAGGAGTGCCTCTGCAAGAGCCTGTCGGGCGTTGGGGTTCTGCGGATCGGTCTGGACCACCTGACGAAGAGGACCGATGGCGTCACCGGGGCGGCCGGTCTCGAGGTACGAGATGCCGAGGAACAATTTGGCCGGCAGGAGGTCGGGGCGGAGGCGGAGGGCTTCGCGCAACGGGCCAACCGCCTCGGCGGTCCTGCCGCCCATCGCCCGCGCCATGCCCAGTTGCATGTGGGCGACGCCGTCGGCAGGGGTCAACCCGATCAGCTTCTGGTAGACCGCTTCCGCGTCGCCGAATCGCCCCGCCTCCATCGCCGACTCGGCCTGGGCACGCAGTGCGGCGAGGTCGGCGCCCGCTCCACCTCGCACACGGGCCGACGACGCCTGACGGGGGTCGGCCCACGTGGCTGTGGCAGAGGCGCTCGTCGCGACCACGAGGAGCAGGGCAATGAGAGGACGTCGCACCCAGCACTTGTAGGCTGCGCACGGCGGGCGCGTCAACTGCCCGGGCGACTGCCGCGAGCGCTGTTCGGGTCGCAGCGACCCCGGTTCGGCCCGGGGCTGCGTGCGATGATGTCGCGGTGACGCCGCCGCCCGGTCCTTCCCTGACGCGTGCCGCCGGACTGGCCGGCAGCGCGACGATGGCGAGCCGAGTGCTCGGGCTGGTTCGAGAACAGGTGCTCGCGCATGCGTTCGGCGCCAGCCACCAGATGGACGCCTTCAACGTGGCGTTCCGCCTCCCCAACCTGGTGCGCGACCTCTTTGCCGAGGGCGCGATGACCGCGGCCTTCGTGCCCACGTTCAGTCGCACGCTGGAACGCGACGGGCGCGAGGCCGCCTGGCGGCTGGGTCGTCGTGCCATCACCGCACTGCTTGCGGTGACCCTGCTCATCGCGGTGATCGGCATCCTGATTGCCGAACCGATGACCCGGGCGTTTGCCGGCGATTTTGCGGCAGTGCCCGGCAAGTTCGAGCTCACGGTCCGACTCACCAGGTTGATGTTCCCCTTCCTGCCGCTGGTGGCCATTGCCGTCGCGGCCATGGGCATGCTCAACGCGCTCGGCCGTTTCTTCGTGCCGGCCCTGGCGCCCGCGGTCTTCAACGTCGCCTCGATTGCCTGCATCGTGTTGCTGGTACCGGTGATGCCTGCTCTGGGCCTGCCCGCGGTGACCGCCCTCGCCCTGGCAGTCCTTGCCGGCGGCCTGGGGCAGGTACTGCTGCAATGGCCGCAGTTGCGCCGGGAGGGTTTCCGCTTCCATTTCGATCTGGCGCCGCGCGACCCCGGCCTGCGCGAGATCCTCCTGCTGATGGGCCCGGGCACCATCGGCGTGGCGGCCACGCAGTTCAACGTCTACGTCAACACCGTGCTGGCCACCGGTCAGGAAGCCGGAGCGGTGTCCTGGCTCAACTATGCGTTCCGGATCCTGTACCTGCCGATCGGCCTGTTCGGCGTGGCCATCGCCAGCGCCTCGCTCCCCCTGATGTCGCAGCAGGCCCAGCGCGGCGACCTGCCGGCGCTTCGCCGGACCCTGTCGCATGCGGTGCGACTGGTGCTGTCGCTCACTGTGCCGGCGACGTTCGGACTGATCGCGCTCGGCGTGCCCATCGTCCGGCTGATCTTCGAGCGGGGCCGCTTCCAGCCGAGCGACACCGACGCCGTGGCGATCGCCCTCATGGGGTACGCCCCGGGACTGGTCGGGTACTCGGCCGTCAAGGTGCTCGGCCCGACGTTCTACGCGCTGCGCGAGAGTCGCACTCCGGTGATCGTGAGTGTCACGGCCGTGTTGATGAACGCCCTGCTCAGCGTGCTGCTGGCGCGATCGTTCGGGTTTGTCGGCTTGAGTCTGGGCACCGCGCTCGCGTCGTTGCTGAATGCCGGTCTGTTGCTGCTGCTGTTGCGCCGACGACTCGGACCGATCGGTATCGGACAACTGGCCTCGACGCTGGGGCGCATCACCCTGGCCAGCGCAGTGATGGCTGCGGCCGCATGGGCGTTGCACCACTGGCTCGCCACCGAGGTGCTGGTTGGCCAGGGGCTCGTCCACCAACTGGTGCGCGTCGGGAGCAGCATCGGCGTGGCGCTCGTAGTGCTCGTCGTGATGGCACGGCTGCTGCGACTCGAAGAGTTCGCCGAAGCGCTCGACAAGTTGCTGCGGCGCGTGCGTGGGCGCCGGGCAGCGGCCAGCGACACCGATGAGTGAACGTCGGCCCACCGCACCGATGAACCGACGCCCCCTTGGCGTCGTGTCGGCAGCGCACTTCATGGTGGACGCGTACTCCAACATGTACGCGCCGCTGTTGCCGCTGCTGATGCCAAGACTGGGCATGAGCCTGCAGGCGGCCGGCACCCTGATGATGGTCTTCCAGGGGGCAGCGTCGCTGTCGCAACTGGGTTTCGGACGTCTCGCCGACCGGGGCCACGCGCGCGTCCTGCTGATCGCCGGACCACTGGTCAGCGCCGTCGTCCTGAGCCTGATGGGGCTGGTCGAAAATCAGACGACGCTGGCCGCCGTGCTGGTACTGGGCGGCCTCGGGGTGGCTGCGTTCCACCCGCCTGGAGCCATGGTCGCGCATACCGCCGGGCGAACCCGGCCCGGCTCGGCCATGAGTGTGTTTGTCACCAGTGGCTCTGTGGGCTTCGCCTTGTCGCCGCTGCTGGTGGCCAACGCCGCGGGACGCTGGGGCCTCGGGGCGACCGTGTGGTTCCTGCTGCCGGGCGTGGTGTGTGCGCTGCTCTTTGCGAGGGCGGTTCCTGCCCTCCCGCTCGCGCCGCATCGACCGCACGGGGGCGGACTGCGCGCGCTACGCCCGCACGCCCGCAACCTGACCCTGTTGTACCTGCTCGTGGTACTGCGGACAGTGGTCTCCCTGTCGTTTGCCACGTTCGTCCCTGTCCTGCTGACGCGGCAGGGCATGCACGTCGGCGAAGCGGGATCAGCGATGGCGCTGTACCTGTTCATGTCTGCCGTCGGCGGGTTCTGGGGCGGTCGGCTGTCGGACAGCTTCGGACCGCGTCGGGTGATCGTGTGGTCGCTGCTGCTGGCCACGCCGTTCCTGCTGGTGGCGCCGCAGACCCAGGGTTGGACGTTTGCCGCATTGCTCGCGGTGGGCGGTCTGTTCCTGCAGTCGACGCTGCCTGTCAACGTCAGCTTCGGCCAGGCGTTGGCCCCACACAGCGCGGCGACCGTGTCCTCGCTGATGATGGGCGTGGCCTGGGGCTCGGGCGGGCTGCTCGTGCCGGTGACTGGCATGCTGGCCGACGCGATCGGCCTGTCGATGACGCTGACCCTGCTCGCGGTGGTGCCACTGGTGGCGGCAGCCATCGCCACGCAGCTCCCCCCGGCACCTCCTCTGCCGATGCACGTGGAACCTGTCGAAGTGAACGTCGCGGCGATCGATCCCGCCGCCGACGACTACGGCGACGGCCCCGGCGACGGCCCCCGCAGGTAGCAGGCGGGCCGCAACAGCCGGTGCCGTACACTGGCGAGGTGGCCCGCTCTCCTTACAGTCGCGTGTCCTTCCAGTTCGGGCCAGGCCCGCTGACGCCAGCCGTCAAGGCCCTGCTGATCGCCAACAGCGCGCTGTATCTCGCCCAGGTGGCCGTGCCGGCGCTCACCGCGTATGGCGGCCTGACGCCGGCGGCAGTGATCGAGTCTTTCTGGCTGTGGCAGCCGGTCACCTACATGTTCCTGCATGCGGGTCTGACGCACCTCGTGTTCAACATGCTGGCGCTCTGGATGTTCGGCGTGGAACTCGAGAAGCTGTGGGGCACGGAGGCCTTCGCCCGCTTCTACCTGTTGTGCGGGCTCGGCGCGGCTGCCACGACGATGGTGGCGTCGCTGTTGCCTTTTGGCTTCGCCGACTTCCTGTACATCACGCCGACGGTGGGCGCCTCGGGCGCGATCTACGGCCTGCTGGCGGCCTTCGGGATCCTGTTTGCAAACCGGCCGATCTACATGTACTTCCTCTTCCCCGTCCCGGCACGGATCTTCGTGTTGATCACGGGCGGGATCACCCTGCTGCTGTCGGTGACGTCAGCGGGTGGCCAGATGGCGCATCTGGCGCACCTCGGGGGCCTGGTGACCGGCTGGCTGCTTCTCACCCGCGGCCGTGGCGGACTGGGCGCGGAGCTGAAGTACCGGTACACGAAGTGGCGGCTGCAGCGGGCGCGCCGGAAGTTCGGCGTCCATCAGGGCGGCCGCGACGGCGGATGGAACGTGCATTAGCAATTCGCAATTCAGAATTCACAATGAAGCGCGGCTCGCAGCATCGCCACTGCGTCTCGTGACCTCCGATTCTCACTGTTCCGGTATTCAGCACACCGGCCGACTCGATCGTCGCCTCCTACATTCGCGGTGACAACCTGTCGACGAAACCGGCGCCCGATCGCTCGTCGGTCCATCCCGCCTGCAGCGCTTCAACGAGTGCGCCGGGGCTGCATATCACTCGGGTCGGGAGTCGCAGCAGGTCAGGCTCCTGCTCCACGCGCCACTCCTGAACTCCGTCCCAGAGCCACAGAGTTGCGTCGTTGGTGATCGGATGAGGCAACCCGGCACATCTGAACGTTGGAAATGTCTGAAGCCGGGTGGGGACTCCGACGAACCCGGCAATCTCGAATGTGACGTCTTCCAGGCCCATCCGGACAACCGTGAACGTCGAGAAGACTGGCTCTTCCATGAGCACACGGTCGAAGAACGCATCGTGCGGCTCCAGCCGCTCCGCGTAGACGCGCACAAGATCGCCGAAGCTGTCGTGCTGGTGTGTGATCAGGGCCACGCCATCCCCTTCGCCAGGAACCTGAATCCGGAGCACTGCACCTGGGCGTATCTTGCTGGCTCGTGTCGTCATGTTGCCGCGCGACGCTGAGGGTACGCTGTGCTCGAACCAGGCTCCGGCATGCCTTCTGCGGCGTGGACCGCAGGATGGCGGCGCTGGAACCTGCGCTTCATTTGTGAATTCTGAATTCTGAATTGCTCCTAGCGCACGGGACTGAACACGCCCAGCACGAACGTGTCGTCGAGGGCCACCGCCTGGTGCGCGACGCCGCTCGGGATGTGCAGCACTTCGCCCTCCTCGACGCGCACGTCCTCGGCCCCGACGAGGAACTGCAGGGCGCCCTGCAGCACGTAGGTCATCTGCTCCTGCTCGTGCGCGTGCAGCGGGATGAGCGCTCCCTTCTTCAGGTAGACCTGGGTGAGGGTCTCCCGCTCGCCGCGCACGACCTTGCGCGAGACCATCTCGGTCACCTTCTCGAGTGCGATTTCGTCCCAGCGATAGAGTGGCATCTGCCGATCCTACCGGGTCGCGGCGGACGGCGGCGGCTGCAAGGCCCGTCAGCCGGACCATTGGCCAGATTGCCGCGGGGAGGTCGCTCACGGTGCGGCGACCGCTGGCTGGGCACCGCTCCGTTCGACGCGCGCCCCGAGCGGCGGTACAGTAGAGGGCGCGCTCGCCCTATCATCGGAATGCATCACACCAGAAGCATTGGCACATGTCTGAGCCTGACCTGACCGGCCACGTCGAGGCCACCACCGCATCATGAAGACCGTGGCCGCACATCCCACCTTCGCGTCCGACGAGGTGGCGTCGGTAGCCACGCGCGACGTGCTGCGGCGCGCGTATCGCCTGATGCTGCTGTCGCGACGCCTCGACGACAAGGAAATCCAGCTCAAGAACCAAAGCCAGATCTACTTCCAGATCAGCGGCGCCGGGCATGAGGCCATTCTCGTGGCGGCGGGGCTCGCCTTGCGGCCCGGCATCGACTGGGCTTATCCCTACTATCGCGACCGGGCGTTCTGCCTGGCCCTCGGCGTGACACCCCTCGACATGTTGCTGCAGGGCGTTGGCGCCAAGGACGACCCCTCCTCGGGCGGCCGGCAGATGCCCTCGCATTGGGGTCACACGCGGTGGAACATCGTGTCGGGGTCGAGCCCGACCGGCACCCAGTGCCTGCAGGCCGTCGGCTGTGCCGAGGCGACGCGGCTGCTGACCGAATTGCCGCATCTGCCCGACTCGGAGCGGCCCGCGCCCGACGCCGTGACCTACGTCTCCGTGGGTGAGGGCGCGACGAGCGAGGGCGAATTCTGGGAATCGCTGAACACGGCCAGCAACGGCCGGTTGCCGCTCGTGTATCTGATCGAGGACAACGGGTACGCGATTTCGGTGCCGGTCGAGGTACAGACGCCTGGTGGCGACATCTCCCGCCTGGTCGAGGCATTCCCGCACCTCAAGGTCTTCCGGGTCGACGGCACCGACCTGGTCGCCAGCCTGGAGGTGATGCACGAGGCGGTGGCCTACGCGCGCAGCGGCGAAGGGCCGGCGTTTGTGCACGCCAAGGTGACGCGACCGTATTCGCACTCGCTCTCCGACGATGAGCGCCTCTACAAGACCGAGGAGGAGCGCACGCGGGAGGCGGCGCGCGATCCCTTGCGGCGGGCTGCCGAGCACCTGCTCGCCGGGGGGTTGGCGACGCGCGAGGAACTCGACGCGTTCCAGGTGGAGGTCGACCTCGAGATCAATGCGGCCACCGACATCGCCCTCGTGGCCGAGAAGCCGGCGCGAGACACCGCCGGCCTGTACGTGTACTCGCCCGACGTCGACGTCTCGGCCAGTTCGTGGCTGAGCGAGCCGCTTGCCGACGGCAAGCCCGACACGATGGTCGCCGCGATCAACCGCACCCTGCGCGATGAGATGGCCGCCAATCCGCGGGTCCTGGTCTTTGGTGAGGACGTCGCCGACGCGAGCCGTGAGCGCAACCTCGCCGAGGTGTCGGGCAAGGGCGGCGTGTTCAAGGTGACGCACGGCCTGCAGCGCGAGTTTGGCGGCCAGCGCGTGTTCAACTCACCCCTGGCCGAGGCCAACATCGTCGGGCGAGCCACCGGGATGGCGACGCGCGGGCTGAAGCCGGTCGTCGAGATCCAGTTCTTCGATTACATCTGGCCGGCGTTCATGCAGATCCGCGACGAGCTGACGATGCTGCGGTATCGGTCCAACAACACGTTCTCGGCGCCGGTCGTCATCCGGTCGCCGATCGGGGGATACCTGCGCGGCGGCGCGCCGTACCACAGCCAGTCGGGCGAGAGCATCTTCGCGCACTGCCCTGGTATTCACGTGGTCTTTCCAAGCAACGCCGTCGATGCCGCCGGCCTGTTGCGCACGGCCATCCGCTGCGACGACCCGGTGCTCTTCCTGGAGCACAAGCACCTCTATCGCCAGACCTACAACAAGGGCGTCTATCCCGGGCCCGACTTCACCATCCCGTTCGGCAAGGCCGCGGTGCGGCGCGACGGCAGCGACGTCACCGTCGTCACCTGGGGCGCGCTGGTGCAGCGCTCACTGCTGGCCGCGCAGCAGGCCGAGAAGGACGGTATCAGCGTCCGGGTGATCGACCTCCGGACGATCGCGCCCTGCGACTGGGAGACGATCGGCGCCGCGGTCCGCGAGACCAACCGCGTGGTGATCGCCCACGAGGACGCCCTGACGGCCGGCTTCGGCGCCGAGATCGCCGCATACGTCGCCGAACATTTTTTCGAGCACCTCGACGCGCCGGTCTTACGGGTGGCGGCGATGGACACGCCGGTGGCGTACTGTCCTGACCTCGAGGAAGAAATCCTCCCCCAGTCGGCCGACGTCCTTGCCGCGATCCGCAAGGTTGCCTCGTACTGAACCGGGACCAACCCGCATCGCCCTGGCCGTCCTGCTCGGCCTGCTCGCCACGCTCGCCGCGCCGCGGCTGGATGACCGCCTCACCGCGGCCACCCGCGTCGCGACACTGAAGTCGATCGGCGCCATCCCGGCCTTTCTCGCCGGCGAGTTCGAGCAGGCATCGGGCTTTGCCCAGCGTCCCGATGGATCGTCGCTCGTCTTCGATCGCCGAAGGCATCGGGTGTACACCATCGACGCCGCCCGTACGGCGGTGACGCCGCTGGTCGAGATCGGTGTCGAGGTCGGCCGTCTCCTGCGGCCCAGCGCATTCGACGTCGCGCTCAGCGGAGACTTCATCGTCGCCGACGCCCCGGGCCGCCAGCCTCGCGTGTCGGTCTTCGAGTCCAGGGGGAAGGTGCTCAACACCTTCCAGGTCGCGGCGCGCGAGTCGCCGCGCGTGATCGCCGACGGCCTCGTCCTCGACGGAATCTCGTCGGCGCGCTACACCGGCACCACCGTGCTGATCAACCAGCCCGACCGAGGCGTGCTGGTGACCGAATACAGCGTGACCGGCGCCGTGGTGCGCCAGTTCGGCGCATTGCGACGGACCGGATTCGAGTCCGATCCCGATGTGCACCTGGCGTTCAACAGTGCCCTGCCCGTCCCGGCACGCGACGGCGGCGTGTACGTGGTCTTCCTGGCCGGTCCGCCGGCGTTTCGCAAGTACGCCGCGGGTGGGGCTCTCGAGTTCGAGCGGGCCCTCCAGGGACGCGAGATGGATCCGCTCGTGCTGCAGATGCCCAACAGCTGGCCGCGTCGGCAGATCGACGACGTGACCTTTCCGCTGGTACAGCCGATGGTACGCACGGCAGCAGTGGACAGGCAGGGCCGGCTGTGGGTGGCCATGCCGACCTCCCACGTGTACGTCTTCGACGAGGACGGCGAGAAGGTGCACACACTGCAGTTGATCGGCGCGGGGACGTTACGCCCGTCATCGCTGTGGTTCGCGCGCGATGGGCGGCTGCTGGTGACGCCGGGCCTGTACGAGTTCGCCCCGCCGAACGGCTGATGGCAGACCGACGCTCTGACCAGTGAGCGAGACGATGCCTGACATAGATACCTCGCTCGGTGAACGTACCCGTGGCACGAGGCGTCATAGGATACGAGCGATAGATCAATGGACATCCTGCTGATTGCGCCTTCGGCACGGCGCCGCAACCTGCTGCGCGAGCGATTGCTCAGGGCCGGGCTCGTGCCGGCGGCCGAAGCCGCCGTCCCGAGTGATGCCAATGACGTGGCAACGTCTGTCGGGCTGGCCGACGCCGTTCCCGAAGGCCGGGAGTGGCTGCAGGCGCTGATGCCGATGCAGGGGTTGGCGGTGATTGGTGCGCCGGCCAACCCGGTCGATGGCCTGCGCGGGCTTGCCTTGACGGGCTGGGCGGCGCTGCCCGTGGACGTATCACCAGGACAGTTGCGTCAGGCGCTCGAGATGGTGGATGCCGGTTTTGCCGTGGCGCCGGGCAACTGGATGCACCCCGTACCGGCGGCGAACCGCGTGTCGCGTGACGCCGTTGACGTGGGACTGACCGACGCAGCGCTGACCGATCGCGAGACCGACGTGCTGGACCTGCTCGCCGAGGGGCTCTCCAACCAGCGCATCGCGGAGCGACTCGGCATCAGCCCGCACACGGTGAAGTTCCACATCGCGTCGATCTACGACAAGCTCGACGCGCGGACACGGACGCAGGCCGTGCGCCACGCCCTGGACCGCGGGTTGCTCCACCTGTAGGCTGCCGGGCCTGCTGATGGGCCCCTCGACGCCGCGCCTGAGCGCTACCTGGCCTGCAGTCGCTCCAGGAGCAGGTCGCGGTAGCACTGGCACTCCTCGTCGAACCACACCGCGCTGAACTCCGTGGCCATGCGCTCGATGTCGTCGGGCGAGTAACTGGGCCCGCCGCCGGCCTCGACCAGGGCCAGCTTGTGCGCGGCAAAGGCGCGCGGCGGCTTGGAGGCCAACTGGCGGGCCAGGGTCAGCGCACGGTGGCGGATGCTGGCCACCGGCACCAGTTCCTCCACGAGCCCGTGCTGCAGCGCGCCGCCGGATTTCCAGGCGTGGCCTTCGAGAAACATCCGGCGAGCTGTCGGACCCGGTACGACGGCGGCCAGCGCCTGCACCATCCGGCTCGGCAGGATCACGCCAAGGGTGACGTCGGTCAGCGCGAACTGGAAGTCGCCCTCGGCCATGATCCGCTCGTCGCACGCCAGCGCCAGGATGGACCCACCGCCGTAGCTGTGCCCGTTGATACCGGCCACCGTCGGCTTGGGCAGATGCCGCAGCGTGTCGAACAGTCGGATGAAATGCGCGATGTACGCCTGCAACTTCTCCTGGGTATAGGCAAAGACTTCCTGTACGTCGAAGCCGCCGCAGAACATCCTGGGCGTGCCGCTGGTGATCATCACCCCGTGCGTCCGTGAGTCCGCCCGCGCGTGATTGAGCGCCTGCTGCAGTTCATCGACCATCTCGCAGTTCAAGGCGTTGGCGGCACCACGCGACAAGGTGACGACGAGGACGCCTTCTTCCCGATCGAGCTTGATGTGCTGCACGAGTGACTCCGGTGTCGAGAGGCGCAGGCCGTGCGCCTGGCTGCAGTCTAGCGCCCTTGGCGTGTGCGTGCGGTCAGCCGCGATCGAGCGACAGCGTCGCCCATCGGTCCCTGGACCACACGTAGCGGAGCGACGGCGCGACCGACGTGGCGCAGCTCAGGCCGCCGATGAAGCGTCCGTGCTCGTCTGCGCCGACCACCATCATATTGACGTCCACCTGATCGGCCTGCACCTGGCCGGCGATGGCCTCGGCCACCAACCTGCGGGCGTCCCGCTCGAGCGAGTCGCCGCGCGCCACTGCGGCGGCCAGCCACACCCGGTGCTCGTCGGCAGGCCCCTCCGGCCCGGCAAGGAGCAGGACCGGGACGTCGCGGCGGCCAAGTGTGAACGCGTCGACGTTGAGCCAGCCGCCGGTCGCCATTCCAGGCGATCGTGCCGAGGAGCGGATCGCGCCGGTCCGGCAGGAGACCGTCGGTGTCGTGGTCGCGAGCGGCGTCGGGCGGGGCCGGGAACGATGGCGTCGAGCGGGCCGGCATGCCAGGTGTTCGGACGGCGAGGCGCTGCTTCCATGCAAGGCCGCCAATCAGCAGCAGCAGCACGACCCCGACCAGCAGCGCGGGCGACCACTCGGCTGGGTTCATGACGGCTGCGCGACCTTGAAGGTCTGGAGTTTGTCGTCGGACCGCACGAGGTACTCGTGGCCGGCATCGGCATCACAGCGCAAGTGAAGCAAGACGTCAGGGGTGCTGCCGGCGCCGACCCGGACCGCCGAGATGGTGAACCGGGGGAGCCCGACGCCGCGCTTCTGGGCCACCGTGCGCGCCGCCTCCGACGCGCGCAACAGCATCTCGAAGCTGCGCTGCACGGCCTGCCGCGCCAGGTCGAGCGCGTGCGGATCGGGGCCCGCTGCCCCTCCGTCGATCTGCAGCGGGAACCCGCCGTCCTCGCGATGCGCCCACCAGGCACCGTCGGCGGTCGAGAAGGTGAGGGCCCCCAACACCCGATCCTCGCGTGCCGACCCGGGAGTGAACCGCGCGGCCTGGGCGCCATGTGCGCCCGCGTGCGCCTGGCCGACCGTCGCGGCGCTGGCGGCCCCCGCAGGCGCCAGGATCTCGCGTGGCGCGAAGGGGTCCTTGGGCGCCCGCTTCGACCGCGGCCTGCCTGTCTTGAGTTTCTCCAGGGCGTTCTGGTTGGCCCGCTGGGCGCGTTGCCCGCCCACGTCACCCCCTGCGGTCCGGCTGGACCGTATGACCGCGCGCGCCACCTTGTAGATCACCGCGACGGCAATCGCCCAGGGTACCCACTCGCCAGGGTTGTCGGTGGCAGACGAGGCCCACGCGAGCATCCGGTCCGCGCCTTGGCGGGCAGGGTGACGGGCATCGCTACCGCGAATGCCGGCCCAGGCCCAATCGGCTGCCCGCCCGCCCAGCACGAAGACGACAGGGATCGGGAGCAGGTTGCCCAGGCAGCCCAAGGTGCTGCGAAAGGCGGCGGCTCCGGTCGGCTTCCCCTTCTCGGCCGGTTGGGCTGGCCGCCTCAACACTCCCCGCACCAGCCAGGTCCAGGCAGCGATATAGAGCCAGAACGACCCCAGGACCCGCACAAAGACGCCGGCGTTGCGCTCGTCTTCCCCGGGCTGGGCCCCGAGATGCGCCGACAACAGGAACAGCCCGGTGGCCACCGCCAGGTTGAATGCCAGCCAGAACGTTGCCCGGACCACGTGCGCCACCCACTGCAGAAAGGTCATAGAGGTTGCTCACTCAAACGGCTGGAACCCCCGGTGCCGAACGGAAGAGCAGGCCGAACATCGAGCCCGGCAACCCGACGCGACGGCGGCGCGAGGCCGGTATACTGGTGAGATGTCTGCAGCAGAGCACGCCCGACAGGTTGCCAATCCCCTTCGCAGGAACGTCGCCATCGTCGCCCACGTGGACCATGGCAAGACCACGCTGGTCGACGCGATGTTCGCTCAATCGGGGACCTACCGCACCAACGAGCGGGTGGCCGACCGGGCGATGGACTCCATGGATCTCGAGCGCGAGCGCGGGATCACCATCATGGCCAAGAACACGGCCGTGCGGTACCACGAGACCATCATCAACATCTGCGACACCCCAGGCCACGCCGATTTCGGCGGCGAAGTCGAGCGCACGCTGTCCATGGTCGATGGCGTGGTGCTGCTGGTGGATGCCTCTGAAGGCCCGCTGCCGCAAACCCGCTTCGTCCTTCGCAAGGCGCTGGAGCGGCGTCTGGTCCCGATCGTCGTGATCAACAAGGTCGACCGCCCTGATGCGCGCATCCAGGAGGTGCTCAACGAGGTATACGACCTGTTCATCGACCTCGACGCCGACGAGGACCAGCTCGATTTCCCGGTGATCTACGCGGTCGCCCGCGACGGCAAGGCGAGCCTCGACCCCAACGAACGGGGCGAGGACCTGCGGCCGCTGTTTGACGCAATCATCGAGCACACGCCGCCGCCCAAGGGCGACCCCGAAGGCATCCTGCAAATCCTGATCGCCAACCTCGACGCGAGCGAGTACCTCGGGCGCATCGCCATCGGCCGTATCTTCAACGGTCGCGTCAAGCTCGGCGACTTCGTGGCCATCTGCAAGCTGGATGGCTCGGTGCAGCAGGTGCGGGTGACCAAGCTGTTCGTGTTCGACGGGCTCAAGCGGGCCGACGTCCAGGAGGCCGCCGCGGGCGACATCGTCTGCCTGGCCGGGATGGAGGACATCACGATTGGCGAGACCGTCACCAGCGCCGAGACGCCCAAGCCGATTGCGCCAATCGCCATCGACGAACCGACGGTGTCGATGATCTTCGGCGTCAACACTTCGCCGCTGGCCGGCCGGGACGGGCAGTTCGTGACATCGCGCCAGATCAAGGAGCGGCTGGAGAAGGAGCTGCTCGGCAATGTCTCCCTGCGCGTCGAAGCCACCGACTCGCCCGAGCAGATGCGGGTCGTCGGCCGGGGCGAACTGCAGCTCTCCATCCTGATCGAGATGATGCGGCGCGAAGGCTTCGAGCTGCAGGTGTCACGACCGGAAATCGTCACCCGTGACACCGAGACGGGCCGCCTGGAGCCGGTCGAGGACGTGGTCGTCGACGTACCCGAGGACTTCCAGGGCGTGGTCATCGCCGCGATCGGCATCCGCAAGGGGACGATGACCAAGATGATCAACAACGGCAGCGGTCGCGTCCGTCTCGAGTTCAAGGTGCCGGCGCGCGGCCTGATCGGCCTGCGCTCGCAGTTCATGACCGATACCAAGGGCACCGGCATCATGAACCACATCTTTGCCGGCTGGGAGCCGTGGGCCGGCCCCATCCCGGCGCGCCCGACCGGCGCCCTGGTGGCCGACCGCACCGGCGTGGCCACCGCGTTTGCCATCGCCAACCTGCAGGAGCGCGGCGAGATCTTCATCGACCCGACCACAGAGGTCTACGAGGGCATGCTGATTGGCGAGAATGCCCGCAACAACGACATGGACGTCAACGTCTGCAAGGAAAAGAAGCAGACCAACATGCGCGCCTCGTCGGCCGACGAGGCCATCCGGATCATCCCGCCGCGCAAGCTCGGACTCGAGGTAGCCATCGAGTTCATCAACGACGACGAACTGGTCGAGATCACTCCCAAGGCGATCCGCCTGCGCAAGCGCATCCTCGCCCAGAACCTGCGCCCGCGCCGCGATTAGGGGCAGTCGGGCCGGGCTGGCCGCCACAGTGGCTCGGTCACGGCACCTTGGTGATGGTCTTCACGAAAAGCACTGCGCCGTTCTCGCCGACAAACTCGACGGTCAGCTGCTGGGGCGTGACGACCAGGTACGCCAGGCCGAGCTGCGCAGCCTGGAAGTACGTCCGGTTGTAGCCGGCGTTGGCCGAGCCGCGCAGTGACTTCGGCCTCGCGCCCGCACCGCTCACGATGAGCTCGGTGCCGACGCATGTGCCGTCGGGCTCGAGCCACTGCAGATTGTGGTCGTGGCCGGAGAGCAGGATGTCGGCGCGCCCGCACACGATGTCTTCCATGAACGACTTCACGCCGTCGCCACTGTCCACTGGTACGCCCGCCACGCCGTTGTAGGCGCCGGCGTTGCCGTGCTGGCCGTTTGACCGGTACGGATGGTGCCCGAGGGCGATCTTCCATGGTGCGGTGGACAACGACAGCCATGACTGCACGTCGACCCGCTGCTGGGCATCGATCCCGTACATCTGCATGTTGGTGTCGAGCCCGACAAAGTCCACCGGACCGCTCGAGAAACGGTACGAGGCCGCAGGCATGCGCCACTTGGCCGACACGGCCGAGTAGTCAACCTGGAACTGGCCTTTTTCGAACTCGTCGCCCCTGCCCCCGCCGCCGTAGTCGTGATTGCCGAGCACCGCGTAGAACGGCAACGGATTGTTGGCGTAGGGCATCTCGAATTTGGTGTCGAACTGCGGGTCGGCGACCGATGTGACACCGCTCTGATAGATGTTGTCGCCGAGCAGCACCGCGAACGCGCACCCGCTGCGGCGGCATTTGTAGTCCAGTGCGGCGGCACCCGCGTACTGGCCGGCATCGCCAAGCCCGGTGTCTCCGAGCGCTGCGAAGCGCAGTGCGCCAGACGCCACCACCACCACCCCCGGCCGGCTGGAGTCCTTGCCATCGTCGACCACCAGTTGGATGACGTACTGCCCGTCGACATCGACGAGCAAGCCGGGTCGCGCTGTCGCCGCACCCGTGAGCTGGGCGGTGCTGGCAGGCGGCCGCGAGACCATGGTCCAGGCGTAGGTCAGCGGATCGCCATCGGCGTCACTCGAAGCCGATCCATCGAGCTCGACCATCGCGCCAACCGACACGTCACGATCGTCGCCGCCATCCGCGGTCGGCGCTGCATTCGGCGCTCGTACGGCAACCTGCGCCGTCGATGCGCGGCAGTTGTTCGCCTCGTTGGTTTCGCCAACCTGAAGCGAGCCGTCTGCGCACGCGAGCAGGACGTACGTGCCATGCGCCGCGGTCGTCGGGACGGTGACCGTTTGTCCGCCGCTCGACGCTCCGCCGGCCGCCAGAGCTGGCACCGACCGTGTGCCGACCAGCGGAAGGTCATCGGCATCGTACGTGCCGTCCACTGACAGGTAGTACTGCGTCTTGGACTTGACGGCCGCCACCTCACCCACGTTGGCGACATGGTCTGTCACGGCAAACGTCGCACCGGGGATCGTCGATGGCGGCGGGTCACTGAGGCTGGTCGTGATCAGGTCGGGCCGTGCGAGCGTCACCGCGGCCGTCGACGCGCCACAGTTGTTGGTGTCGTCGGTCTCGGACACCTTCCTCTGGTCGTCGGCGCAGGCCAGGACGAAGTACGTGCCCAGAGGGGTCGCGGCGGCCGCTGAGACAGTCATGGTGCCGGTCGAGGACCCACGTGCAGAGAGCGTCGCGACGGCGCGGCTGCCGCTGAGCGCGACATCGGTCAGGTCCCGGATGCGATCGACCGAGAGGTAGTACCGCGTCGTCGACGCTGGCGCGGCCAGCGCGCTCAGGTTGCGAGTCGTGTCGGTCACCTTGAAGGCGGCCCCCGGCGCCACCGCCTGCGGCGTGGCGCTCACGGCCTGCACGACCAGGTCCGGCAGCTGCACCTCGACGCGCGTGCCGCCTGCCGAGCAGTTGTTGGTCTCGAGGCTCTCGGCGACCGTCCTCGTGTCGTCGGCGCAGGCCAGGAGCCTGTATGCGCCGGCAGGCATCGTGGCGGGAACGGTGAGGACGCTGCTGCCCGACGACGATAGCCCGACTGGCAGTGGCCCAACCGCGCGGCTGCCCGAAAGGCGTTTGTCGGCCGAGCTCTTGATGGCGTCGATGGAGAGGTAGAAACGCGTGATGGAAGGCCCGGCGTCGGCGGTCCCGCCGTTGCCGACCGCGTCGGTCACCGTGAGGGTCATCCCTGGCGCGACCGCGTCGGCGCTGTTGGAGACGAGCGAGACCGTGAGGTCGGCGCCGGTCTGGGCCTGGGCCCCGTCCGCACCGACGACCATCGCGAAAAGGGCCAGCAGCCGCGGCAGGCGACGCCCCGTGCTCGAGCTCAGCGGGAAGGGTCCTGGCCTCATGTAAGTCCTGGGTGCCGCTTGGGGGTCGCCATCGTCTCACGGTACACCAACGGTGGCGATGATCGTCCGAGCGTGCCTCACCGCGGTCAGGCGGGCTTTTCTAGCCCTTCCGGCGCGATGCCGAGCGTTTCCAGCATCGCGTACAGCGCGGCCTGGCGGACCGGCTTGGGCAGGTAGTCATCCATGCCGGCTGCGAGACAGCGCTCGCGATCGCCCGCCATCGCGTGAGCCGTGATGGCGACGATCGGCGTACGACGTCGCACTCGCCGCCGCTCCTCCACTTCCCTGATCTCCTTGCACGCTTGCAGGCCGTCGAGTCCGGGCATCTGCACATCCATCAGCACCAGGTCGAATCGCTCGCGGTGCCACGCCTCGACGGCCGCGCTGCCGGTCTTGGCCACGATCACTTCGCAACCCCGGTGTTCGAGCAGCTCGCGGACGACACGGAGATTCAGCTCGTTGTCGTCAACGGCCAGTACACGCGGCACAGGCACGGCGCGCGACACAAGGGCTAACGGCGCGGGCGGCGCCGTTGCCACTGCCCTGGCCACGCGGTTCAGCGCCGCTGCCAGGACGGCGGCAGCCGTTGGTCGGCGAAGCGGCTTGGCCAGGCGGGGCAAGAGCGACGGCGACGCTGCGGACGGGCCGTCGATGGTGAGCGCGAGGTCGACGACAGGTACGCCGGCACGTGCGAACGCGGCCGGATCCGGGATCGCCGCTTCGAGCGATTCGCCATCGATCAGCACCAGCCCCCAGCGATGATTCTGAAGCAACGCGATGAGCGCGTCCTGGTCACCGAGGTCGGGACAGGTGACGTTGGCGCCCCATGCGGTCAGCCAGTTGGCAAGCACGGCACGGGAGGCTGCCTGGCGCTCGACCAGCAGGACGTCACGACCGGCCAGCTCCTGCGGCCGCGCCTCGACGGCCGCGGTCACGGCCTCGCGTATCGTGACCGGCACGCCCACGCTGACCAGGGTGCCGGCACCCTCGTCGCTGGTCACCGTCAGGCTGCCGCCCATGAGGTGCAGGAGCCGACCACAGATTGGCAGGCCGAGTCCGTTCCCCTCGAACAGCTGCGGCGTTCCGGTCCCGGCCTCCTGCAGCATCTTGCCAATCACGTCGAGCTGCGACGGCGCGATGCCGACACCAGAGTCGGCCACGTGCACGCGCAGCATGGCGCGGCCGGCCTCGTCGATGGGCGTGATGTCGACGTGCACCCTGACAAATCCGACGTTGGTGAACTTCACCGCGTTGCCGAGCAGGTTGTTCAGCACCTGGCGCAGGCGGGCGGGATCGGCGCTGACCATGGCAGGCAGGGGCACATCCTGGTCCCACACCAGGTCGAGATCCTTCTGGTGGGCGCGAATCGCGACGGCGCCAAGCGCATCATGGACCACCGACGCGAGGTCGAAGGTCACGTCCTCGAGATCGATGCGTCCCGCTTCAATCCGCGACAGGTCCATGACGTCGTCCATCACGGTGATCAGGGCTTCCGATGAACGACGGATGGTCTGGAGATACTCGCGCTGACTGAGCGTCAGGTTGGTATCCAGCGCCAGCTCGGTCATGCCCAGCACGCCGGTCATGGGCGTCCGGATCTCGTGGCTCAGGGTGGTGACAAACTGGCTCTTGAAGCGATTGGCGCTCTCGGCGCGGTCCTTGGCCACGCGGAGTTCCACCGTCCGCTGGGCTACGGTCTGCTCCAGGTCGTCGTGGTGCCGCTGCAGCGCGCGGTCGCGCGCAGCCAGGTGCGCGAGCATGCCGTTGAAGGCCCGGACCAGGACGCCTACTTCGTCGTCGGTGGCGCGCTCGGGCAGCCGCATGTCGAAGCGCTCAGTCCGCATGACCTCGTCGGCAGCCACCGACAGCTGCCGCAGCGGCGTCACCAGCGGGCGCTGCAGCGCCGCGCCAATGGCGTAGGCCAGCGCGAGCGAGACGACAAACACGGCCAGGAAGATGTTCAGGGTGTCGCGGCGCCTGGCGTGGAGGCGCCGCATGTCGATCTCCACGAGGATCGATCCGACACACCCATCGAGCAGGCAGACCTGGCGGACGACACGAATGGCGTCGCTGGTCTCTGCAACGCCGGCCGTCGGCACTGAGGCCGGGGCCGAGGGCCCTCCCTCGCCGCGCAGTTCGGCAAACAACTGGCCGTCAGTGCGATACAGGGCAGCGACCCGCAGGTCGGCTCTGGGTCGAAGCGAAGCCAGGGTCGTCTTCACGAACCGGGGATCGTCGAAGGTGAGCGCCGCGGCGCTGTTCTCGCCGACGACCAGCGCGACCGCTTCGATCTCCTGTACCAGCGCGGCCTTCGAGGTGGTGCTGTCATACAGCATGAGACCAAGGCCGTTCAGGGCCAGGGCGCACACGATCGTCGCGACGAGGGCGACGGTGAGCTGGAGGCGAAGGGAGTGGCGAAGCATGGCCGGGGGAGTCCTGCCGGGTCAATCGGCGCCCGCCAGAAAGAATTGAGTCGGGTCTAAAGTCTGCAGTCGGTACGGCCGATTGGCCGGGACATGACGGGGTCACCAGCAGTCTCGGGGTCGGTACGATGGACCCGCCGGGTGCTCATCCTGGCGGCAATCAGCCTGGCGGTTCTGACCACGTCGGTTCCCGCCGAGGCGCGAACCGCCGCCATCAGGGCCACCACCATCGTCCGCATGCTGCGCTTCGTGGAGTGGAGTACGGCCAACCGCGGTGAGGCGCTGACGGTCGCCGTGCTGGGCAACACGGCGCTCGCGGCGGCGCTGCGCGAGGCATGCGCGGAGATGCAGCCCGGTGGACGCGCGGTGACGGTCGTGGACGTGGCCTCGCCACGTGCCCTCGCCGCGCTCAATGCGGCGGTGGTCATCCTCGGGCCGCACTCGGCGCCCCTGGCCAGGCAGCTGTCAGATCTGGGCGTCCTGACGGTGGGCGCGGGCGACTGTCCCGACGATGCCGGGCTGATGCTGAACCTGGTGGCCGATGGCGATCAGTACCGCTTCAGCGCCAATCGCTCGGTGGCCGCTCGCGGCAGGGTCAACCTCAGCTCGCGCCTGCTTCGCCTCGCCACGGTCGTCAACTGAGACCCGGCCCCCTGAGGGTCGCGGCTGGACTCCACCGGGCGGCGTGTGCGGTGCCGACACACAGGCGCTACGTTTCGGCCGGCGCATCCTTCTGTTCGAGGGGGGCGGGCCTGCGCCGCCAACGCGTCAGCAACACGCCGGCAGCTACCAGCACCGCGCCTGCCAGGCGCATTCCCGCCAGGCGCTCGCCCAGCCACACCATGGCCACGACCAGCGCCGCCACCGGCACCACGTTGCTGTAGATCGACGTCCGTGACGAACCGAGCTGCCGCACGCCGGTGTACCACGCCGTGTAGGCGAAGTTGAGCGCGAGCAACGACGAGAAGACCACGCACACCCAGGCGACCAGGCGGACCTCGGCCCACGGCGTGCGTGCCAGGTCCGCAATCGAGAAGGGCAGGTACAGGGCCGTGCCGATGGTCATCGAGAGTCCGGTGACCACAAGTGGCGGGTACGTGGCCAGGAGCGGGCGGCCGGCCACGGTGTAGACCGTCCAGCAGACCACGCAGGCAATCATCATCAGGTCGCCGCTCGGTGAGCTCAGCCCGGCGACCGCCCCACCTCGGACGATCAGGCTGACCCCGACAAATGAGAGCGCGGTGCCCAGCCAGTGGGCCATCGGCAGGCGCTCGTGCCCGACGGCAGCCGATAGAAGGCTGACGGCGGCGGGGGTGCACGCGATGATGATCGAGGCGTTCATCACGCTGGTCCGTTCGAGGCCGGCGATGAACAGCATCTGGTAGGCGAACTGCCCGACCACGCCGAGCAGCACCACCACGGCCCAGTGCCGCGGCGTGAGGCGCGCGAGGTGTTTGCGGCGGGACGTGCCGTAGATGATGGCGAGGAAGACGGCCGAGGCGATGACCAGCCGCAGCGAGTTGAAGGTCCGCGGCGGGACCTCCTGCAGGACGAACTTGATGACGCTGTAGTTCGTGCCCCAGATGATCGCGGTCAACAGCAGGTAGAAATCGACGCGCGTCATGGTGGGGCCAGGGGGGCCGACGTGGGCCGGATGGCCACACGTCGGCGGGTACGTTCGACTCAGGCCAGGCCGAGGGCGCCGGCGCGGACGAAGAAGATGATCAACGAGACCAGCAGCACGTAGATGACGAGCGACTCGATGAGCACGAGGCCGAGCAGCAACGCCCCGCGAATCGCGTCAGCCGCACCCGGGTTGCGGGCGATGCCCTCCGCGGCGGCGCTGACGGCCCGGCCCTGCGCCATGGCGCCGAAGGCCGCGGCAATCGCGAGCGCGAAGCCAGCGGTGACCACAGCCCACTGCGTCACACCGGGAGCCACGGCACCGGCCGCAGCGACCTCCTGGGCATAGGCCGGCGACAGCACGCCGGCAGCGGCGACGAGTGCGAGAACGACGTAGAACTTCTTGATCATGAGATTGCCTCCTCGAGGCGCATCGATCACTGATCGTCGGCATTAAAGGAATCACCACCTTGCGGTGGCGGGCGTCGCCTGTGGCGACGCCTGGGTCGATTGCAGACCGGGGCCCGACGGGTGCCGAAGTCTGCCGACCGGCCTTCGCTCGGAGCTCCGGCCCGCTCCGCCAACACGTCGATGCGTGGAGGCAAGAGCGTGTACGTGACGCCTACGCTGCTGCGTGCGCGTGCGCGGGCGAGTCGCCGTGCGCGTGGTGGTCATCGTGATGGGCATCGTCGCGCCCGTGCTCGACGTGCACCGCCCCGGCCAGATAGATGATTGTCAACAGCGTGAAGATGTAGGCCTGCAGCGACCCGGTGATGACGCCGAGGAACATCATCGGCAGCGGCACCAGGAACGGCACGATGCTGGCCATGATCAGCACGACGAGTTCCTCGCCGTAGACATTGCCGAACAGACGCAGCGAGAGCGACATCACGCGCGACGCGTGGCTGATGAGCTCGATCGGCGCCATGATCGGCGCGATGAACAGCGGCACGCCCGGCGGAATGATGAAGTGCTTGACGTAGGCGACAAGGCCCTGGGCCTTGATGCCCTGCAGGTGGTAGTACACCCACACCGTGAGCGCACAGCCGAGCGTGACGTTGATGTTTGCGGTCGGCGACATCAGGCCGGGGACCTTGCCGATCGCGTTGGCCGTGAAGATGAAGACAAAGATCGAGCCCACCAGCGGCAGGAACCTCGGCCCCACTGGCCCGATGTTCTCCCGCAACAGACCGGTCAGGAAGCCGACGATGTCCTCGAGGACGATCTGCAGCTTGCCCGGATTGTCCACGCTGAAGGTGGAGCGCACGGCAAGGCTGAAGACCAGCACCGCCAGCACGATCAGGCCCGACATGACCAGGTAATCGGGAATCAGCAGCAAGCCGGGTGTGTACGTCGCGCCGAGCAGTGGCGCGAGCAGCGGCCCGAACAGACGGTTGACGACCTCGACGATCCAGAGTGTGTGATGTTCCATGGCCCTGTGCGGGTTGCGGGGAGACCCGGGCGGGCTAGCGCCACGAACGGATCGCTTCCACCATCGCGGCGACGACCACCGCGGAGACTCCCACCAGCACCCCCAGCGGGTGCAGGTGCAAACGACCAATCATAACGTAGCCGGCCAGCAGCAGCAACGCGTACCGCCCAGCGAGTCCGATGGCCAATCGCCAGGGCGACACCGTGGGCCGCCCCTCCCGCCCTGGCGGCGGCGGACCGATCGCGTCTACGCCGCGCTTGAGCGCCAGATAGCTGATCGCGAGCAGGAGGCCACCCCCGATGATGCCGCCGGCCATCCGCCAGCCACCGACCGCCCCTCCCACGACAAGGCTCACGACCAGGACCAGGCAGGTGTCCCGCTCGAGGCGCGCTGATAGGGTTGCCAACGACCTGCCGGAGCTCAGGAGGCGCCTTTGTCGAACGCACGGCGCGTGATCCGTACGACGTTGAGCACGGCCGCCGCAAAGCCGAGGGCGAATCCCACGAGCATCCCCCAGGGGTTGGAGTCGAAGGTCCGGTCCACCCACAGCCCGGCGGCGGTGCCCATCACCAGAGCCAGGACGAACGACAAACCGAGCGTGCCCAGTTCGCCGACGGTGCGCCAGTAGCCCGCAGGGCGCGGCGTCAGCATCGGCTCAGGGCTTGCGCGCCGGTTCGGCGCAGGGCATCAGGGTCGGCGTCAGCGGGTCGGCCGCCACGGGCACCGGCTTGGGCAGCGCCGCCGGCGGCTCGGGCGTATCGCAGTCGGCTTTTGAAGCCTTCACGGCGGCCGGATTCCCCTTCGCACTCGTACCTTTGCGCACCTTGCCTGCCGGTGACGGCTTGGCTGATGCCGCATCCGCGGTGCGCTTGCGGGTGGGAGCTGTGGCCTTCACCGGGGCCGGTGCGGACGGCACCTGGGCCTTGGGCTGGTCATGCACGGGCGCCTTGACCTGCGCCGCGCCCGATGCCGGGAACACGCCGAGGCTCATCGCCAGGAGCAGCGGGGACACACATCTGGGCATGGAACACGCCTCTGCGACCGCCAGCCGCCGTGAGTCGTCGGAAAGAGAGCACCACCAAGGGGCCCAACGGCCCTCGACTATACTCCAGAGGCGGGCCCTTTCCCGCCACGGACACCCTGATGCGAACCTTTCTGACGCTCGTCGTGGCTTCGGCCCTCGGCTTGTCCTCGCTCGCCACCACAGTGGAGGCGCAGGACTCGGGTCGCCAGCGCACGCTCCTGGTATCGGCCACGTCCGAAGACGGCGTGCCGCTCGCGACACTCACCCCCGAGGACGTCGTCGTCCGCGAGGACGGCGTCGCGCGAGAAGTGGTCAAGGTCTCGCGGTCGGCCGAGCCGGTCGACATCACTCTGGTGATCGACAACAGCGTCGCGTCGACGCGCGCGCTCCAGGACATGCGCATCGGCCTGGAAAAGATGGTCGCGACCATCGCCGGGCCACATCCGATCACGGTGATGACCGTGGCTGACCGCCCTACCGTCCAGGTGAACTCGACCACGAGCAAGGCGCAACTGCTCAGGGGCGTCAAGCGCCTTTTCGTCCAGCCCGACGCGGGCGCCACGACGATCGAGGGCATCATCGAGGCGGCCAAGGCAGTCTCCAAACGCAAGCCCGCCCGGGCGGCCATCATCGTCATCACCAGCTTCGGGACCGAGTTCAGCGACCGCGGCTTCCAGTTGGCCCTCGACGCCCTGGCTGAATCGGGCGCCACGCTGCACGTCCTCGAATTGCAGGACACGCAACAGGCCGATGTGACCAACCAGAACGTCCGCGACCGGAACATCGTGATCGACCGCGGCACCACCGACACCGGCGGGACGCGTGAACTGCTGCTGACCAACCAGAGCCTCAGTGATGCCCTGCAGAAGGTCGGACGCGTGGCGACCAGCCAGTTCCAGGTGGTCTACGGACGCCCCGACACGCTGATTCCGGCCCGCAAGGTCGAGGTGTTCTCGGCGCGACCGACGGTAAGAGTCCGAGCCAACACCCTGCAGGCGAACCGGGCGTCTCGATGACATCCGGTGTGATCGGCCAGCTCCTGGCCGGTGTCGCGGTCGCCCTCGTGCTGACCGCCCGGGTCGGCTCGCAAGCCCCTGCCCCGGCGCCGGCCCCGCTACCCGCGCCGGCCACGCAAGGCCCGCCAGGCGCCGCTGCCCAGACACCGCCGCCAGCCGCCGGCGCCCAGCCGCAAGCGCCCGATCAGCCGAGCTTTCGCGCCGGTATCGAGGTGGTCTCGTTGAACGTGACGGTCACCGAACGTGACGGACGCTTCGTCAACGGGTTGACGCAGGAGTCCTTCTCGGTCTTCGAGGACGGCGTCAAGCAGGATGTCATCTTCTTCTCGGGCACACGGTTGCCGACCGCGCTCGGCCTGCTGGTGGACACCAGTGCGAGCATGAACGACAAGCTGCCGATCGCCCAGCAAGCGGCAATCGGGTTCGTCCAGCGGATGCGACCCGACGACCTGCTGACAATTGTCGACTTCGACAGCCGCGCCGAGATCCTGCAGGCATTCACGGCCGACCAGGCACGTCTCTCCGCGGCGATCAAGCGGACCACGGCGGGCGGCTCCACCTCGCTCTACAACGCGGTCTATGTCGCATTGAACGAGTTCAAGAAGATCCGCGCGGCCAGTGCGCAGAGCGAGGTGCGCCGGCAAGCCATCGTCGTACTGTCGGACGGCGAAGACACGTCCAGCCTCGTGCCGTTCGAGGAGGTGCTCGAGCTCGCCAAGCGGTCCGAGGTGGCGATCTACACCATCGGCCTGAAGGACGGCAATGGACCGCGCGGACGTCCCTCCTCCGGTTTCAGCGAGTCCGACTTCGTGCTCAAGCAGTTCGCGCAGGAGACCGGCGGCAAGGCGTTCTTCCCCACCAGCGCCGACGAGCTGTCGGGGATCTACGGATCGGTTGCCGATGAACTTGCCGCGCAGTACACCGTCGGGTACGCCTCGCGCAATCCGCGCCGTGACGGCCGCTGGCGGCGGGTGGTGGTTCGGGTCGAGCGACCAAACACGCTCGCGCGCACCAAACAGGGCTACTACGGCCCGACCGAGTAGCCCGGGCACGACCAGATGAGCCTCGCGCTGTTCTACGCCATGGCGTTTGCCGCATACGTCTGGCACTTCGCCACCCAGAAGCCGCTGGCCGGCCGCGTCGCGACGGGTCTGCTCCTGCTCTCTGTGCTCGTCCACACCTTCGTGCTCGGCATGTACACGATGGAACTCGGCGTGCCGCCGATGGCCGGCCGCACCGGCGCGGTCTCGACGTTTGTGTGGATGCTGGCGGTGTCCTATCTGTCGATCGAGGTGTCCACCGACCAGCGGGGGATCGGCATCTTCGTCACCCCCTTGCTGCTGGCCTTGCAGAGCCTGGTGGCCCACGGCGAGATGCCGACCGACATCCCCCAGTACTTCGCGGCACCGTTTGTGGCACTGCATGTGGGGGCGTTGCTGTTTGCCTACGCCAGCTTCGCCCTGGCGTTCATGATTGGGCTCACCTACCTGCTGCTGTTCCGCGAACTGAAGCGGCGGACGCCGGGGATGTTCTTCCAGCGCCTGCCCTCACTGCAGGCACTGGACCGCATGAACATGCGCGCGGTGTCGATCGGCTGGCTGTTCCTGACCATCGGCCTGGTCGGCGGCGCCGCCTGGCTGCGCGATGTGAGCGGGCAGATGACCAACGACCCCCGTTTGCCCTACATGACCATCGCCGACCCGAAGATCCTGATTGCGGTGGTCACCTGGCTGGTCTACGGTGCCCTGCTCGCGTCGCGCCGATGGGCCCGACTCAACGCCCGGCGGGCGGCCTGGCTGTCGGCCGTCGGCTTCGCCCTGATCCTGCTGAATTTCCTGCCCGTGGCGTACTTCTTCGCCCGTAGCCACAACTTCGCGTGATGCACCTCGTCCTGGTCGGCCTCAGTCACCACACTGCCGCGCTCGAGGTGAGAGAACGGATTGGCATCAGCCGGTCGATGGTGCCTGCTGCGCTGGACCGGCTCGCCAACGACGGGTGCGACGATGCGGTGCTGCTGTCCACGTGCAACCGGACCGAGGTCTACGCCGTCACGTCCGATCCGGCGACCACGGGCGAGCGCATCATCGCCTGCCTTGCCGATTACCGCGGCGTCGCCCGCGAGGACATCGATGCGGCGCTCTACGTGCGCACCGACGCCGACGCGGCGCGCCATCTGTTCCGCGTCGCCGCAGGCCTGGACTCGCTGGTGGTCGGCGAACCCGAGATCCTCGGGCAGGTGAAGGATGCCTACAAGGTCGCCAGCGACGAACGAGGCACCAGCAGCGTCATCAACCGCCTGTTCCATGGCGCGTTTGCCATCGGCAAGCGAGTCCGCACCGATACCGGCCTGTCGGAAGGCGCCGTGTCGCTGAGCTATGCGGCGGTGACCCTGGCTCGCAAGATTTTCGGCAACCTGGCCACGCATCACTTCGTGGTCTTCGGCGCCGGTGAGATGGCACGGCTCAGCGCGCTGCACTTCGCCGAGCAGGTCGCAAGCACCACGATTGCGTCGCGGCGGCAGGACCGCGCACAGCTGCTCGCGACCGAGGTCCGCGGTCTCGTCGTGCCCTGGGAGGCGCGCCTGGACGCGCTCGTGGCCGCCGATATCCTGGTGTCGGCCACCGGCTCGCCCGAGCTGGTGCTGACCGAGGCCGAGATGCGTCGCGTGCTCGGCGCGCGTCGCGGGCGTCCGATGTTTGTCGTCGATCTTGCCGTGCCGCGTGACGTGGACCCGGCAATATCCCGCCTCGAAGAAGTGTTTCTCTACAACATCGACGACCTGCGCGGCATCGTGCAGGAGAACCTGGCCCGCCGACAGGATGCCGTGGCCAAGGCTGAACGGCTGGTCAACGACGAAGTGGCCGTCTGGTACGGCTGGCTGCGGTCGCGCGCGGCGATTCCCACGGTGGTGGCGCTGCGCACGCGTTTCGAGCGGGTGCGCCGCGCCGAACTCGAGCGCCTTGCACCCAAGCTGGCCGCGCTCAGCCCCGACGCGCGCGCCCGCGTCGATGAGATCACCCGCCTGATGGTCGAGAAGCTGCTGCTCACTCCCACGGAACGGCTCAAGGCGATCGACGACCACGCGACCATGGATGCGTGCTCGGCGTTGCTGCGACGCCTGTTCGAACTCGATGAGGAGACGGCAGCCAGCGAGGCCAGCCGCACCGCGCCCCCGAGCAAAGATCGGGCCCCCGGGTCATGACCACGACCTGGCGGATCGGGACCCGCGGCAGCGCGCTGGCGTTGTGGCAGGCGCACACGGTGAAAGACCGGCTCGAGTCGCTCGGCGTGGCGCCGTGCGAGATCGTCGTCATCAAGACCGACGGCGACCGCCTGCAGGATGCGCCGCTCTCCGACATCGGTGGCAAGCGGCTGTTCGTCAAGGAGATCGAGGACGCGCTGCTCGCCGGCGAAATCGACCTGGCCGTCCACAGCGCCAAGGACATGGCGGTGCTGCTGCCGGTGGGCCTGCACATCGCTGGCGTGCTACCGCGCGCCGATCCGCGCGACGCCATGGTGCTGCCCGGGACGAGCGAACTGCGTGACGGCAGTCTGGCGCAGTTGCGCGACGTGCTCGGCATGGCGCCCCGCATCGGCACCAGCAGCGTCCGCCGCGTGGCGCAGCTGCACCGGCAGTTTCCAGGCGCCGAGTTCCTGCCGGTCCGCGGCAACGTCGACACGCGGCTGCGCAAGCTCGACACCGGTCAGTACGACGCCCTCGTCCTCGCCGCAGCGGGGCTGCACCGGCTCGACCGCGGCGCACGCATCAGTACCTGCCTGCCCGTCGACGCCTGCATCCCCTCCCCCGGGCAGGGCATCGTCGCCGTGGAGTGTCGCGAGGACTCCGAAGAGATCACCCAGACCCTCGTGGCGATGAGTGACGCCGCGGCCGACATCGCGCTGCGCGCCGAACGGGCAATCGTGGCGGCGCTCGGCGGTGGGTGTCAGTTGCCACTCGGCGCCTACTGTCGTGAGACCCCCGACGGCGGGATCGAGTTGCTGGCGTGCGTCCTGTCGCTCGAGAGCGATCAGGAGGTCCGCGCCATCGGCTTTGGTGAGGCCGCCGACCCGGAGGCGCTGGGCGAGCAGGTGGCCGAACGTCTGTTGGCCGACGGCGCTGCGTCGATCCTCGAGGCGGTACGCGAGTACGAGGGGCCCCTGCCGCACCACGACTGAGGTGGCGCCAGTGGCGGCGATGGCGAGTCCCCGCCCCGGCTTGGTTCTGCCGTGTTGCCGCGTGCGGCAGTAAGATGCCCGCATGACTCCCGTGTACATCGTGGGCGCCGGCCCAGGGGACCCGTCCCTGATCTCGGTTCGTGGGCTGCGCTACCTGAGGCGTGCCGATGTGATCGTGCACGACGCGCTGATCCATCCCGGTCTCCTGCGCATGGCGCAGCCCGATGCCGAACGCATCGATGTGGGCGATGCCGCCCCCGGGGAAGCGGCCCAGGATGCCATCTGCCTGCTGGTGGCCGAGAAGGCCCGCGAGGGCAAGTCGGTGGTCCGGCTCAAGTGGGGCGACCCATTCGTGTTCGACAGCGGTGGCAAGGAAGCCCTGTTCCTGCACGAGCAGGGGGTCGCCTTCGAGGTGGTGCCTGGGATTCCGGCCCTCTTCGGCATCCCGGCCTATGCAGGCATCCCGGTCACCTATCCGGGTTCGGGTAACACGCTGACGCTCATCCGCGGCCACGAGGACGGCGAAGAGGCGACGCCCGACCTCGACTGGCACCAGCTGGCCAAGGTGGACGGCACGTTGCTCTGCTACGCGGGGCCCCGGCAGTTGGCCCGAGTCGCCGCCTCATTGCTCTCGCACGGACGCCCGGCCGACGACTCGGCGGCGATCATCACGCGCGGCACGACGCCGCAGCAGCGCACCGTGTCTGGCACGCTGGACAGCCTGAGCAGGCAGCTCGCTGCACATCCGCCGAGCGAGCCAGCCGTCCTGGTCGTCGGCCCATCGGCGGGATTGCGCGAGCACCTGCGCTGGTTCGACGATCGGCCGTTGTTCGGCGTCCGGATCGTCGTCACGCGGTCGCGCGAGCAGGCCGGGGAGTTCGTCGAGCAGTTGCAGGAACTCGGGGCCGATGTGATCGAGGCGCCGTCGATTCAGATCGAGCCGCTCAGAGAATTCGACGAAGTGGATCGGGCTATCGCCGACGTCGCACAGTACGACTGGCTGGTGTTCACGAGCGTCAATGGCGTGGACCATTTCATGCGTCGCGCGCTCTCCCAGATGCACGACATCCGCGATCTGCGCGGCCCCAGGATCTGCGCCGTCGGCCCGGTCACCGCCGAGCGGCTGCAGCGGCTCCACCTGCGTGTCGACCTGACGCCAGAGGAAGATCGCAGCGAGGGCGTGATCGAAGCCCTTGCGGCCACCGGCGACCTCGAGGGCCGACGCATCCTCCTGCCCCGTGCCGACATCGCGCGCGACACGCTGCCAGACGAGCTGCGCAAGGCCGGCGCCGAGGTCGACGACATCGCGGTCTACCGCACGGTGCGTGCGCCGTGGGGCCAGGAAGGGCAGCCCGACATCTACAAGAAGCTGCTCGAAGGTGACGTGGACATCGTCACGTTCACCAGCGCGTCCAGCGTGCGGCACTTCGTCACCAACCTCGGCGAAGAACAAGGTGCCGACCTGCTGCAGCAGGTGGCCGTGGCCTCCATCGGACCGGTGACGGCGGAGGCGGCGCAGCAGCTCGGCGTGGCCACCAGCATCATGCCGATCGCGCCCTATACGATTCCCTCGCTGGTCGATGCCATCGTCGTGTACGTGCGGTCGAGGGCGTGAGGGCGATGCCTCTCGATTTGACCAATCGCCCCCGCCGACTTCGACGGACCCCTGGACTGCGCGCGCTGGTACGCGAGACGCATCTGCAACCCTCGCAGTTCATCTATCCGTTGTTTGTGTGCCCGGGCGAGGGCATCCGCAGGCCGATCGGGTCGATGCCCGGCGTCGCGCAGATGTCGGTCGATGTAATCGTGACCGAGGTCGGGGCGGCCGCGGCCGACGGCGTGACGTCGGTGTTGCTGTTCGGCCTGCCCGCACACAAGGACGAGCGTGGCAGCAGCGCCGACGATCCACAGGGTCCGGTGCAGCAGGCCGTGCGCGCGATCAGGGCCGCACACCCGGAGACGGTGATCATCACCGACGTCTGCCTCTGCGAGTACACCTCGCACGGCCACTGCGGCCTCGTCACCGACGGCATCGTCGAAAACGACCCGACCGTGGCGCTGCTCGTGCAGGCAGCGCTCTCGCACGCGCAGGCCGGCGCCGACATCGTGGCGCCCTCGGACATGATGGACGGACGCATCGGCGCCATCCGCGAGGGCCTCGACGCTGCCGGCCACGTGGACACGGCGGTGATGAGCTACGCCGCCAAGTATGCGTCCGCGTTCTACGGTCCCTTCCGGGAGGCGGCCGAGTCGACGCCGGCGTTTGGCGACCGGCGCAGTCATCAGATGGATCCGGCCAATGCGCGCGAAGCGTTGCGGCAGGTGGCCCTGGACATCGACCAGGGCGCCGACATGGTGATGGTCAAACCGGCACTGCCCTATCTCGACATCCTGTGGCGCGTGAAGGAGACCTTTGGCCTGCCCACCGCCGCGTACCACGTGAGCGGCGAGTTCTCGATGGTCAAGGCGGCGGCCGCCAACGGCTGGATCGACGAATCGCGGGTGATGATGGAGTCGCTGGTCTCGATTCGACGTGCGGGCGCCGACGCGATCATCACCTACTACGCACGCGAGGCCGCGAGCGCGCTCTGACGGTCCAGGCTGCGAATGGTGCAGAAGAAGCAGCCTGAGCAGCGTGGTACGTTGAGACCGGGGAGCGCAGGAGCGCGCGAGCGCGCCAGCATGACCCGCGACCATCTCGAGGACACAGACGTATGGCAGTGAAGAAGGCAAGCCGGTCGGCAAAGCTGTTCGCACGGGCTGAACAGGTGATGCCGGGCGGCGTCAGCAGTCCGGTTCGTGCGTTCAAGGCGGTTGGCGGAACACCACCCTTCATCAAGAGCGGGAAGGGTGCGTACATCCGCGACGAAGACGGCCGCAAGTACCTCGACTACGTGATGTCCTGGGGGCCGCTGATCCACGGCCACGCGCCAAAGGGCCTGCTCACCGCCCTGGCCCGGGTGGCCAGGCACGGGACCAGCTTTGGGGCGCCGACCCGGCTCGAGATCCAGCTGGCCGAGGCCGTCCGTGACCTGGTGCCATCCATGGAGCTGGTGCGCTTCACGAGTTCCGGCACCGAGGCGGCGATGAGCGCGCTGCGTGTCGCTCGTGCGGCCACCGGGCGTGACGCGGTCATCAAATTCGCCGGCTGTTATCACGGACACGCCGACGGCTTCCTGGTCCAGGCCGGCAGCGGGGCGGCGACGCTGGGCGTGCCCACCTCACCCGGAATTCCCAAAGCCGTCGCCGCGCTGACGCTCACCGCACGCTACAACGACCTCGCCTCGGTGGAAGCGCTGGCCTCGTCGGTCAAAGGTGGAGTGGCCGCAGTACTCGTCGAACCGATCGCCGGCAACATGGGCGTGGTGCCGCCCGAACCCGGCTTTCTCGCCGGATTGCGCGCGCTGTGCGACCGCACCGGAGCCCTGCTCGTGTTCGACGAGGTGATCAGCGGCTTTCGCGCCTCTCGCGGCGGCGCCCAGCACCTGCTTGCCGTCACCCCGGATGTCACCTGCCTCGGCAAGATCATCGGCGGGGGCCTGCCTGTGGGTGCCTATGGCGGCCGCGAGGACGTGATGCGCAACGTGGCGCCAGACGGCCCTGTGTATCAGGCGGGCACCCTGTCGGGCAATCCCCTGGCGATGACAGCCGGCCTCTGGGCCCTGTCGCAGCTGTCCGACAAGCTCTACGCAAAGCTCGAGCGGCTGGGTGCCCTGCTTGCCGAAGGCCTCTCGGACGCCGCGCTCCGGGCTGGCACCGACGTCAGCATCAACCGTGTGGGGTCGTTGCTGACGGTGTTCTTCCTCGACCGTCCGGTGCTCAATTACGACGACGCCAAAGCCTCCGACGCCGCCGCGTATGGAAGGTTCTTCCAGGCGATGCTGGCGCAAGGCGTCTACCTCCCGCCTTCGCAGTTCGAGGCCTGGTTCCTGTCGGGCGCGCATACCAGCGGTGACGTCGACGACACGATCCGAGCAGCCCGGAAGGCGTTCAAAGTCGCCGCCCGGGCGGTCACCGCCACGAGTTAGACGAGCCCGGTCGGGTGCGCGCGTTCTACTGCGATCATTTCGTCCTGCCGCTGCCCGAGGGGCACCGCTTCCCGATGGACAAGTACGCGCGGCTGCGGGCCCGCGTGATCGCCGAGGCCATCCTTCCCGTCGAGGCGCTGACCGAACCACAGCCCGTCGCCTGGGAGGATCTCACCCGCGTCCACAGCCCGGACTACGTGCGACGGGTGAAGGACGGCCTGCTGACGCGCGAGGAGCAGCGCCGGATCGGCTTCCCCTGGTCGATGGCGATGGTGGAGCGGTCGCGGCGGTCGGTCGGCGGCACCGTCGAGGCCGCCCGCGCCGCGTTGCAGGACGGGGTGTCGGTCAACCTCGCAGGCGGCACGCACCATGCTTTCCGAGACCATGGTGAGGGCTACTGTGTCTTCAACGACGTCGCCGTCGCGGCCATGGTCATGCTCGACACCGGACGGGTCAGACAGGTGGCGGTGATCGACCTCGACGTACACCAGGGCAACGGGACAGCCGCGATCTTCGAGCGCGAGGCGCGGGTCTTCACCTGCTCGCTGCACGGTGCCGCGAATTTTCCGTTCCGCAAGGAACGCAGCGACCTCGACGTGCCACTGCCCGATGGCACCGATGACGACTCGTACATGTCGCACCTGCCCGATGCCCTCGACGTGGTGCTGGCGACGGGGCCCGACCTGGTGTTCTACATCGCCGGCGCCGATCCCTACGAGGGGGACCGACTGGGACGGATGCGATTGACCGAGGGCGGCCTGCGTCGCCGCGACGCCATCGTCTTCGGCCGCTGCCAGGCCGAGCGCGTGCCGGTAGCCGTGAGCATGGGAGGCGGCTACGCCCCTGACGTGGATGCCATCGCGCGCATCCACGCCGGGACGGTCGCCGAAGCCGCGCAGTGCGCGCAGCTCTGGGGCCGGCCTACTCCTTGCCCGCCCGCGCCTTTGCCCAGCGGCGCTTCTGCGCTTCGGCAATCCGCCGACGGGCATCAGCACTGAGCTTGCGCTTCTTGCGCACCGCTGGCGCCGGCGCATCCGCCGTGGCCGATGCCGTGCCTGCCGTGGCGGCGGCGCGCGCCGAGCCGCGCAGCGAGCGGGCCTGCGATTCGAGATCCTGCAGCCGTTGACGCGTGGACGCGATCTCCTGCTCGAGACCCTGCAGGGCCCACGTCAGAAGTTCGCGCGAATTCGCGCCGGTACCTGTCTTTGTCAACTTACGTGTTTTTGCCATGACCAAAGCTCCGGGAGGTGAAGCGTTAACTTACAAGCCTACCGCACTTCAGTGCGAGCGCGCTGACATTCGCCGGCGCTGCGCGCCGTGTTTGCTAGAACGAGTCACTCGCGGATAACGTCTCCCTTGATCGGATGGCGAGGCGACGCTGGATCCCCATCGTGCTGGGAGTGCTCTTGGCGCTCGTGCTGGCCTTGGTCGCACTTGCCGGCAGCTGCGCCTACATGGTCCGCAAGCAGGTGCAGGTGCGCGAGTCGGCAACAATCGGCGACTACGAGCGGGAGGCGGCAGCGGTCCTCGAGCGTTTTGACGGCGTGCCGGCGCTGGTGATGGATGGCCCGTCGGGACCGTCCCTGTCGCGCAAGGCCATGGCGGCGCGGCAGAAGCGGGGTGGCAGGATCGACAGCCTCCACATCCTCGCGTTCGCCACCAAGGAACACAAACTGGTCCGCCTCACCCTGCCGATGTGGCTGGTCCGTCTCTCTCCTGACGGCCGCATGGACATCAATCAGGACGGGGTCGGCCTCGAGAACATCCAGCTGTCCATCGACGACCTGGAAGCGGCCGGACCGGGCCTGCTATTTGTGCGCAAGACCGGCAAGTCGCACGTGATTGTCTGGACCGAGTAGCCAGGCGCCCAGAGTGTCCTGCATGTCGGACACGAGGCCTGGCACGACGATTGATTCTGTTCATGGTGTTGGCTGGAAGAGAGGACACCATGACACGCACCTTCCCCATCGTGGCCTTCGCGGCCATGCTCGTGATCGGCACCCCGACCGCGGGGGCCGCGCAGACGGTATTGACGGCCGCCCAGTGGCGCCTGCCCGGCGCCCGTTCCGGTGACCAGCGCGCGTACGACGAGGGCTACCGCTCCGGCATGCGCGAGGGAGAGCGCGACGCCCGCAGTGGACGGCGCCCGGACTATCGGCAGCACGACGAGTTCCGCCGTGGCAGCAGCGGGTGGGGCTGGGGCGGCACTCGACAAGCTGGCGCAGACCTGTTCCGTCGTGGCTTCGCCGAGGGGTATCAGGCTGGCTTCGACCGCTACCGAGGCGGCGGGTATGACCGCCCTGCCTACCCTGGCGGCGACTATCGACCAGAGGCCGGTTACGGCTACCCGGACGGACGCAACGGTTACCCCGGGTCGGGCTACGGTCGGTCGCCGGCGAGCCAGCGCGGCTTCGACGACGGCTATCGCGACGGGCGCGACGACGCTCGCGACAACGACCGGTACGAGCCGACGCGCAAGAAGAATTACCGCGAGGGCGACGACGGCTACAACAGCCGCTACGGGTCGCGTGATCAGTACAAGTACGAGTATCGGCAGGCGTTTCAGCAGGGATACGACCGCGGGTACCGCGAGGGCCGCTATCGCGAGTAGCGTCTGGTATCGGCGCTGCCGATTGAGGGAGCAGGCGTTGGGCGGCCGGCAGATGTCCGGCGCCCACGTCTGACCGGCGCCGTGGCGTCAGGCTTCCGAGACGGCGGCACCGCACACGGAGGGCGCAGGCGGATATACCGCCGCGCCCTTTCGTGTGTCTAGCGGAGTCTGAGGAACCGTCGCATGCGTGCGACCAGCGTGGCCGGCGGCTCGGCGGCGTGCGGCAGACGAGTCGCACTGCCCGCGGAAATCGACTCGAGTTCCTGCCGCCGCCTCGAGACGGCATCGGCCAGCGTGTCGAGAACGCCGGGAGACGCGGCAGCAAGCTCGCGCAGGACGACGTCGTCGAGTTCGAAGACCAGCGTGTCCACGGTGGCGGTCACCGTCGCGGAGCGTGGCTCGCCAGTGATCCACGACATCTCGCCAAACACCTGCCCGACGCCGAGACGGGCCACTTCCTGGTCATCGGGGGCAACGCTGACGCGCGCCTCGCCACGCGCCACCAGGTAACTGCTCGTCCCCATGTCCGCCTGCCGCACGATGGCCTGCCCGGCGCCATAGAGTCGCGGTCGCGCCGATGCGGCCAGCTGTGCACGGGCATCGGGTGGGAGGCCGCCGAGCAGCGCCGTGTTGCCAATCAACGCCGGCAGGTCGGCTTGTTCGGGGAGGGCCACCGTCGGCATCGTCCCCGGCGAGTACTCGACCTGTATGGGGTAGGGGATCTCGATGCCGTGCCGGTGGAAGGCATACCAGAGGGCGGTGCGAATCTGGTCCTGCGCGAGTGAGGCGCGTTCCATGTCCTGCACGAAAAAGCGAATCCTGTAGGTGATGGAGGAGGAACCGAACTCAAGCAGCAGGACGTCCGGTGGCGGCGACGGCATGGCCAGCGGCACCTCCGCCAGGGCTGCCACGATCACGGCTTTCACGTGGTTCGGCGGCACGGTGTAGGACACGCCCACGTCGACGGCAATCCGGGTGGGCGGCGCCGGCTCGGAGAAATTCACGATGGGGCCGTCGGCGATGTTGCTGTTGGGCAGCGCCACCAACGTGCTCTCGCGCGTCCGCAGCAGCGTGGAACGCCACGAAATCTGCGTCACCCGTCCCTCGTGGTCGCCCACCTGGATCCAGTCACCGACCTTGTACGGGTGATCGGCCTGCAACGCGAGGCCGGCAATGGCGTTGCCGAGCGTGTTCTGGAGCGCCAGGCCAAGCACGACCGCGCCGGCCGCGGCGGTGAGCTGGAGGCGATCGTTGAAGAAGAGCACGACGATCGTGACAAAGACCGCCACCGTGATCGCGTCCTGCAGGATGGCCGGGAAATGGTCCGGAAGGCGATCCTGGCGGAACGGGTTGACGGCAACCAGCACCACCAGGTTGCTGGCCGCCAGTGCCAGCAAGACCGGGGCGATCGTGTCGAGCGGCCGCGCGATGCCCAGCGGCGTACCTGCCCAGGACGCCACCGCGTGTGCGGCCAGGTAGCCGACGGCGAGGACCACCGAGAGCAGGAGCTTCCGCTTGACGTAGGCATTGCGGGTGCTGGCGCGCGCCGCAAGGGCGAGCGCCAGGACCAGCAGGCCGATCCAGCCTGGGACCGTCACGTCCGGTCGGCCCAGGTCATGCGGCCAACCACCGCATGACCGCGTCCACGAATTGGTTTTTCAGCGCTGACCTCATTGGTGTGGCGAGCCCCGGACGCCACCCTAGGTCAGCGATCCGGCGGTCTTGAATGCCTGCAGATCGGCCGGCGTGATCTTCACTGCCACCACTGCGGGGTTGCTGCCGCCCTTTGCGTCCTTCTCGGGGTCGAGCCCTCGAGCCCCGCCCGAGCCGACCACCTGCGCGGACTTGGTCTCGCTGCCGCCGCCGGCGACCAGCTTGCCCAACCCGAATCCCTTCTTCTTGGGCGCCTCTGCGGGCGGGTCGGCCTTGGTCGCGGCCTTGCTGTCCTTGCTGCTCGACCCGCCGGCCAGTCCCTTGGTGCCGGCCGCGACGGTGGCAATCTGCGCCTGCGGCACGGGCTTGTACTTGATGGTCGCCTTGTAGCGGTCAGCCACCAGTTGCGTGCCCGTCAGCTTGCCTTTGGCGATGGTCGAGGAGAGCTTGTCCTGCCGGGCCTGCATCTCCGGGTGGGAGTTGAACAGACCGCGCTTCTCGGTGGCGCTCTTGTTGCGATCGGCCAGCGTCGCCAGGAAGGTGCCCAGGCCCTGTGGAGCGTAGCCGGCCTTGTTGATGAGAGTGATGCCGAGGGTGTCAGCGGCCCCTTCGTCGCCCCGGCTGTAGGCGTTGTCGAGGATGTTGTTGTAGGCCGCATTGGCCAGGAACTCGATCAACGCGTTGCCGCCGGCCACCTGTTCGGCTGCCGCGCTCTTGAGCGTGTTCTTCTTGAGCGCGTCGATGGTGTGCTCCTCGCTGACGTGCACGATCTCGTGGGCGAGCACACCGGCAAGCTCGGATTCGTCCTTCATCAGCGCGAGGGCACCGCGGGTGATGTGCACGTAGCCGTGCGGCGCCGCAAAAGCATTCACGGCATCGGTGTCGAGCACGATGAACGTCCACGGCAGACCGGGCTTGGTGCTCTTCTCGGCAACCGCGCGGCCGACCAGCGCCACGTACTTGTGCACCGCCGCGTCCTGCACGACGCCGTACCGCTGCCGGACCAGCTCACTGACCTTGCTGCCGAGCGCGGCCTTCTCCTGGTCGGACCAGTTGAAGTCGCTGACCTGTTTGGCGCGCTTGGCGCCTTGCTCGAGGAGACCGAACTGCGCGGCGGCTGGAGTGGCAAGGCCGGCCAGCAGCGTGAGAGAAACCAGCGTTGGGATGAACGTCACCGTGAGCACTCCGGAATATGGTTGCGGCCGTAGCCGAGTTCCTGCGTCCTGTCCTACTCGACGACGACCTCGTAGATATCGACCGCTACGCTCTTGCCCTTGACCACGACGCCGCCGAGCGGCCGGAGCGCCCAGGACGTCCGCAACTGGCGGCGGGTGGCGTCGCTGATGATGATCGACGTGCCGTACTCCTTGTTCAACGACTCCAGCCGGGCGCCCAGGTTCACCGCATCACCGATCACGGTGTAGCTGCGGACCTGCCGGGAGCCGATCGTGCCCGCGATCATCTCGCCCGAGTTGATCCCGATGCCGATGCCGAGGGTCGGGCGGCCCTGCCTGGCCCACTCGCGATTCAAGGACTCCAGCGCCTTGACCATCGCCACTGCCGTCGCGACCGCATGCTCGGCGTGGTCCTCGTCGTCCAGCGGCGCCCCGTACAGGGCCATCACCATGTCCCCGACAAACTTGTCCAGCGTCCCGCGGTGCTCGAAGACGACGTCGACCATTCGCGAGAAGTACTCGTTCAGTTGCTGGACCAGCGCCTCGGGATCGCCACTCTCGGACAGCGTCGTGAACCCCCGCATGTCGGAGAACAGCACCGACATGGTGCGGCGTTTGCCGCCGAGCTCAGCGAGCGCCGGATTGGCGAGCACCTGGTCATAGACATCCTTTGACAGGTAGCGCGAGAACAACCCGCGCACCTGCCGTTTCTCGCGTCCCTCGACCAGGTACTGATACGCAAAGCCGCCGCCCGTTGCCAGTGCCCACCCGAGGGTTGCCGGCACGACTGGCACCCAGAGTCCCCGGTCGAAGGCCAGCACACCGCCCACGTGCACGGCCACGAGGAGGCCCAGCGCACCCGCCACGCCCAACGCCACCCGCGTGGGCATGACCGCGTACCGTGCACCAACGGAAACGAGCAGCGCCAGGAGAACGCACAGCCAGGCGGGCAATCGATGGATGACCTGACCCGACAGGACCATGTCCGCGACATTGGCGTGGATGTGCGGCCCGGCCATGGCGCCCGTGGCGCCGAGTGGCACCGCAAAGACGTCCTTGAGGCCTACCGCCGTCGCCCCCACGAACACGAGTCCGCCCCGGAACGTCGCCGGGTCGATCAGCGGCGTCTGGCCTTCGAGCAGTTGTTGCTCCGAGTAGAACAGGTCGTAGAACGAGTAGGTGCGGTAGGTCGGCGTCCTGCCGTCCGGCAGCACGGCCGGGCCCCGGTAGCGGATGAGGCTGCGACGACCCAGGGCGAGCGGACCCGACTGGCCAGCAAACCTCGGAATGGCGGTGACCGGCGCCGGCAGCCGTGTCGTGCCAAGGACCAGCGCCTCTCGGTCGAGATGGATCTGCGCGCTCGGGAGGTCGCGCAGCACCTGGGCGGCGGCAATGCCGAACGAGGGCAGGAAGACGCCCTCTCGGCGAACAAACGGGATGATCTGCCTGACCGGCCCGTCCGGGTCCACCAGCATGACGTTGTGGCCCAGGGCACGGGCGGCTTCACCCAGCCCGGGGTATGGCCCCGACAGAGCCGGTCGCAAGTCGACGCTGTCGTCCAGGGCATAGGGCCCTTGCGGCGCGGTCCTCAGCGTGCGGTCGGCGTCATCGGCGCCCGTCGCACCTTCGTAGACGCCCTCGGCCAGGTGAATGACGTTGCCTGCCGTTCGCGTCGAGTCCACCAGTGCCTGGTCGGACTCGGCGCCGGTCCAGGTCGTTCCGCCCACCTCGAAGCCGGTCGATCGGTCCCGATCGGTCAGGCTCACGTCGTAAGCCACCGCCTTGGCTGGACCCCGGGCGAGAAAGTCGATCACCACGGCGTGTACCAGTCGTGGCCAGGGCCACCGACCGACGACCGGTTCGAGCCGCCGCAGACTGACTTCGTCGATCTCGACGATCGTGATGGCGCGATGGGCGCGCGCGGGCTCGACCGTGAGGCGCATGGCCAGGTCGTACACCTTGGACTCGGCGACCTGGAACAACGTCACCTGCCCGAGGGCCAGGCCGATGAGGCCTGCGGCGAGACCGAACGAAACGGCGAGGAGGGCGCGGGAGGCCATCTATACGACAACGCCCCGCGTGGCGGGGCTGGTCGGCTGGCTGAGCGCCATGGTCGGTGAGCGGAACGGGGACTATTCGCCGAAAGGAGGAACATCCCTTCGCGGGAAAGCCGTCGCCTGCCTATTCTGCGTCGTCACCCCCGCATTCGTAAATGGCCGCCTGCACGACATCCGCGTCCAGCAGTCGCCTGGTTTGTTCGCGCCCCGGTCGGTCCCAGGTCAGGCCCCGGACGGTCCCCCACCGCGCCCGGCCATGCGCCTTGGGAGCCGGCACACGGCGCAGTCCGCCTCGTCCCGGCGCGACGTTCTCCAGCGGCGCAATGCCTCAGGCCGCGAAAAGCGGTCGTTGGATGACCTAGACTTCGAACGCGTCCGGCCGCGACCAGGTCCACGTCCGGCCATTCCCCGGGGGGAGCGGCATCGCACGCTGCCCGTGGAGTTCACAAGTGCTCGTCAAGGGAACCGAACAACGATGAAGACAGTGCCACTCTGGATCAACGGCAAAGCGGTTGACAGTCACTCCGGCCGAGTTGGCGATGTGTTCGATCCCGCCCTTGGTGAGGTCAGCAAGCACGTGGCCCTCGCCGATGCCGCCGACATCACCGCCACCATCACCGCTGCGCGCGATGCCTTTCCAGCATGGCGTGCCGTTTCGTTGGCACGACGACAGGCCATCCTGTTTCGCTTCCGTGAACTGCTCGAGGCGAGAAAAGGCGAGCTCGCTGACATCATCACTTCGGAGCACGGCAAGGTTGTCTCCGATGCACTCGGTGAAATCACCCGAGGCCAGGAAGTCGTCGAGTTCGCATGTGGACTCCCGCATTTGCTGAAGGGCGACTTCTCCGAGAACGCCTCCACCAACGTCGATGTCTATTCAATCAAGCAACCCCTCGGCGTTGTCGCCATCATCAGTCCGTTCAACTTCCCGGCCATGGTCCCGATGTGGTTCTTCCCGATTGCCATTGCCGCTGGCAACACCGTTGTCCTGAAGCCGAGTGAGAAAGACCCTTCGGCAGCCAACTGGATCGCCGAGCTGTGGAAGGACGCAGGGTTGCCTGACGGCGTATTCAACGTCCTGCACGGAGACAAGGAGGCGGTCGATGGTCTACTCCACAGTCCCGACGTCGCTGCGGTTTCCTTCGTGGGTTCCACCCCAATCGCGCAATACATCTATGCAACCGCCTCAGCCAACGGCAAGCGGGTTCAGGCTCTGGGTGGAGCCAAGAACCACATGCTGGTTCTGCCTGATGCCGATCTGGATTTGGTTGCGGACTCGGCTGTCAACGCTGGCTTCGGATCTGCGGGCGAGCGCTGCATGGCGATCTCGGTTGTTGTTGCCGTCGAGCCGGTCGCAGATCTCCTGATCGAGAAGATCGCCGAGCGCATGTCACAGATCACGGTTGGCGATGGACGAAGGCGCTGCGATATGGGGCCCCTTGTCACCCGACAGCATCGCGACAGAGTGGCTTCGTATATTGCACTGGCGGAACATGATGGCGCGACGGTTGTGGTGGATGGACGAGCCGTTGTTCCAGACGGTGCACCTGCCGGCTTCTGGCTTGGCCCCACCTTGATTGACAAGGTGCCCACAAGCTCGAAGGTCTACACCGAGGAAATATTTGGTCCAGTTCTTTCGGTAGTCAGAGTACACAGCTACAGCGAGGGCGTGGCACTGATCAACTCAGGCGCGTTTGCCAATGGCACTGCGATTTTCACCAACGATGGTGGTGCAGCCAGGACGTTTCAGAACCAGGTGCAGGTGGGAATGATTGGAATCAACGTTCCGATTCCCGTTCCGGTTGCGTACTTCAGCTTCGGTGGATGGAAGCACTCACTGTTTGGAGACAGCCGAGCCCATGGCGAGGAAGGCTTTCGCTTCTTCACGCAAACCAAGGTCGTCACCTCCCGCTGGTCGGAGCCCCGCCATGGCGGGGTACAGCTAGGTTTCCCACAGAGCGTCTAGGATTGATGAGCTGACAAGGAGGTTCCGTGACTAGGCACGATTTGGCGATTGCTGGCACACGCGCATCACTTGAAAGCTACGAAGAGATTCGTTCGCCTTTCAGCGGAGACGTGATAGCGGAAGTTGAAACCGCCACCGTTCACGATGTTGAAAAAGCCGTCGACCAAGCGGAGATTGCTGGTCGGCAATGGCGCAGAACGCCAGCCCACAAAAGAGCAGCCATTCTGATGGCGGCCGCTGATCTTGCCGATCGACGTCAAGAAGAGTTCGCCCAGTTGATGTCCAGGGAAAACGGCAAGAGCATCACCGAGGCTCGTGGTGAGTGTTCGCGAAGTGGCGAAATCATTCGCTTGTCCGCTTTTGAGGGTGCGCACCTTTACGGTGATTCGCTTCCACTTGATGCCAACCGCGGCACCGGGCTGGACAAAATCGGCTTTACTATCCCACAACCCGTTGGTGTTGTTGCGGCAATCACTCCTTTCAATTACCCGGCACTTCTGGTGCTTCACAAGATTGCTCCGGCGCTGGCCGTTGGCAACTCCGTGGTCCTCAAGCCTGCCCGGTCCACCCCACTGAGTGCACTTGCCCTGGCACAGTGCTTCATGGATGCGGGGTTACCACCTGGAGTCCTGACAGTGCTGACCGGTCCAGGCTCGACCCTGGGTGAAGCACTTGTGAGCAATCCCAAAGTGAGGAAAGTTTCCTTTACTGGATCGACCAGCGTTGGCGAAGCCATCACCCGCATCGCTGGGATCAAGAAGTTGTCTCTTGAATTGGGGGCATCGTCTCCGGTGGTCGTGCTCAGCGATGCCGACATCGACTTCGCAGCACACGCTGTGTCAATCGGTGGCTACGTCAATGCCGGACAGGTGTGCATCTCTGTGCAGCGGGTCATTGTCGAGCAATCCATACGGGCGGATTTCCTGGATGCTCTTCGGCCACGAGTCGAGGCTGTGAAGGCCGGAGACCCGCTGGATGAACGATTCCAGATCGGTTCGTTGATATCGGTATCAGAAGCCGAAAGGGTTTCACGAAGCATCACGCAGGCAGTGTCTGCTGGAGCCACACTACTCGTCGGAGGAGAACGGGACGGAGCCTATATCCAGCCTGCCATTCTTACCGATGTCGATCCGATGGACTCAATTGCCCAGGACGAACTGTTTGGACCCGCCGTTGTCATTTCGACTGCAGCAGATGACAAACAGGCCATTGCCCTGGCCAATGGCACCCGGTACGGACTCGGAGCTGGAATATTCACCCGCAGTAACGATCGGGCGATCGAGGCAATGCGTGAGATCGATGCTGGAGTCATTCACATCAACTGGACCTCGCTCTGGCGCGCAGACCTGATGCCCTATGGTGGCTTGAAATCAAGTGGCATCGGCAAAGAAGGTGTTCGCACCACCGTGCATGAAATGACCGAACTCAAAACCATCATCATGCACGGCCGTGCTTCTTGAGAAGGGAGGAGACGTGACACAGCCACACTCTGGA
>JBKJQW010000112.1:0-46267 GCA_046593715.1 Luteitalea sp.
ATGTCTGGACACGACGGTCACGGTGATGTCATCGACCAGCCCGGTCCGCGACGCCGGGTCGATCACATGCGAGTAGCGCCGCCCGTCGATGTCGAGGTGCTGCTCGGCGTTGCCCGATGTCGACACCGCCCGGTTCACCAGGCGGAGGATGGGCGGGATCGCGATCTCGCCGATGTCACCGGCATGAATGCGGATTCTCCACCCTGGCTGCCCGGGCGGCGCTTCGCTGAAGGCGAGATCCCCGCTGGCCGCGACCAGGGCGCTGCGCACACCCAACCGCGTGACCGCCGCCAGCGCCTCACTGGCCGCGTAGCCCTTGCCGATCGCGCCGACGTCCAGCTGCATGCCGGCGATGTCGAAGGTCACGGTGCGGCGTTCCTCGTCCAGCCGCATGTGGGTATGGCCACTGCGTGCAGCCGCCTCGCGCAAGGCGGCCGCCTCGGGCAACCGCTTCTGCCGGCGTGCCTCACGCCACAGCCGGATGACCGGACCTTGCGTGACGTCGAACGCGCCGTCGGTCGCGACCGCCAGGCGTTGCGACGCCGCAAGCACCGCGAACAGATCGGCACTGACCGGCAACGGCCGGCCCACGCCCTCGCGGGTGACCCGGCTCAGCTCGCTGTCGGGCAGGTAGTCCGACAGAATCGCGTTCAGGGCGTGGATGCGATCGAATCCGGCACGAAGCGCCTCGCGCGCGCGTGTCGCGTCAGGTGCGAAGACCGTGATCGACACCAGGGTGCCCATGTGCGGTTCGACACCTTCGAAGCGCTCGAGGGCGGGCTCGCGCTGGAGCGCCGCGTCGGGTTGGGAAGCGCGGGCACTCCCGGACGTGCCCGGGCGCACGCCGCAACCCCAGCCGACAGCAGCCAGGGCCACCAGAACCAGGAGATGTCTGCTGCCGCTGTTCATGGGCCGTGATGGTTCGCCGTGTGGGTCGCCGGTGGCCTGCCAGGCGGCGAGGGCCGTCACGCGACTCCCAGCCTAGAGCTTGAACAGTCGTCTGGCGTTGCCATACAGCAACTTGCGCTCGACCGCCGGGCTGGGCGCGAGGCGACGCAGCGCCGCGATGGTCTGCGCACCCTGGCACTGCTGGCCGCTGCCGACATGGTCATTGCAGTCGCTGCCGTACAGCAGCTTGTCCTGGTGCCGGCTCAGGAAATCGCGTGTGAACGCCTCGTCGCGCGTGAGCGCATTGAGGCCCGATCCCGCCGAGAGGTCGCCGAACATGTTCGGGTAGTCACGCAGGTAGCGATCGGTGAGCCCGCCGGGGCGTACCGGGCCCTTGGGATAGAGCACCGTCTGGTCGGTATGGTCAGCGTCGATGTTGGCCCACCACGTCTGCGCGTGACCAATGAAGTCCACGCGCGGGAATTTCTCGAGCATGCGGTGGAACCGCTCGAAGCCGTGGTTGTACATGCCGAACTGCCAGTGCATGAGCACCGGCACCCGCCGCGCCTCGGCGAGGCGGTAGATGGCCTGCATCTCCGGAGCGTCGCAGGCCACGCCGAATTTCTGCTCGGCGATGACCACCGCGCCGCGCGCGATCTGGCGCTCGATCTCCTTCGGCGCCCCATCGAGATCGGGCACCTCGTTGGCCCCGAAGAGAAACTCGCCCGGATGCGCCTTCGCGAAGTCGTAGCACGCGTCGTTGCCGAGCGCCTGCGCCTGCAGGCCGTTGGATCGGCCCTCATGCGTGGAGGGACGCATCGCCGCCCGGCCGGCGGGCAGCAGGATCGTGGTGGTGATGCCCATCGCCCGTTGATGGGCCAGCAAGACGGCGTCGGGCCTGCCGCTGTAGCCGACGTGCTGATGGATGTCTATGATGGGATCTTCCTGCGCGCGAGAGACCGGCACGACACCCGGAAGCGCCAAGCCAGCCACTGCCAGCCCCGAGGTCGAGAGGAACGTCCGCCGAGAAGCCATGCGTGTCATTGTGTCCCGAATCGTCGTCGCCGCCGTGCTGCTCGGATGTACCTTCGCCGTGACCACTCGCGGCCAGCAGGACGCGTCGCGCCGGGCGTGGCCACCAGGCGTCCAGGCCGTCTCACCGGAGTCACCCGCCCTCACGCCGGACCAGGAACTAACCACCTTTCACCTTCCGCCGGGCTACCGGGTGGAACTGGTCGCCAGCGAGCCGCTCGTGCAGGATCCGGTCGCCATCGACTGGGCGCCGGACGGTCGGCTGTGGGTCGTCGAGATGCCCGGCTTCATGCCCGACATCGCCGCCACCGGTGAGCACGAGCCGGTCGGGCGGATCGTCGTGCTCGAGGACACCGACCGCGACGGTCGGATGGACCGACGCACCATCTTTGCCGACGGCCTGGTCCTGGCGCGCAGCGTGAAGGTGCTGGAGCACGGCGTGCTGGTTGCCGCACCGCCCGAGGTGTGGTTGATGCGCGACACCGACGGTGACCTGCGGATGGACACCAAGACGCGGGTGACCGATCAGTTCGGGCGGCGGGAGGTCGATGTCGAGAACAACGCCAACGGCTTCGACTGGGGCCTCGACAACCGGATGCGCAGTGCCGGCCAGTCGCGCCTGCACTTCCAGTGGCAGGGCGGCGCGATCGTGAGCGGCGCCTCGCCGGTGCGCGGCCAGTGGGGCGCCACACACGACGATGCCGGGCGCACGTATCGCAACACCAACGAGTCGGCCCTGCACGTGGATCTGGTCGCTGGCGAGTACTTTGCCCGACATCCGCACCTGCTGCGCACGCGCGGCAGCTATGAGCGGCTTGCCATGCCCGACAATGACCTGAACACGGTGTGGCCGGTCCGACCGACGCCCGGCATCAACCGCGGCTATCAGGCTGGTGTGCGGCGAGCCGACGGCACCCTGGCGCGGCACACCTCGGTGTGCGCCCCGCTGGTCTATCGCGGCGATCGGCTGCCAGCCGAGGTGTACGGCAACGTCTTTGTGGCAGAACCGGCCGCCAACCTGGTGAGCCGCATCACGCTGCGCGACGATGGCGCCACCGTGCGCGCGGCCAAGGCCTACCCGGACGCGGAGTTCCTGGCATCCACCGACGAGCGGTTCCGCCCGGTCTTCCTTGCAAACGCCCCCGACGGCACGCTCACCATCGTCGACCTGTATCGCGGTGTGGTCGAGCACCGTCTGTCGCTCACCAGCTACCTCAAGTCGTACATCGAGGCACGCGGCCTGCAGAACCCGCGCGGTCTCGGTCGCATCTGGCGCGTCGTGCACGAGAGCGCGTCGCGGGACACCAGCGCCGTGCCGACCGGCACGGGGCAGGCCCTCATTGCACAGCTCTCACACGCCAACGGCTGGCGACGCGATACCGCGCAGCGTCAGCTGGTCGAGCGGGGTGACGTCGCGGTGGTACCTGCGCTGCTCGACCTCTCCCGACAGGGCGACGAGCGCACCCGCCTCCATGCGCTGTGGACGTTGGACGGGCTCGAGGCGGTGACGCCGGCAGATGTGGAAGCGGCGCTGACGGACCGCTCGCCACAGGTGCGGGCCGCGGCACTGCGGCTCTCGGAACGATGGCTTGGCGCCCCGACGCCGACGCTGCGGGCGGCCGTCGAGGCGCGTGCCGGCGACGAGGATCCGCGCGTGCGCCTGCAGGCCGCCGCGTCGCTCGGCGCGCTGCCGGCCGACCAGCGCAAATGGGAGGTGATGGCCCAGCTGCTCGCGCAGGCCGACGGCGACCCGGTCCTGGTCGACGTCGCGCTCACTGGCGCGCGTGGTGTCGAATCGCTGCTTCTCGACAGGCTGCTGGCCGAGCAGGCGGCCGCGTCTCGCGACGCCACCACCATGCTGGCCGCGACGGTCTTCCGGGCATCACGTGAGGCTGAGGCGCAGCAGTGGCTGGCGCGCATCGCGACCGCCGGCGGGCGGCCCGACGCGCCCTGGCAGCGTCAGGCACTCATGCACGGCGCCGAAATCGGGATTCTCGGGGCACCGGTGCCTGGACAGCTGCCGCCACTGCCCGCGACCCCGGGCACGGCCTGCCCCGCCTGTCCGGGCGGCCGCCAGAGCGCTGGCGGTGAGTACGCGTTTGTCTGGCCAGAGTCGGCCAACTCGTACACCCGCCCCGGCAGCGCCGCGCCGCCACTGCGGCTGGCGCGGGCCCCCGAGACGTTCGTCGCGCTGGCGTCGGAACCCACGGCACTTGGCAAACAGGCCGCCGCGGTGCTGACGCGCGTCACGTGGCCAGGTAAACCCGGTGACGACAGCGCTCCCCCACCGTTGACGGCAGCCGAGCAGCGGCAGTTCGACGAGGGTCGCCAGATTTACCAGGTCATGTGCCAGGCCTGTCATCAGGCCGATGGTCGCGGCGAGCCCGGGCGAGCTGCCAGTCTCGTGGGATCGCCACTCGTGCTTGCGGCCGCCGACATGCCGGTCAAGATCCTGCTGCACGGCAAGGAGGGCGCGACCGGGTTGATGCCTGCACTGGGCGCGGCGATGACCGACGCGCAGGTGTCCAGTGTGCTGACTTACGTGCGTCGCGAGTGGGGCCACGGCGCCGGCGCCGTGGCCGCGGCCGTGGTCACGCGCCAGCGCGCCGCCACCAAGGGACGTACCCATCCGTGGACTGACGCGGAGCTGACCGGCAGGTAGGTCTCTCACGCGTGCGCCCTACAATGCTTGCGGGCCCACTCGAGCCTGAACAGGAGCCTGTGTGCGGCAAGCGGTCTGGGGCGCGGCGTTCGCGCTGGCCCTGTGTGTGGCGGGAACGATGTTGGGCGGTGCGGCGCAGGCGCCCACGTCGCAGGCACCTGCGCCAGAGACCCTCACGCTGCGCCTCATCGTCGTGGCGTCCGATGACGAGGCGCAGCAGGTAGTCGAGCAGGTGCGCCAGGGCGCCGACTTCGCGACGCTGGCGACCCGCGTGTCTCAGGATCCCAGTCGCAATCGGGGAGGCCTGCTCGGACAGACGACGCTGCCGACCCTGCGTCAGGAGCTGCGTGACGCCCTGCAGGGGCTGTCTGTCGGCCAGATCACGCGACCCGTGCGCATTCCGACGGGATATGCCGTGCTGAAGGTGGTCGAAGACGCGGAGGCCGCCGAGGCGCGCCCGCCCGGCGCGAATGCGGCCTCGGTCGGGGCGGTCGGCGCGGTGCGTTACCTGTTTGACGTGTCGGGCTTCAATGACGCGACAGTCGTCATGCAGCGCCACCCGAACAAGCCGGCAGGCTGGGACCTCGACCCGGTCACCATCTGCGCGGTGCGGACGGGGTCGCTGCTCGAGGCGCAGATCAACCTCCGCACCAATCTCGCCTCCCCTGAGGTGCTGGCCTCCGGGCGTCCCATGGATCTGGCCCAGGCACACTTCACGCACGGACAGCTGCTCGCCTACGAGGGCCGAATGCCCGAGGCCATCACGGCGTTGTCCAACGCCCTGCGGATTGCGAAGGCCAGCGTGCCGACAATGCGCCTGCACATGGAAGAGGCCGTGGGCGTGGCCTACCTGCACAAGGCCATGCACCAGAGTGGCGGCACGCACGCGCCGGGTGATCGCTGTCTGCTGAGGGTCACGCCGGGGCCATCGTTCGGCCCGTCAGAGGATGTGAGCCGGGCGATGACGCACTTCACGACCTACCTGGCCGAGCGCCCTGACGATCTCGAGGTCCGCTGGCTGCTCAACGTCGCGCACATCGCCGCAGGCACGTGGCCGGAGGCCGTGCCACCTGCGCATCGCATCGATCCGGCCGCGTTCGCGTCGGGCGAGGACATCGGCCGATTCGTCGATGTCGCGCCGCAGAGCGGCCTGCGCGTCTTTGCCTCGGCCGGCGGGGTCATCGTGGACGACTTCGACAACGACGGACGGCTCGACCTGCTCACGTCGAGCATGGACAGCTGCGCGCCGCTGCAGTACTTCCATCGGTCCGACGCTGGCACCTTCGTGGACCGGTCGTTGCCTGCCGGCCTGGGCGCGCAGCGCGGCGGACTGCAGATCGTGCCGACCGACTACGACAACGATGGCTGCCTCGACGTCCTGGTGCTGCGTGGCGGCTGGGAGCTGCCGCAACGGCAGTCGCTGCTGCGCAACAGCTGCCAGGGCACCTTCACCGACGTGACGGCCGAGAGCGGGCTGGCCGCGTCTGCCCGCAGCACGCAGGCGGCGGTCTGGGTGGACATCGACAACGATGGCCTGCTCGACCTGTTTGTGGGCAACGAAGGGGGACCGGCCCAGCTGTTCAGGAACCGGGGCTATGGCACTTTCGAGGACATCGCCGTGCAGGCGGGCGTGGCCCGGGTGGCGTTCAGCAAGGGCGTCGCGGCCGGCGATGTCGACAACGACGGCTGGGCCGACCTGTACGTGTCCAATCGCGGCAGTACCTCGAACTTCCTGTATCGCAACAACGGCAACGGCACGTTCACGGAGGTGTCGGCAGCGGCTGGCGTGCCGGGCCCCGGCAGCGGCTTCGTGACGTGGTTCTTCGACTACGACAACGACGGCTGGCTCGACATCTTCGCGACGTCGTACTTCACCTCGCTCGAGGAGACCGCCCGCACCTACCTGGGCCTGCCGCACAACGCCACGACACTGAAGCTGTATCGCAACCGGCGCGACGGCACCTTTGCCGACGTGACGCGCGAGGTCGGCCTCGACAAGGTGTTCATGCCGATGGGCTCCAACTTCGGCGACGTGGACAACGACGGGTTCCTCGACATCTACCTCGGCACGGGCAGCCCGTCATACGGCTCGCTCGCCCCAAGCGTCCTGCTGCGCAATCGCGACGGCAAGACGTTTGTCGACATCACGGCCTCCTCGGGCACCGGGGAGTGGCACCAGGGCCATGGCGTGGCGTTCGCCGATCTCGACAACGACGGGGATCAGGAGATCGTGTTCCAGGTCGGAGGCGCGACGCCGGGCTCCGCGCACGCCCTGCGCCTCTTCGAGAACCCGGGCCATGCAAGGGCATGGCTCGGCGTGAAGCTCGTGGGCGTCAAGACCAACCGTGCCGCGGTTGGCGCACGCATCACGGTCACCGCGCAGGCGCCTGACGGGACTCCACGCCGCGTGCATCGGCAGGTCGATGCCGGCGGCTCGTTCGGCGCGTCGCCACTGCAGCAGCATTTCGGCCTCGGTGCCGGCGTGCGGCGCGCGGACGTCGAGATCTGGTGGCCAACCAGTGGCACGCGGCAACGGCTCCGTGGCGTTCAGGCCAACCAGGTGATCGAAGTGACCGAGTTCGGCGAGGGCCACCGACGCCTCGCACGTCCGGCGCTCGGCCTGCGCGGGGCGCCGGCCCCATGAGAGTGGCGTCTGGGCAGACGCTGGTGCGAGGGGTACTGGCCGTCCTCCTCGCCTGTCTCGCGTCGGGCGCCACCGGCGCGGCTCAGCCAGCCACGACGCAGGCCACTCGCCACCGCGTAACGGGCATGGTCCTGTCGATCGACGTCGCGCGCCGGACCTTCCTCGTCTCGCACGACGCCATCGCCGGCGTCATGGGTCCGATGACCATGGCCTTCGAAGTGCGGGACGCAGCCGAACTCGAAGGACTGACGCCTGGCGTGGCCGTGACGTTCGCGCTCGTCATGGGCGAGCGGTCTGCCCGCGCCGAAGCCATCACGGTCGTGCCCGACGACAGCGTCGAGCTCGACCCGATGGTGGCTCGGCGACTGCGGCTGCTCGCAGCGCTGACCGGAACCCCGCGACCCGCGCCGATCGCGGTAGGGAACGCCGTACCCGACTTCACGCTGACCGACCAGACCGGCGCGCGGGTGTCGTTGTCATCGTTGCAGGGACAGGTGGTGGTGGTCACCTTCGTCTACACGAGTTGCGCGCTGACGCAGTTCTGCTTCCGCGTTACCAACCATCTCGCCAGCGTCTCGCGGCGCTTCGAGGATCGCCTGGGCAAGGACCTCACGCTGCTCACCGTGACCTTCGACCCCGGGCGCGACACGGTCGAGGCGTTGCGCACGTACGCAAGTCAGTGGGACGCCGACCCGCGGACGTGGAAATTCCTGACAGGAGACGCCGCGCAGGTGCGGCGGGTGTGCGACTTGTTCGGTGTTGATTTCTTTCCTGACGAAGGGTTGATGAACCACACGCTTCGCACCGCGGTCATCGATCGCGCCGGCGGGCTGGCAGGACGCATCGAGGGCAACGGGTACAGCGCCGCACAACTGGGCGATCTCGTCGCCGATGTCATGAGACGCTGACGTCTCAGGGTGCACCGCTCTGCATTGTGAATTCTGGATTCTGAATGGTTCAGTACGGGTCCACTTCGACGCCGTTGTTCCACGCCCGGTACATCTCCTCGGCGCTGGGTACCGTCGAGGGACGCACCAACCTGAAGCCGAGCCACTCGGCGTCGGTCATGTACCACACGCTGGTCGGCAGCTGCGGGTCGCGCTCTTTCCACACCTGGTCCGACTTGTAGCGGATGGTGCAGTTCACGCGTTCGGCCGGGTCATTCCACGAACCGCCACGCACCGCGATCGGATACGAGGTGGTCACGGGTACGCGCGGATTGGTCGCCGGTGCCGATGGGTACGGCGCGTACTGGTCCAGCGTCCACTCCATCACGTTGCCCAGCATGTCGTGCAGGCCCCACGCGTTGGGCTTCTTGGTGCCGAGCTTGCGGTAGGTGCCGTCGGTGAACTCGCTCGTCGGCGAGTTCTTCTGGAACCACGCCACCTCGGACAACTGCGCCTCGGGCAGCGCAGCCGGGCCCCCGGCGCGGCACGCGTACTCCCACTCGGCTTCGGTCGGCACCCGGTAGAAATGACCGGTGCGGGCACTCACCCACTGCGCGTACTTGTTGGCGGCGTACGCCGTCATGCTGATCGCGGGAAAGCTGCCGTTGCCGCGGCCGAAACTCATCTCGAGATGCGGCGCCGTGGGGCGACTGAGGGCATCGACGAGCGCGTCAGGCGCGGCCTGCTCGTTTGCCTGATCGGCAAACATGAACATCAGGTACGCATCCCAGTTGACCTCGGTGGTCATCATCCAGAACGCGTCGAGGGTCACCGAGTGGACCGGCGATTGGTCCTTGGGCGCCGTCGGGTCAGCCGAGCCCATCTCGAACGTGCCGGTCGGGATCGCCGCCATGTCGAAGGTGGCCGTGGTGCCAGCAAGCGTGACGGTGTACGCCTTGGCGTCAGCCTCGGCCTTGCTCTTTTCCAGGATCCGGGCCCGGAGCTGCTCGACCGCGGCTATTTCCTTGGCATCGATGGCCGGCAGGGCAGGGGCCGCCGCCGGTTGGCGACTCGAAACCGGAACGGTTGCCGCCCCGGCCATCAGGGCCAGGGCGACGACCGTTGCAAGACGTGCAGTCATGGTTACGAAACCTTCGTACGCCCCGGAATGGGGAGGCCGGGCGCCTCGAACTTCGCGTTCATCTGCAGCGACGGCGGCAACAGGCTGACCGTGGAATTCATCGCCTGCTCCCACGTGATTTCCTGGCCGGAGTACGCGGCGTCGCGCCCCATCAGGGCCAGCAGCGTGCTGGTTGCCAGGTTGAGGTCGTCGTTCTTCGGCTTGCCGTCGCGGATCGACTTGAACAGCACGTCATGCTCGCGCTGGTACATGTCGTACTCCTCGCCCTCCCACTGCCACTTGACCTTGCCGTCGGGCGTCTCGATGCGGGGCTTGCCCTTGCCGAGGAACAGCGTTGCCTCGGTGCCCATCACGTAATCGAGCGTGCCGTTGTAACAGCCCGTCGACTGGCGATTGGCGAGGAACACGCGGTAGCCGTTGTCGAAGAGGAAGTTGGCCTCGAAGTGGTCGTAGATGTTGCCGCCGTTGGCGGGCACCGCACGACCGCCCACGGCCACGCAGCTGATCGGCGGCTGGTCCTTGACGACCCACATGATCTTGTCGGCATTGTGCACCGCCTGCTCGACCAGGCTATCGCCCGACAGCCACGCGAAGTTGTACCAGTTGCGGACCTGCCACTCGATGTCGCCCATGCCGGCTGGACGCGCGCTCTCGGGCGGCATCGGCTTGACCGGGTTGGTGTAGTAGGTCGTGTAGTGCGCCACCAGCCGGCCGAGGGCGCCACCGTGCACCTGCTCCATCGCCGCAGAAATCATGTTGTTGTAGCGCCAGCAGAAGCCAGACACCAGAGCCTTGCCCTTGGCCTGCTGCGCCTTCTGCGACTCGATCACCGAGCGGATCCCCGGCCCGTCGGTGGCGGCCGGCTTCTCGCAGAAGATGTGCTTGTTGGCGTCGACGGCAGCCTTCAGGTGCGCCGGGCGGAACCCGGGAGGCGAGGCCAGCAGGACGACGTCCACGCCGCTGCTGATGACTTTCTCGTAGGCGTCGAGGCCGTGCACCGCGTTGTCCACCTTCACCTGGCTGCCGAACTTCTGGCTGCCCGAGAGGCGCGTCACCGCGCGGCTGACGATGGCCTGGTCGATGTCGGCCACGGCCGTCAGGACGGCGTTCTTGTCCGCGGTCAGCGCCTGCGCGGCGGCACCGCTGCCCCGCCCGCCCGCGCCGACCAGGCCCACCTTGAGGGCATTGGTGACCGATTGAGCCGAGATGATGCTCGGGAAGCCGGCGGCGATGCCGGCCGCCGCCCCGGACTTCTTCAGGAAGTCGCGGCGTTCAACGTTGCTGGGCACGTTCTTCGGTGTGTTGGTCATGGTTCCACTTGAGAGAGTCGGCACAGGAGGACCGGGCGACAACGCGGGTCCGCATCAGATAAATCATAGCGCCTCGGCCACGGAATCCGGATCGGCCGGGCCACCACGCGCTGCTGCTCACTACGCCAGCCGCCTCGTCACCGCGACGGTCAAGGCCGGCGACCACGCTAATCTCGGACTGGGACAAACGCTCAGACGCACGGCTGCATTCAACTCTGCATTGTGAATTCCAAATTCCAATCTTCAAAAAAATCCGTGCCTTCCCGTCAATTGGTCGACCTCGAGACCGTGGGCGATATCCACCAGCAGGCGCTTCTCGCCGATCGATCGCTGCAGCGCGCTCTCGAGCACGGCCACCTCGGCGCGGCGAGGCACCACCACCACCCCTTCGCTGTCGGCAAACAGCAGGTCGCCCGGCAGTACCTCGACGTCCTCGATCACGACCGGGACGTTGAGGGCGTCCAGCACCGCTCGGGTGCGCACGTCCTGGCACGTCGTGCCGCGGGCATACACCGGGAAGCCGATGCCCGCCACCGCCGCCGAGTCGCGCGTGTGGCCGCCGATCACGGCCGCCACGGCACCGGCCCGCACGGCGAGGCTGGCGTTGATCTCGCCAAAGTAGGCGTAGTCTGGCGCGTCGTTCTGGACCACGACGATGTCGTTGGGCACCACATGCCTGTAAGACTCCAGGGCGCCGTACACGGCCGTGAAGTCTTCGCCCGGTGCGAGGCGCCTGAGCCGCAGCGTCTTGGCCCGGCCGAACGCGCGGGCGTCGGGGATATTGGGCGCCAGCCCCTTGATCACCTGCCGCGGGAAACCGTGGTCATCCAGGGTGTCCGACAGCAGCGGGCTCGAGAGATGCAGTCGCAGGTTGCCGAGCAGCTTGCGCTCCTTCTCGCGCATGCCGGCCGCCACCAGATTGGCCAACTCCAGGTCCACCGGCCAATTGACGTCGAGGGCCTCGAGGGGGTCGATTGGCAGCAGCAGCGGCGCGTCGCCGATGCGTCGGCGGGTCCGCAGGGCGGCGTCCCGCGCCACCATGTACATGCCCATCGTCTCGATGACCGTGTCGGGCAGGTCGACGCTGTTGGGAATGCGCTCACGGCCGTACAGAGGCTCCCCGTCCCTCCAGGCGTAATGCTTCTCCCTGCGCACGAGGACCACCGAATCGTGTGCCGATCCCGGCTGCAGCGCGTCGACACCGGCCTTGATGGTCGATGGGCGGATGAACGGCGCCGTGCACAACGCCTGGATGTAGATGTCGGCCTCGACCTGACGCACCTCGTTGTAGAACAGGGCGTGCCCGTCGGTGGTGTTGCTTGCCAGCGCCGGATCCCGCAGCAGGGCCCGCACACCGGCGTACCGTGCCATCTCGACCATCTCGGGCGACTCGGTATCGAGATAGACCTCGTCGATGAAGGGGCAGGCCGCGAGTTTTTCGAGCGTGTGGATGAACAGGGGCTTGCCGTCGAGCAGGCGCGTGTTCTTGTTCTCGATGCGGCTGCTGGTGCCCTTGGCTGGAACGAAGGCAACGACTTTCATGGTCGGCTCCCGTGGGAAGGCAGTTGTGCGCGGATGGCCAGCTGCAGGCCGCGAGCCTCGTCCCACTCGGGTCGGCCAGCCAGTGCCAGCCCGACAGAGCGGTCGGCTTCGGCACACTCGCCGAGGTCGAAGAGCGCAGCGGCGGCATCGTAGGCCAGTTCAGGCGAAGGCTCCTCACCGAGCATGGCGTGACGCATGAGTTCGGCCACCACGGCCGGACGCTCGCCGCGGGCGCGAGCCGCAAGGGCCCGCAGGTGCCGCGGCACACTCCAGCTGGGCTGCAGCATCTCGGCCTGCTGTGCCAGCACATCGGCGCGCTCGTACTGCTCTGCGACCAGCGCCGCGAAACCCGCCTCGATGACCAGGGCGAGTGTGATCGGGGCCCCTGCCAGGCCGCGCTCGAACGCGTCCTGCACCTGCTCAGCAGGTGCCTGCCTGCCGCGCAGGCACACGGCCAACAGGTACCAGGGCGCACTCCAGGCCAGTTCGCCCTCGGCGGCCTGCCGTGACAGTCGCTCGGCCTGCGCCAGCTCTCCACTCGCGTGATGGATCGACGCGAGGTCGAACAACAGCGCCGGCGACGAGAGGCCGAGTGCCTGCGCCGCTTCCAGATGGTGACGCACCTGCGCAACGGGGGCGCCGCGGTGGCGGAGGCAGATGGCAGCAAGATGATGCGGCGCGGCCCAGTCAGGGCGGGCGCCGACCGCGGCCAGGGCCAGCGCTTCTCCTCGATCCATCCGTCCCGCGTCTACGGCCACGCACGCGGCGTCATACGCCAGTTCCGCCGTCACCGGGGTGCGTGACAACGCCTCGTCCAGCAGCGCCCCGAGCACCGCTCCCGATGCGCCGTCCTGTCGCGCACACAGCGCCCGCAAGTGCCAGGGGTAGCTGACGGTGGGGAGCGCGCGAGCCGCGCGCTGCGCCAGTGCGTCGGCTTCGGCCACCCGCCCCGTCGCAAGTGCGGCAAACCCGGCATCGAGCAGCAGCTCTGGAGTCTGACCGCCGAGATCCAGCGCCTCGGACATCAGGGCCCACACGCGGCTTGCGTCCTCTCCCTGACCTCTCGCCAGCAGCGCGAGTCGATGGACGGGCTCGGGGGCTGCCGGCTGCACGCCCCGCGCCTGCTCCAGCGCACTCCGCGCCCCCGTTACCTCCCCGCGCGAGAGGTACTGGGCGGCGCGTGCCATCCACACCTGCTCTGGCCGGACTCCCGGGGCCGTCGGCGCCTCGTGCCCGCTCATCGTCGTCGCCAGGCCGACGATGTGTGAAGCGCGGGGCAGGCCGGCGGCGTGCAGTCGGCCACGGAGGTCGGACTCCTCCGCATAGCTGGCGATGACGACCGTCGTGCCGCGGACCGCCGCAAGGTTGGTCCACCCATGCACCGCTACCCCGTCGATGACAGCCCCTGCCGCGTCGTCGTCGACATAGGCGTCGATCGCGAGGCCCGCGTCGATGAGCCGCGCGCCAATGCGTTGCGCCACCGCGTCGGCGCCGATGACGATTGCGCGTGTGTCGCCCGACGCCACGACGACCTCTACCAGCGCGGCCTCCAGGTATGGTTGGTAGGCTGGCCGCATCCGACGCTGGGCCGATGCCACCTCGCGACAGACGTAGGAGGCCAGCAGCGGCGCGACGCGGGCGTTGAACCGCGTCACCCGCGCGTCCTGGACGTCACGCGGTTCTGGGTCCAGGGAAAACCGGCGAAGGAATGCCGCAAAGCCATCCGGGCCGCGGGAGGCCGCCGATCCCGGCAGGCCGTAGAGACAGTGCGCCGCCTGGAAGTCGAGCAGGCGCTCTGCCGCGGCGGCGCGCACCGGCGCGCCATCCCGCGCGAGCGCCAGGGCGACCTGTGCCGCGAGGTTGCTGCCGTCGAACTCGTAGGCGATGCCCTGCCCCCAGAGCACGCTGCGCGAGAGCAGCACGATCGGGATGCCGAGGAGGGCGACTTCCAGCTGCGTTCGGGTGGAGCCAAGCACAGCCACGACGTCTGCCGACTCGACGACGCTGCGGATCGAGAGTTCGGCCCCGAGGGTGCCGACCGCCCCGGGACTTCGGCAATAGCGCTGCCCAGCGGCATCGGCTGGGTGCGGGCGCAGGACCAGGCGGGCATCGGCCGGGGCCGCCGCGCGCAGGGCCACGGCAGCCTCTTCAAAGGTTCCGAACCACGGCGATCCCAGGCGGATGAGCCGCGAGTCTCGGGGCTGGAGATTGAACCCGGGGCACGAGCCGAGCAGGACGATCAGCGGTCCAGGCTCCGCGGTCCGCAGGAGCGAACCGATCTCGCGCGGCTGCGCGGCATACGCCTGGCGCATGCGATCGACGCGACCGGGAATCGCGACGTGCGCAGCGAGCGCGCTGACCAACGCTGGATGACTGATCAGGTCCGAGCCGAACCCGACGTCCTGGCTCTCCACCATCAAGGTGTCGGGCAGGAAACCGAGTTCGAGACCGAACGACGGCGTTTCGCGACGCCGCGCTTCGCCGAGCAGGAGCCGTGACGGGGGGAATGGCGGCGCCCAGCCCATCACGACGTCAGGCACGAGTTCCTCGAACACGGCGCGGACATAGGACTGCAGTGCGGCCAGTTCCCCGATGCCGGCCTTCCGCGTCGTCGGCAGGAAGGTGCGGTAGAGTGCGTCGGTTTCCAGCAGATGGTCCCATCGCTGGTCGCGCTGCGCAGACCCACCGTCGTCAACCGTGAACTCGCCCATCGCGTAAGGCAGGGGCAACACGACAGGCCATTCGGCGCGGCCGGGCGGGGACCAGGGCGACAACAGCAGCAGCTGCTGGCCCTGCGCCGCCAGGTGGCGCGCAAGGTCGCACCAGAACGTCCAGATCTCGCCTTTCCACTCGAGGATCTGGGCGGCCACGACCAGGCCGGACCCGCGGCCGTCGACCTCGCCCCGGCCACTCATGGTGTACACGCTGCCTGCAGGACGCCAGGAAGGATGCGGCTCATGCGGCGCTGTAGTCGCTGCGATTGTCGTGGTGGCGAAACGGGTGTGAGGTGACGCGCCAGGGCGACGCACCCCGCCCGTTGAGGATCGCGTCGAGGTAGTCGGCCTTGCGGGCCAGGGCGGTCGCAAAGAGCGCACGCGCCGTGTCGCTGTCACCTTCGCGCGCCGCGGCCACCCCCAGGTTGTTGGCGCCCTCGGGAGTCGGCCAGGCACGCTCCGCCTCCAGGAGCGCGTCACGAGCGCCGGCCACGTTGCCGGCAAGCAGGATCAGCGTGCCGCGCGCAAACGCCAGTCGCCATCCCTCTGGAGCGGATTGCGGGCCGTGCGGCTCGAGTACGGTCTCGGTACCCACGCCGTCAGCCAGACCGGCCAGGGTTGCGAGATGCCGTCCCGCAGCAGTGAGGTCGCCGACAAACAGCGCCATCGAGTGCAGTGCCCACTGTGCCACCCGCTCGGACCAGCCGTGCGCCACGTACAAGTCGCGCACGTGATCGGGATCGTGCTTGCGTAACAGTGCGCGATACATCGCCTGCTGGTTGGTGAGGTCGCGCGACAGGCTCGATGGGTGCGCGTGAATGCGGTACCCCGGCACGGGCTCCAGCACCAGCCGTGCGCCGGCATCCAGCGCTCGCAGCAGGATGTCGGTGTCCTCCGGCCCGTGCTGGCCGGCGTCATACCCGACGCGTCGCAGCGCCTCCGGGCGGAAGCCGATGACGCCCGGTCCGGGAAGATAGTTGCGTTCGAAGAGTCGCACCCATCCGCCAGGGCCCTGCAGGAAGGGCGGTATCGGCAGCGCCCGACGCGTGCCGTCCACTGTGTGCACCTCCGCGGCATCTGCTACCAGGTCTGCACCCACCTCCAGGTGCGCCACGAGCCGGTCGACCCGGCCGTCGAGATACTCATCGTCGGCGTCCAGCCACGTAGCGTAAGGCGTGGCCACCGCGTCAAGGCCAACCTGTCGGACCCCACCCAGCTTGAGCGCCGCTGATGCCGGCACGACGCGGAGGGGATGCCGAGCATGCCGCGCCGCCTCGGCGACCGTGTCGTCGGTACAGGCGTGATCGACGAGGACGACTTCGCGAACGCGTGCGCCAACCGCCGAGTGCATCGCTCTGCCGATCGTCGACGCCGCGTTGCGGGCCGGCACCACCACCGTGACGTCGCGCTGGCTCATTGCACCTCGAACGTGATCTGGCCGAACACCGACAGGCCATGGTCCTCACGGCCGAACGCCGCCTCCGACGCGCGAAACATGACGAGCATGTCGAGACCCGGGTGGGTCCGGGCATACCCCGCTTCGCGGTAGCCGGACGTCCCAATCCAGATCGCATTGGCCACCGACCGCGCGGGCAGGTAGCCGTCGGGGATGCGGATGTACAACTCGTTGGTGGTGACGCCATCGAGCGAGGCTCCGCTGATCGTGAACGACAACGTCATCGTATGCCCGTCCAGCACGTAGGCCAGCGTGCGCACCGCCTGCTCGGTGACCGTCCACTGCATGGGCGCCTTGGCCCAGAAATTTTCGGCGTCGTACGGCACGTCGATCCACTCCGGTGTCACCGCCATGTCCAATGCTGCCCTTTCCTGAGGAGTCCGTGCGGCCCGCCGCACCAGCGCGGCGGCACGCGATGCCGCTGACGCGACGACGCGGCGCGTCGCCTCGATGTCCAGGTCGTGCGCCTCGGCGGCCCATGTGGCAAGCGGTTGCTCGTCAGCGCGCGTGCGTGCCAGGGCTGAGAGCGCCCCGGCAAGCGTCGCCGGAGCCGGTGCGCCGCTACGATGGGCCACCAGCAGCCGGCCGGTGACGCCCACTTGCTCGACCGCCGGGCCGAGCGTCTCGGATATCGAGGACTGCGCGATGCCCGTGCCATGCAGAATGCCGGCCCCGGAGACGTTGACGAAGGTCCGGCCAGGGCTGGCCGCCACGAAGGTCCGCACCCAGTTCCGGAACGCCACCAGATGCGGCGCCGTCAACGCCGGCCGGCCGTGCACGTCCGGCTCGCGGGTCTGCATGTCCCGCAGACGACGACGCCAGACCTCGGCGACGTCGACCTCATCGCGCTCCGCCTGGGCATCCCAGTCCTGCTCGAAGGTGGTGTGCCGACAGTATGGCTGCCCATCGGTGTACGCCAGGTCGGTGCCGGCCAGCAGGATGGGCCCGCACCCGAGGCGCATGGCCAGGTCGCATGCCGCGGTGAGCACCGATCCCCAGACCTGCAGATGGCCGCAGGTCACGCCGGCGCCTGTGAGCCATGGCCACGGGTGGAAGCCACCGACCCGCGCGAAGAAGGTGCGTCCGGCGAATGCGTTGATGCCGCGGGGATCGACACTGGCCTCGGCGACCAGATAGGTCGAAGGCAGGCGCGGCAGGTCCACGAGATGACGCCCGTTCAAGGTCGTCGGGTCTACCGCGACGACGAGGTCGGGCGCCACGCCCGCCCGGACCAGCGGGCGCAGGGCGGTGTCGGCAGCGATGATCATGGCACGCTGCCGGAAGCGTGCGAGATCGGGCAACGTCGCGTCCAGCGATGGCCCGGCCGCACAGATGATCGCCGGCACGCCGCCGCCGAGGCCGTCCAGTGCGGAGATGTCGCCCTCGGTCGCCAGGCGAGCCGCGTTGGCCAGGGTGTGCCGGACGTAGATCGCGGAGAAGGCCCGCCTCGCGCCGGCGTTGGCGCGGCGCTCGAAGATCGCCTGCCGCCAGGCGTCATGGGCCGCCGCGAATGCCTGTACGCGAGCCCGCGCGATGACCGGCTGCACGATGACCAGCGGCGGTTCTCCGTCCTCTGGCTCACGCCACCGGGAGAGGTCGATGTCGAAGGACGGCGCGGCGGCGACCACCACTTGCTGTGTCGCCAGCACCGTCGTCCAGTCACGGCGACCACAGAACCCCGGGAGCAACTCGGGCGCGAGTTCCAGCGCCAGGATGCGGGCATCGGGGCGGCGTTCCAGCACCTCGTCGACGATGTACCCGAGACCGAGGCCGAGCAGCACGACGACCGGCGGCATTGCCTGGCCCGCGAGCGCGTCGTCCACCGCCCTCCGCGCCTCGGCGTGCGGATTGCGCAGGCTGTGGACGCGCTGCCAGGCGCCGTTGTCTCCACGCAGCGACACCGAGAGGATGTCTTGCTCGCACTCCAGCAGGGCGTCGGCCGACGAGTCCGGCACGCTGAGGTGCGCAACCCTGGCGATCACCGCCCGGTTGCCGTGCGACCAGTCGACGCGTTCAGCCATCTGCTAGGCGAACGTCGCCTCTGGCGATCGGGTCGGCACGGCGGCCCGGCCCGGCGTCAGGTAGCGGTCGACTTCGATGTCGGCGCGGATCGACAGCTGCTCGGCGTGCGAATGACACGGCGACGCGGCACTGAAGAACGGCCAGCGCGACGGGGTGCTGAACATCCTGCGAAACCGCGCCATCGATGGGAACACGCTCACCGGGTAGAACTCGTAGCCCTGCCCGTTGTCGAGCAGGTTCTCCTGGTAGAAATACCCGCGCGTGGCACGCTCGATCTGCGTCAGGTACTCGGCGATGGTCGGCGCGGCCATCTCCGAGAGCGAGATGAAGTTCATGAAGACGTCGACGACGTCATCGGCCAGGCGCGGCAGCATGAAATGCGGCATCAGCACGAGGTCGGCCTGACGAAGCGTGTCCAGGTCCAGCCGCATCGTCGGGTCGTCAAACAGCAGCACCCGCTTGTCTGGATGCGCGGATGCCAGATAGTGCGACGCGACGATCAGGTTCTCCGGCAGATCGAAGTTCACGTACGTGCCGGGGGCATCCAGCATCAGCCACTGTCGTGCGAAGCCACCGTATCCGCCGCCGATTTCGGCGACGACCGGATGGTCGAGGTGGCCCACCAGGTCTCGTACGAGTGAGGCCCGGTGGTCGTTGAGCATCGTGTTGGCGTGCACCAGCAACCCATCGAGCCAGAGGCCGTAGGGGTTGCCAACCGGTGCCCACCCGAGACGTTGCACGTCGACGTTGGCTACCGAATGACGCCAGACGTTGAAGTGCTCGCGCAGTGCCTGGGCGCAGCCACGGTCGGCATGCACGAAGGCCTCGAATGCTTGCCGCCCGCCGAAGATGCCGGTGGTCAGCTCGTTGCGGAAGCAGTTGCCGAGCAGCGCCTCCACGGCCGGGACGTCGGCGTGGCTGAGGGCCTCGTAGAACTCCGGCCGGGTCGCCTGCAGGAAGCGCCCCCAGTTCTCCCCGACCAGATAGGGGCCGCTCTCGGGTTGGCAGACGCGGGCGCGCAGACAGGCCTCCAGGACGCGGGCGGTGATGGTGAGGCGGTCGTCGAGGTCGAGCGATGGCGCAACGTCGTCGATGCCGAGGCCCTGGACCTCGAACGCGTGGCGCTGCTGACGCAGCCCCGTCGCGTGCAGTTCCGACTCGCGGTGCACGAGGAACCGACCCTGGGCGAACTGCTCGAGCCCCTCGCGCCGGTCGTCACCGAAGTAGGCGACGCGGCGGGCCGGCCAGCCACAGCGGGCGAGGTACTCCCGCAGGTGCTCGGAGGCCGGTGAGGGCACGGCGAGCAGGTCGATGTTGGACATCTGCACGACTGCCGCCAGAGGCCGCTGCGGCAGATCGCGGAAGGTGGCCTCCTCCACCTGCGGATGATCGGGCAGGCACGCGTAGGTCACGGCTCGCGCGCCTCGCAGCAGCGCGGCGTACTCCAGGGTCGTGTACCTGGGAGCTTCCTTGTCGGCCAGCGGCGTGCGCAGGATGGCGATGTCCATGGGATAGGGTCAGGGAATGAGCAACTGCCAGACGGCAGCCTGCAGGTCGTAAAGGGGCACGAGCGTCATCCGCGGCTCGAGGGGACGCAATTGGTCGAAGATCGCTGGCCCGGACCAGGCGGCCGCAATGAGCACGTAGTCCGGCTTCAGACGCGGCAGGTCGAACGTGCCGTAGACGCGCAGCCCGCCGAGACGGGTGCCGGCCAGGGCGCGGTCGATAACCCCGACGCAGGTGACGCCGGGGTGTCGGCGCACGACGTCGATGGCCACGTCGGCCATGTCGCCGCGCGCGCCGTAGATGGCCACGCGCTCGCCACGTCTCGCGGCGCTGGTCAGGAGCGCCTCGAGCGGCGGCACGAAGCGCGGTACGGCCACCGCGGAGCTATCGCCCGCTTCCGCCGGGATGTCGATCGAGAACTCCGCAATCACCAAGCCGGTTGGCAACGGATCGAGTGCGCGCACCGCCTCGGCGTCGCGTCTGATGAAGGCGTCCAGCAACGCTGCGGCCGCGTCGGCGCGGGCAACGAAGTTGACCAGCGGGTACCACGTGCCACCCTGCTCGAAGCCGACCACCGCCTTGCGCAGCGCGGCGCGGTGCCGTTGCGGCAGGGTGTCGAGTGGCACCCGACTGGAGAGCAGCCCCCCATCGATCTCCGAACGGGTCGGCTGCATCGGGTTGCGCTTGCGGCGCATGCCCTCGTAGAAGCTGCGCACCTCCAGCACCGGCGCGCCGGTGGACACGGCTTCGCCGAGCAGTGCGTAGTCGGCACGATGCAGGGTGCCCCGCACGCCGGCCACGTGCACCAGCGCCGGCCTGGCCGACGCGATGCTGTCCTTCAGTCCGGCCGCCACGGCGGGTAGCTGTGAGGCGCGAGACACGTCGATGCGCAGCACCCGTGACGGCGTTGCCGCCGCGCGGCGCCGAGGCGTGGACGGGCGCCGTCCCCCACAGACGTCGTAGAACAACGTGCGAACGCGATGCTGCAGGGTGTGCTCGGCATGGGCCCGCCGATGCCCGGCGTCGGCGATCCGTTGCCGCGCCCGATCGTCGGTCAGGTAGCGTTGCAGCTGCGACTCCAGATGGGGCGCGTCGTCGAAGCAGGCCATCTCCCTGTCGGGCGTGAAGCACGACTCGAGTTCGGGATTGGTGTTGGTCAGCTGGAACGCACCCGCTCCAGGCACCTCGAAATGGCGCAACTTGGATTGCGGCGTCGGATCGGAGGGATCGGCCGACCACCCGGGGTTCAACACGATGCGCGAGGAGTGCAACACGCGCAGCATGTCGGCATGCGAGAGCAGCCCGCCCGCATATCGGGCAAGGCGGGGGTGCCGCTCCCAGCCGTGGCCGAACACGCGGAATGTGCGGCCATGTCGCTCGCACCACTGCGCCACGCGAACGAGGACGTCGTCGCGGCTGCGTCCGTCTTCGCGAAAGGCCTTGGCGTCGTGCTCCTCGACCTTGTACTTGCCGATGAAGACGACGTCGATCTCCGGCGCCAGCGGCCGCGCCGGCTTGTCGAACCAGGTGGGGTTGAACCCCCAGGGGACGTGGACGGCCCGGGTCGGCCGGCGCTCGCTGATGCGCCTGGCGGTGCCGCGTGCCGAGTGCGAGGCGACGATGTCGTAGCGGCTGTCGAACTGGCGATTCCGCGTGTACCAGACGTCAGGCTCGTCGTCTGGATGAAAACACACCGTCTTGACGCCAGCACTGCGCAGGTTGGCGAAGAAGTCGTCGTCGTAGTCGGCAAAGATGTAGTCGTGGTAGACGAAGCACCAGTCGACCCTGGTGGTGGCCACGATGCGATGGGCATAGCTGGTGTGCAGGCCAGCCGGGCCGCAGGCCAGCAAGGGCGTGGCGTTGACGACGAGTGCATCGTCGCCGAGCACGTCCTTGACCGCGGCCAGCCAGTTGTCGCGGATGTAGGAGACGTCGAGGGCCGCGAGAGCGAGTACGCGCATGTGCTGGGGAGGGAGCAGCCGACACCGGGGACCAGCCGGGTGGCTGGTCTCCGGTTCGACGGGCGCGGCTAGACGGCCGCGGGGGTGAGCGCAGGCACGGTCCGCCCGGGCAGGCCGACCTGCGGCAGGATGTCGCCGTCCACCGTCACGCCGAGGACGGGGCCGCCGGTCAGGGCACCGGCCACGCGGTGCACCTCGCCGTAGTTGGCGCCGGTGGCGTTGTGGTACGGCACGATGGCGGCGGCAAACGGCACCGCAGCGGCCACCTCGCTCGCGCGTGCGGCGAGTGCGTCGTACCGGAAGTCGAAGGCCGCGTCGAAGGTGTGAATCCGGGAGTCGGGCAGGACGGACTGGAACGAGGCCAGGAAGCGCGCGTGCGTGAACACGTGCGGTTCGTAGCCACTCTCCTGCAGCGCCGCCACCACCACGCGCGTGAGGCCGGGGCGCGCCGACTGCAGCACGGCGACCGGTGTGCCCGGGGCGCCAGCCGCCGCCAGCGCCTCACGCAGTCCCTGCTCGAACTGCGGCGTGCGCACGCGGCGCAGGGCCTGTTCTTCCCAGAAGCGCGCATACGCGGACTTGACCGCGTTCTCGAGCTGCTCGGCCGTGAAGTTGGCCGTGCGTGACACCGCCCGGTGTGAGCCCAGGTATTCGTCCCAGTTCTCGTGCAGCAGCCAGCCGTTGGCCTTGTACTGCTCGTACATCTTGGTGCCCGGATACGGCGTGGTGATCGAGAACTGCACCGTGTCCACCGGCAGGCGGCAGGCCAGCTGGATGGTGTTCTCGATGGTCTGCTCGGTGTCGGACGGCAGTCCGAACGTGAACGTGAGGTGCACCTTTACGCCGGCCCGCTTGGTGAGCTCGACGCCCTCGACCACTTCCGAGATCTTGATGTTCTTCTTGATCTCGTTGAGCAGGTCCTGGTCCGCAGTCTCGACGCCGTACTTGATCGAGAACAGCCCGGCGTCCTTGAGAGCGGCAATCATCTCCTCGTCCATCAGGTCGGCGCGGCCCATCGTGCCCCACCGGATCGAGTCGAGACCGGCGTCCTTGATGGCGCGCGCGAGCTGGAGGATGAAATCCTTCTTGATGTTGACCGTATCGTCGTCGATGTAGAACGACTTGTAGGGGATCTTGGTGAGGTTGTACTTGATCTCGGCCGCCACGTCCTCGGCGGTCCGGACGCGGTACTTCGGACCCCGGTACAGCATCTGCGGCCAGCCGCAGAAGGTGCAGCCGTAGGGGCAGCCGCGCGTGGCCATCAGCTGCAGCTGGGGACGCTCGAGCCCGCACACGCCGTCGTAGTAGTTCAACATCGGCAGGTCGTCGCGCTCGGCCCACGGCAGGCCCTCGAGAGGCACCAGCTTGCCGAACGGATTGGCCACCGGCGTGCCCTCCCGGCGCCAGACCAGGCCGCCGATGTCGGCCATGTCGGCCTGCGAGCGGCCGTCCAGGACGTCGAGCAACGCGATGGTGGAGTGCTCGTACTCGCCATACACGCAGTAATCCACCTGCGGATAGCGGTCGAGGAACCACGGCTGTTCGATCTCGTGGTGCATCCCGACAAAGACCACCGTGACCTGCGGCACGTCACGGCGGATGCGCTCGACCACGCCGATGTCATGCGACAACGTCGGCGTCGACGTCTCGATGACGACGACGTCGGGTTGCCGGCGTGCGACGTGCGCGAAGTAGGTCTCGTAGGTCTCGCCCGACGCCACCGAATCACGCGCCTGCGCGTCGTGGCCGTGCTGCTTGGCCAGCGCGGTGGCGGTGGCCAGCCAGATCGGGAAGGGAATGTAGCCGCCGATCAACTCGGGGATGTGGCCATCGACCACGCCCGCGCTGACGTACTCGAACTGGTGCGGCCAGCGTGAGCCGGCGCGCACCCCGCGCCAGCTGCGTTCACCGGGAGCGACCGGCTGGTGCCAGGGGGGATTGGAAAACAGCACGTTCATGGCAGTGGACTCCTCGTCGGGTCTGGATCGCTCAGGCGGCCGGTGCCGCGCTGACGGGAATGATGTCTGGACAGGACTGGTCGATGCGCTTCGAGAGCACGTTGATCCAGGTACAGGGGGTCAGCGCTTCGAACCAGTGCGCTTCGCCCGGTTCGATGACGAAAATCGCGCCCGGACCGAAGTCGTGCTGCGACTCGACGCCGTCACGGGCGATGCGCACGCGGATGTCCCCGCCGAGAATCAGGAACAGCTCGCGGGTCTCGCGGTGGTAGTGACCACCGCGCACCTGGCCGGCAACCGTTTCCACGAAATTGATCTCTTCCCAGAGACCGTCGTTGATCACGCCCAGCATGCGCCCGCGGGCATCGGCGAACTGGCGGTACGGCTCGAGGATCGTCACGCGAGCCTCCGCTCGGCCAGGGTGTCGAGCGCATCTTCGTGCGACGTGGCCCGCAATCCCAGGGTGGAACGCGCGCGGGCCGTCTCCAACGAGAGGTCCGGAAACAGCGGCAGCGGGCCGGGGCCGAGGCGGGTGGCCACCACCTGCTGCGTGGGGTGCCCGAAGGCCTTGGCGTACGCACAGGCGAAGTCGTAGCGACTGACACGGGGACCCGCGACGTGCACCACGTGCGGGCGGTGCTCGGCGTCGAGCAGGCGCTCAATCGCTGAGACGAAGTCCGGCAGGTAGGTTGGCGAGTAATAGGCGTCTTCGAAGCAGTCCACACGCTGGCCGGCGCTCAGCGTCTCTCGGAGGAAACGCAGGAACGTGGCGTCGGCGTCGTAGAGCGCACTCGCCCGGACCGCGCAGAACTCGTCGGGCGCCCGCAGCAGACCCAGCTGCTCCGCGCACACCTTGCTGCGGCCGTAGGCGGTGCGTGGGCCGACCGGGTCGTCCTCGCGATAGCGGCCGCGGTCGCCCGCAAAGACGTAGTCGGTGGACACGTAGAGGAAGGGGACGCCCGGGAAGGCATCGAGCAGATTGAGCGTGGTGCGGACGTTGGCGTCCAGGCCGATGGGCGGATGCTGCTCACACGCCTTGATGTCCTTGACGCCAGCGGCGTGGACGATGGCGGTCGGAGTGATGAGCTCGGCAAGGGCCGCGACGGCCGATCGGTCGGTGAGGTCGCATGGCAGCGCCGGCGGCGTGCTCGAGCGGCGCGAGACCCCGACGACGCGACCCCGCCTGGCGAGTGGCCCGGCCAGGCGCGACCCGACGTAGCCGTCGGCTCCGGTCAACAAGATGACATCGCCCATGTGTGCGTCAGCGCCTCCCGCGCTCCAGGTCACGCGTCGATGAACCTCGGACTGCACGTACCCTGCTCACCAAGCAAGGTCCGTGCTCAGGCCAGGGGCGAGGCCGGCTACACGACATTACTTCGGCATTCCACGGAGTCCGCTCCAGTCAGGCATCCGGAGCCGCGGGCGCAAGCGTCGGTCAACCGGTCGCCTGGATGGGTCACCGACGGCTCACCGACAGTCCAGACCACGCGCCGTTGCCGTAGGCGCGCAGGATACATCAGGGGCCGGCGGCCACGTGCCCCGCCCGGACGACATAGGACGGCGCCATGGCATACGGCAGCTTCTGGAGCCGCTCGGGTCGGCCGGTCAGCCAGGCATCGATGGCCTTGGTGGCCCCGGGGAAGATGCCGTAGTCGTCGAGCACGATGATCCCTCCCGGCACGACCAGCGGCGCCAGCTCTGTCATGACCGTGTCGGTCGGCTCGAAGATGTCGACGTCCACGTGCAGCAGCGCAATTCGCAGCTCCGGATGGGCAGCGACGTACGCAGGCACCGTCTCGCAGATGTCCCCCTCGACCAGGGTGACGTGCGCCGCACAGCCCTTGTGGTCAAGCACCCCGCGAAGCTGTGCGACCGAGATGCTCTCGGCGCCGGCGATGGCGACGAAGCGCTGCCGCGGATCCTGATCTGGCGCGAACGTGGTCGCAGGGAAGGCGCCGAAGGTGTCGAAGCCCACGAGGGGTCGCGTGCCCTCCGTCTCGAACAGGTGCCTGGCTACCGCCAGGCGGGCAAACGACGCCCCCTTGAAGATGCCGCACTCGACGATGGCGCCGGGCACGTGTGATGCCTGCCGGTAGAGCTCCACATGCGCGATCAGCTTGCCGATGCGGGCTGGACTGCAGGTCAGGTAGAACGCGTTCTCGTGTGCGTACGCCTCGTCCGGGGACGGCAGGTCATCGAGCATGGATGGCAGGATAGTCGGAAATGCTGCACACCCCCGCCGCTACTGCGGGGCGTCGGGTGCCGCGAGGTCGCCGAGCGTGTACTGGATCCCAGCCAGCAGGTGCTGGAGCAGCACGGGGTTGGCGTAGACCTTCTCGTTGTGGCCGTGCGACATGTAGAACACGCGACCGCGTCGTTCGGCTCGCACCCAGCTGAGCGCGTGGTCGCCGTCGGGCCGCGGGAACTGTTCCTTGGCCTTGTCTTCGGCCGACATCGCCGCCATGTCGACGCTGGTGAGCACGCGAAGATTCTTGCGCGAATACACCTCGCGGCCGAACGTGTAGGTCTCGTCGGCGACGACAAACGATGTCTTCCCCGTGAAGGCGGCATTCAGCGGGTTGGCCGGGTCGTCGATCTTGTAGGTGATCGGCTGCCCGTCGTTCCAGTGGAACTTGAAGAAGCCGCCGAGCAGCGTGTTGAACTCGGGCCAGGTGCCGACCTGGTCGTCGGCGCCCAGCGCTGTGGCCGCTGCCTGGCCATTGCCGAGGCGAGGCGTGCGCGGCGCCGCGGCCGGACGCGGCGGCATGATCGCGTCGTAGCCGGCGACGAACTGCGCCTGGGTCAGGCGCCCGCTCTTTTCTGTGTCCACCCTGTCGAACCAGCCGCCGATCAACGCGGTCATCTCGTCGCGAGCCAGCAGCCTGTCGCCGTTGGCATCGCCGTCGGCAAGCATGCGGGTGCCGACCGGCACTGCCGAGTCGATGCCCGGACCGAGACTGGCGAGGCGGGACGCGTAAGTGGTCTGGCCCGGGGCGGGCGCCTTCAACTCGCCCGCACTCGCATGGTAGGCGTCCGAGGCCGCGTGAATGGCCGCCAGACCCTTGCCGCCGCGGACGAAGGCGAGCAAGGCCGCGCGCCGTGCCGCGGTGGCCGCGGCATCCTGCGGGTCGTCGAGAAAGTGACCGGTGGTGCTGGCCAGGAAGATGGCGTCGTACCCGGCAAGGTTCTGCTCGGTGACATCAGCCGCGTCATAGGTGATGGTGGTCGCCCAGGCCCCCGTCTTGGTGCCGAGCTCCTCGACCGTGCGCGCGGCAATCGGGATGGACGAATGCACGAACCCGGCAGCCCGGGCAATCACCAGCACCTTGCGTGGTGCCCGCGGTCTTGCCGGGGCCGCGGACGGGAGCGCGGCGACCATCGCGGCGACGTCGCCGGGGCACGGGCTGCGCGGGTTGGCGCTGCGGCCACCGCACTGCGGTCCGCTCGACGGCAGCAGGCGCGACAGGCCGAAGATCACCGTTTCAGCGGACAGGCCCGCAGCGTCGGCTGGCTTCCACGTCAAAAACCACTGACCGCTGCTGGCCAGTGATTCTTCCCGCGTGAGCGTGCCGTCCTTGTTGCCGTCCAGGCCGGTGAACAGCGCGGATGCCACGGCGCTCCGATTGCCACCCTGGGCATGCAGGGGCCTCTCGACCGCCAGCAGGCCTGTCGTCGCACACACCAACGCCGCCGTCCTCGCCAGTCGTGTCACCTTCGGCATGTCGTCATCTCCCTCGCGGCCCCGCGCCACGCGAGGCCGAGGATACACTGCGTCGCACCGTGACCACGCTCGTCCCGACTCCGGCCGCACCCGTCTCACTTGTCCGCGGCCTCGGCTTGTTTGCCGCCTATTCGATGGTGGTGGGCAACGTCATCGGCACCGGCGTCTTCCTCAAGGCCCGCGTCATGACCTGCAACGTGGACACGCCGGGCATGGTGATTGGTGTCTGGGTGGTCGCCGGCGTGATGAGCCTGCTCGGCGCGCTCACCTATGCCGAGCTGGCGACGATCTTCCCGCGAGCTGGGGGCGAGTACGTCTTCATCCGCCAGGCGTATGGCCGGCTGTGGGGCTTCCTGTACGGCTGGACCCGGTTCTTCGTGGCGACGGCCGGGGCCCTCGCGGCGTTGGCGACGGGGTTGGCCATCTTCCTCAACGCGCTGGCGGGTGGCGCCCTGGATGCCGTCACCATCGCCGTGCCAGGCGTAGGCGTGGTGAACGGCATCGCTCTGGTGGCGGTAGCAGCGGTGTGGGCCGTCACCCTGGTCAACTGCGCCGACATCTCGACAGGGGGGCGTGTCGCCTCGCTCCTGACGGCCTTGAAGCTGGTGCTGGTCAGCTGCGTCGGGATCGGCGCATTCCTGCTGGCCGACGGGTCGTGGGCGCACTACGGGCTGAGCGGCGCGGGCGGCACCTGCGAGGGCGTGGACGCCGCGGCGCGCGGTGGCATGGCAGGCATCGGCGCGGCGATGATGGCCGCCCTCTGGGGCTACAACGGCTGGAACGAGGTCACCTACGTCGCTGGGGAGGTCAAGGACCCGGGACGGGCGTTGCCCATTGCCATCATCGGCGGCATCCTCACGGTTGGCGCGCTGTATGTGACGGTCAATGCCGGTTACTTCTACGTGCTCCCGCCGGTGGCCATCGCGAGTGTCGGAGCCTCCTCAGCGGTGGCGACGGTGGTCGCCACGCAGTTTCTGGGGCCGGCCGCGACCGGGCTGATGTCGGCGCTGCTGGCCGTGTCGGTGATGACGGCATTGCAAATCGTCGCGCTGGTGGGCGCCCGCATCCCGTACGCGATGGCCAGCGACGGTCTGTTCTTCCGCAGCCTCGCGCAACTCAGCCCGCGCACGCGGGTGCCGGTGCGGGCGTTGCTGGCGCAGGCTGCCTGGGCCTCGGTGCTGGTGCTGTCGGCGTCGTTCGACACGCTGACCGACTACGTCATTTTCGCGGTGCTGATCTTCATGGGCCTGGCCACCGCCTCGGTCTTCGTGTTCCGACGGCGACTCCCCGACGTCGACCGGCCGTACACGACCTGGGGCTATCCGGTCGTGCCGATGCTGTTTCTGCTCACCGCCGCCTGGCTGGTCATCAACACCTTGCAGACCAGCCCGCGACAGTCCCTGGCCGGCATTGGTCTGGTCGCGCTCGGCGTTCCGTTCTACTGGTACTGGACCAGGAACGAGACGCCGGATGCCTGAGCCGTGACCCTGTTGCTGTTGTTTGCCTGGGCGTTCGCGGCAGCCACCATCCTGCCGCTGTCCTCGGAGCTGCCACTGGCCGTGGAGGTGGCGCGTCACGGCCAGTGGCACGTGCCGGTGCTGGTGGCCACGCTCGGCAACGTGCTGGGGTCGGCCACGACCTACGCGCTGGCGCGGGTCGCGATCACCCGCGCGCCCGCTCCGTCGCCACGGGTGGCGCGGGCCGCCGGCTGGCTGGCCCGCTATGGCCCGCCGATCCTGCTGTTGTCGTGGGTCCCTCTGGTGGGCGACCTCCTGGTGGCCCTGGCTGGCGCCGCCCGGATGCCCGTCCTGCGGTTCCTGGTGTGGACGACCATCGGCAAGGCGGCGCGCTACACGGTCGTGGCGCTGCTCTTCATGTCGTGATCACTTCGGCTCCAGCCAGGCATCGACGCAGCCTGGCGGCGCGGTGACCGGGTTGCAGCGGGCCGGCAGCCGTGCCACACCCGGCAGTCGCGCCACGTAGCTGCCGGCAAACCGACTCGGTTCGGGATAGTCGGTGCTGACATAGTGCGCGCCGGTGGCAAAGGCGGCATCACGTCGGGTCGTGTCGCCCGTATACGCCTCCTTGCCTGGCTCGTCGGCGCGGGTCCGGACGATGTAGGCCTCGGCCACCCGGGAGCGGACGGCGGCGCCGGCGTCGCCGAGTGCGTCGTTCAACTTCAGGAAGGCTGCGGCTGGCGACCCCGGCTCGGCACTGACAAACAGCACGCGTCGCTCGAGCGACGGGTGGCCCTCGAGGTAGGCGTCGCGGTGGGCATCGGTGTTGTCCATCGCGAAGAGCACCCTGCCCCGCGTCGCGCCCAGTTGTGGCCAGCCGTCCTGCTGGATCGCGTGGCGCAACGTGGCCCGCCCACCCCTGACATCATCAGGGGTCAGCAGATGCCCCTCATCGAACACTGAGCGGATCTCGGCGTCGAGGGCATCGAGCGCTGGACGGTCGATCGGCAGCGGCTGCACCAGCCCGAGCCTACGCGGGTCCTCACGCGGCTGGTCTTTCAGTTCCAGCATGACCATGATCGGCACATGCCGTGGGTGGGCGCGCGACCAGTCCCGGATCTCGGTGAGACAGGTCACCAGCGTTGGGCAGGTGACGTGGAAGTCGACGTCGGGCACGTGCAGGACCTTGAAGCCTGGCGCCCGCATCACCGCCGCTGACGGCGTGTCGCCGTCCAGCCCGGCAACGAGGCGAAGCGCTGCCGGCGTGCTGTAGCGCCCGCCCGCGGGATCGGCGTAGACGTCGATCTCGACTTGCCGGATCCCGAGACGCCCCAGTTGTTCCGACAGGGGCCTGTGCGTGTAGTCGTACGCGGACGCGCGGTCGCCGAGCCACGCCAATATCGGGGGGGCTGGGGCCACGTGGTAGCTGTTGTGGGTGCCGAGCACCTGCAGATGATTGAGGCGCAGGCAGTCGTCGGCCGTGGCCTGGGTCACCGCGGCGCAGGAAGGCGAGGCGGCGGTCGGCGACGCGGGTTGGCGGGCGAGGGCGACAGACAGCACACCCAGCAGAGCCAGCAGGAGCACGCGCGTCGGCATGTGGCCACGATACCGTGACTGCGGGCTGGGCAACGGGGCGTGGACAAGGCACAATGGCCCGCATGTCCGACCCCACTCAGACCCGTCGACAGTTCCTGCGTGCCACCGGTGCCACAGTGGCGGCGGCCGCGCCCTTTGCGGCGGGGGGCGGCGCCGTGGCCGCGAGCGCCGGCCAGCCTGCCACTCCGGCGGTGCCGGCCAAGCCGTTTGGCTACGCCGTCGTCGGCCTGGGCGGGCTCTCGATCAGTGACATCCTGCCGGCCTTCGCGCATGCCAAGTCGTCACGGCTGACCGGCCTGGTCAGTGGCAGCGTGGACAAGGCCCGCGCCCTCGCCGCGCAGTACGGCGTGCCCGACAAGGGGCTGTACTCGTACGACACCTACGACCGCATCGCCGACAACCCGGACATCGATGCCGTGTACATCGTGCTGCCCAACAACATGCACGCCGAGTACACCATCCGGGCGCACAAGGCCGGCAAGCACGTGCTGGTCGAGAAGCCGATGGCCAACACGGTCAAGGAGTGCGACGAGATGATCGCCGCCGCCAAGACCGCCAACAAGCACTTGGCCGTGGCCTACCGCCTGCGCTTCGAGCCCTACACGCAGGCGATGATCAAGATGGTCCGCGACAAGGAGCTGGGCAAGCCAAAGGTGATCCTCTGCGAGGCCGGCTTCAACACGCGCAATCCGGACCAGTGGCGACTGAAGAAGGCGATGGGCGGCGGCGGGTCGATGATGGACATCGGCATCTACGCGGTCAACGCGGCGCGCTATCTTTCCGGTGAGGAACCCACAGAGGTGTTCGGCATGGAGTACAGCACGCCGAACGATCCACGCTTCGTCGAAGTCGAGGAGACCATCAACTTCCAGATGCGCTTTCCAAGCGGCGTGCTGGCCAACTGCGTGTCGAGCTACGGCACCAACCTGAACCGATTCCGGGTCCACGCCGAGAACGGGTCCTTCGAGATGGAGCCGGCCTACAACCGCCGGGCCCTCGGCATGCGGGTCTTCCGCGGCAACACCATCGAACACCGCAACCTGCGCGAGCCCGATCACTTCGCGGCGCTGATGGACCACCTCGCCGAATCGGCCGCCAAGGGCACGCGGCCAATCACCGATGGCGAGGACGGCCGGAACGACATGCGCGTGATCGAGGCGATCTATGCCTCGGTGAAGACCGGCCAACCAGTGAAGTTGTAAGGCGGATGGGCGGTTCGCTCATCCGGGAACCCCGGCAGGTGCGCGGTGGTCTTCTAGGGGATGGACAACCGCACCTTCGTCAACACCTCGGCGCTCGCCATCGGCGGAGTGACGCTCTTTTTTGCAGGCTGGGCCCTGCTCGACCCGAAGTCGCTCGCGGCGAAAATGGCCGTGTCTGCCGAGCACGCCAGGCGCCTCGGATACCGCGATCTCGTCTCGGGGACCCTTCTGGTGACGCGAGGGGACACGACGGCGTTCGCGTTGCGCGCGGCCGCCGACCTCTCCGACGCGGTGACGATGGCCCACAGCCGACCGGTGATTGCCGCCGGCGCCGTGGTCTTCGCGGCGTGGGCGGCGGCGGCGGCGTTCGCGGCGACACACCGGGAACCGCTGCGACTCGAGCCCTGAACCCCGTGCTGCAGCCCGGGTGCCCGTCACCCTTCGCGGCGGCTGATGCCCGCGAGCCAGGCCAGGGCGATAAGATGTCGGCAATGACCGAGGCCCCTGGGTCCTGGCAGCCCATCGAGGTGCACCGTGTCCGCGACGGCCAGCGATCGACGGTGGCCGATCGGGCCGCCACCGAAGCCCCTCTCGAGATTCGCCTGCACGGCCAGTCGTTCGTGCTGACCATGCGGACTCCTGGGGCCGATCGCGATCTCGCGGCCGGCTTCCTGATGGCCGAGGGCGTGGTCAGTGCACCGGGCGAGATCGCCTCGATGGCGCAGGCCGACGATCACTCTGCGATTGACATCACCGTGCGCGGCGAGGCGCTGCAGCGGCTCGACGCGCGACTCACGGCCCGCCGCCACGTGGCGGCGACCTCGGCGTGCGGCATCTGCGGACGTCAGACCGCCGATGCACTCGAGGTGACCGCGGCGCCGTGCACGGCCAACTGGACGATGCCGAGTCAGGACGTCACGGCGCTGCCCGACCGCCTGCGGGCGCGTCAGGACGTGTTTGCCCGCACCGGCGGCCTGCATGCGGCGGGCCTGTTCGGCCGGGACGGCACGCTGCTCGAGATCGCCGAGGACGTGGGGCGCCACAATGCGGTGGACAAGATCGTGGGTCGCATGCTGATGCGCGGCGCCCTGCCCCTGGCCGAGTGCGCGCTCTGCGTCAGCGGTCGGGCCTCCTACGAACTGGTCCAGAAGGCGCTCGTGGCTGGCATTCCCATGCTCGTCGCGGTGTCGGCACCTTCCACGATGGCCATCGACCTGGCCACGCGCCACGGCCTCACGCTGGTCGGCTTTGCACGGGGCGATGGCTTCAACATCTACTCGCACGGGCAGCGGGTCGCATAGTGCGCATGCCCATCTTCGGCCTCCACAAGCAGAAGCCCCGCCACTTCCGCGACATGTTCCGGATCGTCTGGGAGAATCGGGATCAGCTGCCGTTTGCCTGGCGGATCCTGCGCGACGGCGTGTGCGACGGGTGCGCGCTCGGGACGTCCGGGCTCAAGGACTGGACGCTGGAGGGCACCCATCTCTGCATGGTGCGACTGGAGCTGATGCGCCTGAACACCGCGGCAGCGCTCGACCCGGCAGCGCTGCAGGACGTGGCGCCCCTCGCGGCCACCACGTCGGCAGGACTGCGGGCGCTGGGGCGGCTGCCAGAGCCGATGCTTCGTAGAGCGGGAGCACGTGGCTTCGACGTGGTGAGTTGGGACACCGCACTCGACCGTCTCGCAGACGAGCTGCGGGCCGTGGATCCGGCCAGAGCCGCCATCTTCATGACCTCGCGTGGCATCACCAACGAGGTGTACTACGCCGCACAGAAGGCAGCCCGCCTGCTCGGTACCAATCACGTCGACAACGCCGCACGCCTGTGTCACGCCGCGTCCACCATCGCCATGAAGCAGACGCTCGGCCACGGCGCGTCCACGTGCAGCTACACCGACTGGCTCGGCGCCGACCTGATCGTGTTCTTCGGCTCGAATGTCGCCAACAACCAGCCGGTGGCGACAAAGTACCTGCACTACGCCAAGCAGCGTGGCGCCCAGGTCGCCGTCGTCAACACCTATCGTGAGCCCGGCCTGGAACGGTACTGGGTGCCGTCGATCGCCTCCAGTGCCCTGTTCGGCACCGCCATCGCCGACCACTGGTTCGACGTCCATACCGGCGGCGACCTGGCGTTCCTGGTCGGCGTGCTGCGGGCGTTGATCGAGGCTGGCGGCGTCGATGAGGCGTTCGTCCGCGAATCCACGACGGGGTTTGCCGAGGCGAAGGCCAAGGCCCTGGCCACTGATTGGGCGGCGCTCGAACACGAGAGTGGCGCCCCCCGCGCGCGCATCGAGGCGTTTGCACGGCTGCTGATGGATCGCCCCAACGCCGTCCTGGTGTGGTCGATGGGCCTGACCCAGCATGCCCATGGTGTGCAGACGGTGGCCGCGCTGATCAACGTCGGACTGGCGCGGGCCCTGCCCGGTCGCCCCAACCGGGGACTGGTGCCGATCCGCGGCCACTCTGGCGTGCAGGGCGGCGCAGAGATGGGGTGCGTGCCGAACGTCGAGGCGGCGACCGCGGCGCGTTGGTCGCAGGTCTGGGGCTTCGAGGTACCGACCACGCCCGGCTGGACAACCTCCGAGATGATCGACCACGCCGCGGCCGGCGACGTCGATCTGTTCTGGATCGTCGGCGGCAACTTCCTGGAGACCCTGCCGGATCAGGCCCGCAGCCGTCGTGCCCTGCGCCGGCCGCGTCTGCGCGTGCACCAGGACATCGTGCTGTCGTCGGCGATGCTGGCCGAGAGCGACGGCGACGTGCTGATCCTGCCGGCCACGACCCGCTACGAGTCGCCAGGCGGGGGCACCGAGACGTCCACCGAGCGACGCGTCATCTACTCGCCCGAGATCGCCGGGCGCCGGATCGGCTCGGCCCGCCCCGAATGGCAGGTCTTCGGCGAGGCGATGGCGCGGGCGTTCCCCGACCGGGCTCACCAGGCCCGCTTTGCGAGTGCGGCGGCCATCCGCGCCGAGATCGCCCAGGCCATCCCGCTCTACGCCGGCATCGAGGGCCTGGCCCGCAAGGGCGATCAGTTCCAGTGGGGAGGGCCGACGCTCTACGCCGACGGGCACTTCGCCACGCCGGACCGCAAGGCCCACTTCGTCCCGCTCGACACGACTCGCCCCGCGCATGCCGCAGTCGTCCAGTGGGACGAGGTGGCCGACCGGACGCGCCTGTTCCGCGTGTCGACGCGGCGCGGCAAGCAGTTCAACTCGATGATCCAGCGCGAGGTCGATCCGCTCAACGGCGCGCGGCGCGACGACATCCTGATCAGCGGTCACGACCTGGCGCGGCTCGGACTGGCCGACGGCGCGGCCGCGACACTGCACGCGGCCGGCGGGTCGTATCAAGGCCGACTGCGGGCGGCGCCGATCACCCCGGGCAACCTCGAGGTGCACTGGCCCGAGGGCAACATGCTGCTGTCAGCCTCGGCCATCGACCATGCGTCGATGGAGCCCGACTACAACGCCGTCGTCACGCTCGACGCGATTGCGGCGCCGTCGGGTACCTGAGCGGCGCGCGGATTTCGGAAAAACAGCACGAAGAGCGCGAGTACCGCCACGGCGCCCCAGGCCGGCAAACTCCAGATAGCCTGCCAGTCGTAGCGCACCGGCATGCCCGGCGCAGACGCCAGTTGGTGCGCCGCGAGTACTCGTCCCGCCAGCAGCGTGCCCACGAACGCGCCGGCGCCCCACAGGATGAAGGCGATGAAGCCCTGCGCGGCGCCGCGGATCCGCTCGTTGGCTTCCGCGTCCACGTACAGCTGCCCGGCAATGAACAGGAAGTCGTAGCACACGCCGTGGACCCCGATGGCCGCAAAGATCAGCGGCACCTGCAGGCTGGTGGCCGCAACGCTGCCGGCCAGAGCGAAGTAACGTGCGATCCAGGCCACGATGCCGATGACGATCGTGGTCTTGTAGCCGAATGTCTTCAGGAAGACAGGCAGCAGGAACAGGAAGACGACGTCGGACACCTGGGCCAGGGTCATCTTGGCGGCAATCTGTTCCCAGCCCAGTTCGGTGAGATAGATGCTCATCATCACGAAGTAGAAATAGAGCGGGATGCAGATCAGGAACATGCAGGCGATGAAGATCGCAAACGACGGCTTCTTCATCAGCGCCAGCGCATCGAGCCCGAGCACCTCCCCGAGCGTGACGTCGGCGCCGGTCTTGCGGGGCGGCGTGTGTGGCAGGGCCAGCGAGAACAGCCCGAAGGCGATTGACGAGACGCCGGCCAGGTAGAACTGCAGGGCCCGCTGCTCGGCGGCAAGCGCGCTCAGCACCATACCGGCCGCGAACCATCCGACCGCCGACAGCACCTTGACGCGCGGGAAATCGCGACCAGGATCGGCGAGGTGGTGCATCGAGAGCGAGTTGCCAAGCGCCAGGGTGGGCACAAACAGTGCGCAGTAGAGGATGAGCACCGGGTAGAACGTGGCAAACGTCGTCATCTGCGGCAGCAGGCACAGCACCAGCCCGCCCAGGATGCCAAAGACGGCGAGCAGCGACTCGGACGCGAAGTAGCGGTCAGCAATCAAGCCGACGAAGAACGGCGAGATGATCGCGCCGATGGCAAACGCGCCGTACGCCAGGCCGATCTGCGCGCCGTCGAACCCGAGCGTGTTGGCCAGGTACGTGCCCATGCTCGCGTACCAGCAGCCCCAGATGAAGTACTGGAGGAACATGAATGCCGACAAGGTGACCTTGAGCCTGGACTGGGTCATGCACGCTCCACCAACGCGGCGTCTGGCGCCACGACGCCGAGGGGCGCCGCACGCGACCTGCCGGATGCCGAGAGCATAGCCCGGCACCGGCCCCGCGTCGCTGCCATATAATTCCGGCCGTCACGCGCATGGCCGTACCGCCCCCGGAACACGACGTCGTCACACATGTGGCCCCTGACGCGGCTGCAGACGCCGCGGCGTCGATGCGCGGCACCGAGTGGATCATCGACGCCCGCGGCTGCCAGGCCGAGACCCTGCGCGACGTCGGGCTGCTGAAGGCGCTGTTCGATCGCGTGATCGACGATCTCGGCCTGACGCCCGTGGCACCGCCGGTGTGGCATGCGTTCCCCGGCCCGGGTGGTCTCACCGGATTCGTGATCCTGGCCGAGTCCCACCTGTCGTGTCACACGTTCCCCGAGTTCGGATCGATTTGCGTGAACGTGTTCTGCTGCCGCGCTCGAGCCGACTTCGATGCCGCGACGCTGATGGCCGAATTGCTCGGCGCGACCGAGACACGCGTCCGACGGGTGGAGCGCCACTACGGACACGCGTTGCCCGGGTCGCGGTTGTCGGCGCTCGATTCCTGGCCGGCTCGCGCCGGCGACGCGTGAGGGGGCCGGCCGGCCGCTGCCCGAATTGCAGCGCGCCCGTCCGTTTCCGCTGGTCCAGTGCCGTGCAGACCACGTGCGAGGCGTGCCGCTCGGTCATCGTCCGGCACGACGTGGACCTCGAGACGATCGGCGAGGTGGCTGATCTCCCACCAGACAGCTCACCCATTCAGATCGGCACCGAGGGCACGCTCGATGGCCGGGTCTTCTCGGTTGTCGGCCGCATCGTCTACGAGTACGCCGACGGCGGCTGGAACGAGTGGCACCTGGTGTACGGCGACGGCACCAGCGGATGGCTGTCGGACGCCCAGCTGGAATACGCCGTGTCGAGCCGGGTGGAGCCGCCACGGCCGCTGCCGGCTGCGGGCACGGTGACGCTCGGCTTCGACTACGCCTGGGACGGACGCGCGCTGGCGGTGACCAGTCTCACCACCGCGCGCTACAAGGGAGTCGAGGGCGAACTGCCGTTCGAGTACTGGGGCAAGGCACAGGTGCTCTTTGCCGACCTCCGCGGTCACGACGCGACGTTTGGCACCATCGACTACAGCGATGACGACCCGAGCCTGTTCATCGGACGTTTCGTGTCGTTCGACGAGCTGCACCTGCGCAACGTCCGCACGTTCGAGGCCGCGGACGGCTCGCGCGCGATGCAGGGATTCAACTGCGGCAACTGCGGCGCGGCCGTCGAGCTGCGCGCGCTGGCGCACACCCGCGCCGTGGCCTGCACGAGCTGCGGCGCCGTCATCGACGCCCACGACCGGAACGTGACCATCCTGCAGGCGGCCGCCGCCCGTGAGTCGATTACGCCCCTGATTCCGCTCGGCACCCGCGGAACGTGGCACGGGGAGCCGTACGACGTCATCGGCTTCCAGCAGCGGTCCATCGGCGTGGAACGCGAGCGGTACGCCTGGGACGAGTACGTGCTGTTCAATCCGTACCACGGCTTCCGCTACCTCACCTACTACAACGGACACTGGAATGACGTGACCGTCGTCCGCGAACGGCCATCGCTGCAGTCAAGCGGCACACGGGCCGAGTGGAGGCTGGGGTCCGACGTGTTCCAGGCCTTCCAGCACGCGACGGCCCGCACCGATTTCGTGCTGGGCGAGTTCCCGTGGCAGGTCCGCGTCGGCGAAACGGTGGCCACCGACGACTTCATCGCGCCGCCATTGATGCTCTCGAGCGAGGGCACCGACAATGAGCGGACGTGGTCGCTCGGCCGCTACACGCCACCAGAGACGATCTGGGAGGCGTTTGCGCTGCCGGCCACTCCGCCAGAACCGCTGGGCGTCTTCGCCAATCAGCCGAATCCTCGCGACGGCCAGCTCGGGAAGATGGCGCTGATCTTTGCCGCGCTCGCCGCCATCCTGATGGTGATGGTCCTTGGCCGCTTCCTCACCGCCGACCGCGAAGCCGTCTTCGGCAACGGCTACACCTTCCATCCGGGGGTCACCGACTCGTCGTTCGTGACCGCGCCGTTCACGCTGCGTGACGAGGGCACGGTGGAGATCGGCTTGGCGGCCACCGTGCGCAACTCCTGGATCGGCTTCGACCTGGCGCTCGTGAACCTCGACACCGGGAACGCGTTCAACGTCACCGACGAGATCAGCTTCTATCAGGGCGTGGAAAGCGGCGAGTCCTGGACCGAAGGCAGCACGTCGAGCTCGACTCTCCTGCGATTGGTGCCCGCCGGTCAGTACTACCTGCGCGTGGAGCCGGAGGGACCGGTCAACGGCCCCGCTGTGCCCTTCGCCCTCCGCGTACGCCGCGACGTGCCGTCGCTGCTGCCATACCTGCTGGCCCTGCTGCTGCTGGGGATTCCGCCGGTCGTCACCCTGCTGCGGTACAGCGCCTTCGAGGGCCGCCGAAACCAGGAAGGCGACTACAGCGCATCGGACGCCGCAGATGATGACGATGACGATGACGAATAGGAGCCGGCACCGGTGAGATCGATCCTGTACCTCGCCTTCGGTCTGCTGGTGACGGGCAGTGCGACCCTGGCCGACGTGCGCGGCTGGCTCGCGACCCGTCCAGCCGTCGTGCGAAACGTCCCGCGTTCGATTCGCGACAACCCTGGCGCGTACCGTGCCCTGTACAACGGCGCGCCCCGCTCTTTTGGAGGGAAATGACCGATGCCAGTCACGCTGCTCGACAATCTCATCGCCGCGATCGTCTTCGCCGGCCTCGGCATCATCGTGCTCTTTGTCACCTTCGTCGCGGTGGACCGGTTGACGCCGTACCGGTTGTGGAAGGAGATCATCGACGACCACAACACCGCGCTCGCGGTGCTGATCGGCTCGTTCGCGCTCGGCATGTCGTTGATCATCGCCGCTGCCATCCACTGATGCACCCTCGTGGCCGTGATGCCGCCCCTTTCCCGCCACGACGCACACGATGACCGCTGCCCTGCTCGTATCGGTCCTGCTGATCGCGGCGTGCGGGCTCATCTACGAGCTCGTCGCCGGGGCGCTGGCCAGCTACCTGCTCGGCGACAGCGTCACGCAGTTCTCCACCGTCATCGGCACCTACCTGTTTGCCATGGGCATCGGCTCGTGGCTGTCGCGTTACGTGACCAGGGGACTCGTCGCCAAATTCATCCTGGTGGAGATCATCGTCGGCGTGATCGGCGGCTTCTCGTCGTCGCTGCTCTTTGTCGCCTTTGCCTACACCAGCGCCTTCCGCCTGCTGCTCTACGCCCTGGTGCTCGTCGTCGGCACCCTGGTCGGCCTGGAGATTCCGCTGCTGATGCGGCTGCTCCGTGACCGTTTCCAGTTCAAGGACGTGGTCGCCAACGTCCTCACGGTGGACTACCTCGGCGCCCTCGGTGCCTCGCTGCTCTTTCCCATCGTCCTGGTGCCCAAACTCGGGCTCGTTCGTAGCCCGATGCTGTTTGGCGCCATCAACGTCGCCGTCGCGCTGTGGACGACCTTCGTGTTGCGCAGCGCGCTGACCGCATCGACCCGGCGCGGGCTGCAGGCGCTGTGCGCGGCCGCACTCGCGTTGCTCGGCGTGGGGCTGTGGAAAGCCGACGCTATCCTCGACCTCGCCGAGGCGAACCTGTACGCCGACGACGTGGTGCTGTCGCGAACCACCCCGTACCAGCGGATCGTCCTGACTGCCTGGAAGGACGACCTCCGGCTGTTCCTGAACGCCAACCTGCAGTTCAGCTCACGCGACGAGTACCGCTACCACGAAGCACTCGTCCATCCCGGCCTGGCGGCATTGCCGTCGGCCGCGCGGGTGCTGATCCTCGGCGGCGGCGACGGGCTCGCCCTGCGGGAAGTCCTGCGCCACGCCAACGTGCAGGCAGTCACGCTGGTCGATCTGGATCCGGAGATGACCCGGCTGTTCTCCTCGCACCGCGAGCTCCGGCGCCTCAATCAGGATGCGCTGCTCGACCCGCGTGTGACGGTGGTCAACGCCGACGCCTTCACGTGGCTCGACCAGGGACATGAGCGCTTCGACTTCGCCGTGGTCGACTTCCCGGACCCGTCGAATTTCTCTCTCGGCAAGCTGTACACCACGACCTTTTACCGCCTGCTGACGGCGCGACTGGCACCGGACGCGACGTTTGTCGTCCAGGCGACGTCGCCGCTCTTTGCCCGCCAGGCCTATTGGTGCATCGTCGCGACCATCGAGCAGGCCGGACTGAAGGTGGCGCCCTACCACGTGTACGTGCCGTCGTTTGGTGAATGGGGCTTCGTCCTGGCGGGCCGGAGCGCCCCGCGCGTGCCGACGACGCTGCCCGCGGATCTCAGGTTCCTGACCGCACGGTCGCTGCCCGCCTTGTTCGACTTCCCGACCGACATGGCGCGCGTCCCGGTGGAACCCAACCGCCTCCACACCCAGGCGCTCGTGCGTTACTACGAGCACGAGTGGAATGCCATCAACAAGTAGAGGCCCGGCACCCGGGCACCAGCCACCGGAGACCGGGGCGCGGGTGGCGCACGCGACCACCGCGGCCCCTGTCGTGTCGCGGCGCGGGTTCCTGTCTGCGGCGCTGGTTGGGCTGACGCAGAAAGCAGGGAGGCCGATCGCAGGCGGCCTGGTGAACGAGTCGCACGTGGCCGGGCACCAACTCCGGGACGGCGCCGCTTTCCCGGGGCCTCGTGAGGAACGCCGGACCTCGATCGTGATCGTCGGCGGCGGCATGGCCGGACTGTGTGCGGGCTGGCGGCTGGCCAAGCGCGGGCTGGACGACTTCGTGATCCTCGAGATGGAGCGAGAGGCTGGCGGCAACTCGCGGTGGGGCGAAGACGAGGTCTCCGCGTATCCGTGGGGCGCCCACTACGTGCCGATTCCCGGCAAGGCCGCTGGCCTGGTTCGCGAGATCTTCACCGACCTTGGTGTGTTCGACGGTCGCGTCTGGGACGAGCGGCACCTCGTCCACGCCCCCGCCGAGCGGCTTTTCATCCACGGTCGCTGGCAGGAGGGCCTCGAGCCGGCCGTCGGACCCACGCGTCGCGACCGCGATCAGTTCGCGACGTTTGCTGCGCGCGTGGACGGGTTGCGCGCATCGGGGCGCTTCACGATTCCGATGGCCGCGGGGACAGACCCGACGCGGCCGCCACCCGAGGACGCGCTCTCGATGGCCGCGTGGCTCGATCGCGAGAAGCTCGACTCGCCGTGGCTGCGATGGATGGTGGACTACGCGTGTCGCGACGACTACGGCGGGATGGCGCGGGACGTGTCGGCGTGGGCCGGCATCCTGTACTTCGCGGCGCGCGAGGCGGACGACACGGGTCCCCTGACGTGGCCGGAGGGCAACGGCTGGATCGTGCGGCGCCTGCTGCAGCGACTTGGCGCACGGGTCGAGACCGCCCGGATGACCTACCGGGTCGAGAGACTGGGCCGTCGATGGCGGGTGCTCACACCGCAGGTCGCGTGGACGGCCGACGTCGTGATCATGGCCGCGCCGCTGCATGTCGCCACGCGTCTCGTCCCCGGCTCGCCGACCCCGGCGGTGACGTCGTCGCCGTGGGTGACGGCCAACCTCTCGCTCGACCGATGGCCGCGCGAGTCCGGTTTCCCCGTCGCCTGGGACAACGTCATCTTCGACTCACCGGCGCTTGGCTACGTCGTGGCGACACACCAGCAGTTGCGGCGCCATGTGCCGCGCACGGTGTGGACGTATTACTGGGCGCTGTCTCACCTGCCAGCCGCTGACGCACGGCGGTGGTTGCTCGCGCAGGACTACCCCGCGCTGCGCGACCGCATCCTGGCCGACCTGTCGCGGGCGCATCCCGACATCCGCGAGTGTGTGTCGCGGGTGGACATCATGCGCTTCGGGCATGCCATGGTGCGGCCCACGCCGGGCCTGCTCGCCAATCCGAAATGGCGCGCGCTGCAGGACGGTCACGACCATCTGTACTACGCCCACTCCGACCTGAGCGGCCTGCCGCTGTTCGAGGAAGCGCAGTATCGGGGCGTGCTCGCCGCCGACCGCGCCATCGGGGTCCTGAGGGGACGGTAGGGCTACAGGACCACGACGAAGGCGCCGCGGCGACGCTCGACCTTGCGAAAGTCGAGTCCGGGCACCTTCTTCAACTCGTCGATCGATGTGAAACGTCCGTGACGCTCGCGGTAGCGCACGACAGCGGCCGCCTCCCGGCGCAGCAGTCCACCGGCGGACTCGAAGTCGATCTGCGGTGCCGTGTTGATGTTCAGCGGCTGCGAGGCCTCGCCGAGAAAGTGCGTCGCGAGGTACTCCAGCACCACCGGCACCTCGTCGTCGGCAATGCGGGCGCCGCGCCCGATCATGCCGTCGATCACCGCTGCCCAGCCGGCGCGTGTCAAGCGCGCGGAGGCGGCGCGCCGCGCCTCATGGCACGTGCCGCACGAGCGCACCGTGACGTCCTTGCCAGGTCCGTCCGGCAGGCCTTCGCCCGAGGGCACCAGCATCGGCGCCAGGGCCTGGGCCGGGGCCGGGGCGGGCGTCTGGGGCGGGCGCGCCGACGTGACGACCGCTGATGCAAGCCACAGCGCCACCAGGACGCCCGTCATGAGCCACCGCACTGATCTCACACACACCTCCGTCGCGATCGGTCGACCGTCTGCCCTGCGCGACACGGCGATTCTACCTCCGGGCGAGGCCGGGACCGCTGCCGCACCCCGGACCGACGTCGGCCAGGCGTCGCCGCGCTGCGGATTGGCCGCACCTCGCTTAAGATGCCGACGCTACCAATCGGAGAGAGACGAGGGGACATGCGGGCTGCGAAGCTGACGATGGCGATGCTGGTCGCCGCGGGAATGACGGGCCTGGCCTCCGACTTCCTGACCGAGGGGGTCGACTCGGCGAGAACGGGCTGGGTGCGCGATGAGCGGGTCTTCACGCCTGCCAACGTCGGCACGACGACGCTGCAGTGGACGCTGAAGCTGGACACCAGGGCGCGGTCGATGCACAAGCTGTTCGCGCCGCTGGTGGCCGAGCGCGTCGACACGGCGGAGGGCGTGCGTGAACTGGCGGTCGTGGCGGGCGTGTCCGACGACTTGTGGGGCATCGACGTCGCCACGGGACGCCAGATCTGGCACCGGCGCTTCGACAGCACGCTCACGAGCGAGGGTCGCAACGACGACACGCTCTGTCCCGGCGGCCTGACGGCAGTGCCGACCATGGCGCAGACGGCGCCGGGTACCTACACCATCTACGCCGTGTCGTGGGACGGGCGGCTGCGCCAGGTCAACCTGGCCGACGGCAAGGACACCGCGGCCCCGGCGCTGTTCATCCCCGGCGGGGGCAAGCCGTACGCACTGAACCTGCAGCAGGGTGTGATCTACACGGCCACCGCGCAAGGCTGCGGCGGCCTCACCAACGCCTTCTACTCGTTCGACCTGGCCTCACAGGTCGTGAGCGCGTTCATCCCCGCGGGTGGCGGCCTGTGGGGACGGCGCGGCGCGGCAGTGGACGCACAGGGCAGGGTGTTTCTCGGCACGGGCGACGCAATGTTCGACCCGCTGACCCGCCGCCTCGGCAACGGCATCGTGGGTGTGAAACTCGACGCCATGAAGCAGCTGCAGGTGGCAGACTACTTCGGCGCACCCAACGCCAACTGGCTGTGGCGGCGCGACCTCGATGTCAACACCACGCCGGTCGCGTTCGATCATCGCGGACGCCGCTTCCTGGTGGGCACGAGCAAGGAATGCCGACTGTGGCTGCTGGATCGTGATGCGCTCGGCGGGGAGGACCACCGCACCACGCTGCACACGACGCCGCTCATCTGCAACGACCAGCAGGCATTCGATGGCCAGGGCATCTGGGGCGCCCTCGGCGCCTGGAAGGACGCCGCTGGCACGCAGTGGGTGCTGGCGCCGTTCTGGGGTCCGGTCAGTCGCACCTTCAAGGCACCGCTCGAACATGGGCGCCCGCAGGGCGGCGGTGTGGCTGCGTTCACGGTGCGGCAGCGTCCCGAAGGCTGGCGGCTCGTGCCGGCCTGGATCTCGCGCGACATGGACCTGGCCGAAGAGGTCGTGATCGCCAACGGCATCGTGTTCGCGTACGCCGCCGGCGAGGACGCCTCGCAGGTGATGCCCGAGAAGGGCTGGGACGAGGAAGGCGGGCCGGTGTACGGCGGCGGCCTGAGCTCCGGCCCGGTCCGTCGCATCGCCGGGTCGCGTCGCGCCGCGATGTACGCCCTCGACGCACACTCGGGCAGGGAACTCTGGTCCAGTGGCGACCAGATCACCTCGTGGAACCACTTCAGCGGGCTCACCGTCGCCAACGGCCGCGCCTACGTCGCGACCTTCGACGGCACGCTCTACTGCTTCGGCATTCCCCGCTAGGACGACTTCCCCATGCGTGCTTTCCGTTGGATGTTCGTGGCGCTCGGCTGCCTCGTCGCAGGTCACGTCGGCCTGGCACAGGTGGGACGCGGCGGGACGCGCTGGTTCGCGCCCCATGCCGATGCCCAGCGCACGTCATGGATACGCGTTGACGACAAGATCTCGGTCGACGCGATGGCGGGCACGGGCTTCGCGCGCCAGTGGACCGCGGCGCTCGGGCGAGACGCCGGCGCGTCCGGCGGCCTGCGACAGGGCGTGACCGCCAGCGGCGTGACGCTGTTTGTGCCGCTGTCGGTGGTGACCGGGCCCGGTGATCGCGTCTACGGCATCGACAACGACATCGCCTTCCTCGTGTGGCAGCGGACGCTCGACCTCGAGGACGCCGCGGGGTTGCCGGCGTGCGCAGGGGCTGCGACGGCGGCAGCCACGCGCGTCGTGCCGCTCGACGCGTCAGCCACAGCCAACCCCTTGGCGCGGCCGCCCGGACCACCAGGCGTCGGCTACCGCACGCAGCTCCGACTGCCCGGAGAAGGGGCTCCGGTCGACACGGTCAGACGCCAGGCGCAGGTGGCAGCCCAGGCAGCCAATCCACCGGCCAACCCGCCGGCCAGTCCAGGGGCCAGTACAGGACCGGCCGGCAGGGGGCCGGCGGCAACCGGATCCCCAGCGCCCTCCACATCGACCGCTGCCCCGACCACGACCGCCGGACGGCCCGCGGGCTTCATCCCAGGGGCCCCCCGCCCCGACGAGTCGAACATGCGTTCCACGCTCTCCCGTCCGTCGGGCGTGGTGTATGTGATCGCAAGAGACGGACGGCTCCGAGTGCTCGGCCTCGCCTCGGGCAAGGATCTCCAGCGGCCGGCGCGATTCCTCCCACGAGGCGCGCGCTGGACGGCACCGGTAGCCGTGGACACGACCCTGTACGCGGCAACGACCGGCGCCTGCGGGGGCACGACCGACGGCGTGTGGGCCATCGATCTCGACGACCAGGCCAAGCCCGTCGTCTCGTGGCTGACGAGCGGCGGCCCGGTCGTCGGTCCTGTGGCTGTCACATCGAGCGGCACGCTGCTGGTCGCGGTGGGCGCGGGCACCGTGACCGGTGACGGCAAGGCCAACGCGATTGTGGCGCTCGACCCGAAGACGCTGGCGGTCACCGGGTGGTTCACGCGGCCTGACACCGACTTTGTGACCGGACCGTCGGTCTTCCGGCAGGGCGATCGCGAGATCGTCGCCGCCGCCACCAGCGACGGGCGCGTCGTGCTGCTCGACGCGGCCGCCCTTGGCGGATCTGACCACGCCACGCCGCTCGCCACGTCTGCCGCACTCGCAGGAGCGGGCGCATCGGTGCGCCGCGACGCGATCGCGCTGTGGCAGCAGGGCGGCGCGAGCGAGCCCGCGACGATGGCGGCCACACCCACGGCGGCACCGGTCGCACCGGGGCCAGGCGAGCGTGTGA
>JBKJQW010000009.1:0-7923 GCA_046593715.1 Luteitalea sp.
CCAGCGGAGCGCACGAGGCGTCGTCAGCATCTCACCGCGAATGTTACTCCGGCCTTCGCACGGGCATGCCGGCGTTGCAAACGCGCGCGGCCGCGACCATCGAGCACGTCGCGATCAAGGGCGCCTACTCTCGCTGGAGACGAACCAGATCGCCCGGAGCCAGCGGCGTCTGCGCCAGCGAGAGTAGGCACCCTTGATCGCGACGTGCTCGATGGTCGCGGCCGCGCGCGTGCAAGGCCGGCATGCCCGTGCGAAGGCCGGAGTAACATTCGCGGTGAGATGCTGACGACGCCTCGTGCGCTCCGCTGGCGGCTGTGGTGTGCGGCGGCGGCTCTGGCCTCGCTGGGCGGAGCGACCCTGTGGGCAGGGATAGGCGAGCGGCCGTCCTCGTCGCGGCACGCGTTGGCCCGGCTGTCGCGGGACGTGACGGCGCGATGGCCGCTCGCACCCGGCGCCAAGGGGTCAGCGCACCCTGCGCAGCCCATGGCCCCGGCGCCCCGGCCTGCCCCACGCTCCGATTGGGGCCCCTGGCTCGAGGCTGGCGCGCCCATGTTCTCGTCGGTGCTCGATGCGCGGCGCGCCGGCGCGACGGCGCCGTCCACCAATCTGTCGCCACGCACCATCGTGGTGAGGGCGGGGGGCGCGGCGGCTCCCGGTACACAGGACAGTTTCTGGGTGGCGTTCGATCCTGACCTGCTGCGCGTGGCAGCCGCGTGGCGGGGCAAGGGCGTAACGGCGACGGCCCTCGCGCCCGGGTCGTACCACCAGTCCGACCGCAAGACGCCCGCCGGACAGAAGGCCCTGCCTGAGCCGGACGGCCCCGTCGCTATCGCCAACGGGATCTACGCGGGATGGCAGTCAGGCGACACGCCGGTGCTCGACGACCCGCGAACGCCCGCGCCGTCGCCCGAAGAGGTGGGCCGCGGCCCGATCGCCCCGGAACTCGGCCGCTTCAACGCCGTGCGCCTGACGCGCGACGGTGCGGTGCTGGAGTACGAGGTCGCCGGCACGCCCGTGCAGGAGTGGGTGACCGGCGTGCCCGGCCGCGCCGATGCACTGGTCCGCCACCTCGACATCGCGGCAACCACCCGCACGACGTGGCTCATGCTCGGCGTGGTCTCGCCGGGAGCCGACGTCAGCCTGGCCACCGCCGGCGCCGCGCGCCCGGTGCTCGAGCGACTCGCCGGCCCGGGCGGGAGCGTCGTGCAGGCAGTACGCATCCCGGCGCACTCGGCGTCGCGGCGCTTTGCCGTGGCAGTGTTCACCGAGGGCGCCGCTCCGGCCGTGGCGCTGCGCCCTCTGCCCACCGCCCCCGCCGCCGCGCGCTGGCCACAGCCGGTGTACACCACGATCAAGCCGTCAGTATCCACTGACGCATACGTGGTGGACGATGTGCCGCTGCCGACGGAGAATCCGTGGCGGCGCGCGGTACGGGTGAGCGACATCCAGTTCCTCGCCGACGGCACCGGTGCCTGCGTCACCCTCGATGGCGACGTCTGGGTGGTCAAGGGCCTGGCGTCGCAGGACGGCGTCGTCGAGTGGCGGCGTTTCGCGTCGGGGCTGCACGAGCCGCTCTCGCTGGCGATCCGTGACGAACAGATCTACGTGTTCGATCGCAACGGCGTCTGGCGCCTGCGCGACAGCAACGGCGATGGCGAGGCCGATCGCCACGAGCTCTTCTCGAATGCATTTGCGCAGACGGCTGACACGCGCGAGTTCCCGAGCACCATCCGGCTCGGTCCACGCGGCGAGATGGTCATCGCCAAGGGCGGGCAGGAGGCGACCACGATCGGCAAGCACAACGGCAGCGTCCTGCGGCTCTCTGCCGACGGGAGGTCGGCGACGGTCCTCGGCTACGGCTTGCGACAGCCGCAACTGGCCGTGCACCCGCAGAGCGGGCTCGTGACGTCCTCGGACCAGCAGGGGCACTACATCCCGAGCACGCCGCTGCACGTCGTACGCGACCGGCAGTTCTACGGCTTCCTCAGTGACACGCTGCCCAAGGAGGTCTACCCGGCAGCCATCGCGGCGCCACTGACCTGGATCCCCCACAGCGTCAACGCGTCGGCGATGTCGCAGGTGTGGATGCTCGAGTCGCGCATGGGCCCACTCGACAACGGGCTCGTGCACATCGGCTACAACCGGCCCGAGCTGTTCCGCGTCCTGCTCGACCTCGACCGACCGGTACCGCAGGCGGCTGTGGTCAGCATCACGGCGGCCTTCGATTACCCGCCGCTGAACGGATCGGTCAATCCGGCTGATGGGCAGCTCTACATCGCCGGCTTCCAGATCGTCGGGTGGGGCACCACGGCCACGCGCATGGCCGGGCTCGGCCGGGTGCGTTACACCGGCGCGCCGGTGACCCTGCCCCGCCAGGTCACGCCGATGCGCGAGGGCATCCTGCTGCGGTTCGACGTGGCGCTGGACCGCACCGCCGCAGCACAGGCCGCCAGCTACACGGCGTCGTCGTGGAGTTACGTGCGCACGTTCAAGTACGGCTCGCCCAACTACCGTGCCGACGGCACCACCGGCGTCGACGTGCTGACGCCCGGGCAGGCGTACGTCGCAACCGATGGGCGCGCGGTGTTTCTCACGATTGCGGACATCAAGCCCGTAATGCAGCTGAGGGTGGCGTGGAAGGTGCGATCGCACGATGGCCGTGCGGTCGAAGGCGAGGCCTACACCACGCCATACGCGCTCGAGTCCTTCAACCCGCGCGCCGAGGGTTTCGGCGACGTCGTGCTGGACCTCACGCGGCGCGAGCCGCCGCGCGCTCCTGTCGTGGTGGCGCCGGCCAGCGCCGATCAGGGCAGGGAGGTCTTCGTGAAGTACGGCTGTCTGGCGTGTCACGCCACCGAGCGCGGCGCGGCTACCAAGGTCGGCCCGTCGCTGGCGGGGGTGTTCGGCATGCCCAGGCCGATCGTCGGACGTGCCGCGCCAGTCGTCGCCGACGAGGCGTACCTGCGGCAATCGATCCGGGAGCCGTCGGCTGCGGTCGTCTCGGGTTTCGAGCGCGGAGGAGCCGGCATGCCGAGCTTTGCGGGAGTGCTCAGCGACGAGCAGCTCGAATCGGTGATCCTGTTTCTGAAGGGCCTGAAATGAGACTCGCGAGATCTCACGCCACTCGCCTCTCGGCGGTCTTGTGGCTGCTCCTGAGCGGCGCGACCTTCTCGGCCGTCGCGATCGCGCAGCGCACGACACCGGCGGCGAAGCGGCCGAACATCCTGGTCATCCTCACCGACGACCAGCGGTGGGATGCGCTCGGCGTCGTGCAGCGCGAGATGGGTAACGACGCGCTGTTCCCCTGGCTGCGCACGCCCAATCTCGATCGACTCGCGGCCGAAGGCGCGCGGTTCAGCAACGCGTTCGTGACCACGTCGCTGTGCTCTCCGAGCCGCGCCTCGCTGTTGAGCGGGCGCTACGCGCGGCGCCACCAGGTCCTGAACAACTTCACCGAGTATCCCGAAGATCTGCCGAGCTACCCCCGACGCCTGAAGGACGCGGGGTACGAAACCGCGTACATCGGCAAGTGGCACATGGGCGAGGACAACGACGCCCAGCGTCCCGGGTTCGATCACTGGATGAGCCATCGGGGGCAGGGCAACTACTTCGACAACGAGTTCAACATCGACGGCCTGCGACGCCGGGTCGACGGCTACTACACGACCGTCGTGACCGACCACGCGGTCGAGTGGATCGGCAAGGCGCACAGCAAGCCCTGGTTGCTGGTGCTCGGGCAGAAGGCGCCCCACGGCGGGCCGATCCAGCCAGAGCCGCGATTTGCGAAGGCCTTCGACGCGTTCCCGGTGCGCCAACCCGTGAGCTACGGGAACTACCGTGCCGCGGACGGCAAGCCGGCGTGGCTCGAGCAGAGCCTGGGCACGTGGCATGGGGCGCAGGGGCCCCTGTACGACCTCGCGCAGCACGACAGGTTGGTGCGCACATATCTCGCCACCTTGCTCTCGGTGGACGAGAGCGTGGGGCGTCTCTACGAAACGCTGCGTGCCTCAGGCCAGCTCGACGACACGGTCATCGTGTTCACGAGCGACAACGGCTTCGTGCTCGGCGAGCATGGTCGCGTGGACAAGCGGACGATGTACGAGGAGAGCATCAGGGTGCCGCTGCTTGTACGGTATCCGCGTGCGGTGCAAGCGGGCACCGTGGTGTCGCAGATGGCGCTCACCCACGACCTGGCGCCCACGCTCATCGCGCTCGGCGGCGGCGAGCCGCTGCCAGATGTCACCGGCAGGTCGCTGGTGCCTCTGCTGCGCGGCATGCCGACGGCCTGGCGCACGGCGTTCCTGTACGAGTACAACTACGAGAAGCAGTTCCCCTACACGCCCAACGTCCGGGGTGTGCGCACCGATGGCTGGAAGATGATCCGCTATCCACACGGCGACGGGAGCGCGGATCGTTTCACCGCGGAGCTCTACGACCTGAGACGGGACCGGCACGAGCTGCGCAACCTGATCGACGACCCTGCACACGCCGCCAGGCGCCGTGAGCTGGAACGCCTCTTCGAGCAGGTGTCACGCGACGCCGGCCCCGACCGCATGCCGACCTACGACGGCATCGTCAACGTGCGGCCCCTGCACGAGTGATTGTGGCGCGGTCGGGCAGACATCGATCCTGTCCGGTCGGCGGGATCACGGCGTGGCCCGCACCACCGTCTCGACAAACTCTGCCTCCGGGACCGCGCCGAGGATGTCGGCGCTCTCGTTGATGATCGTCTTTGGCACGCCTGTGACACGGAAGCGGCGTACCAGCTCCGGGAACTCCACCGCCGACACCGCAGCCGCGGTGATGTGATCGCTCTCGAGGGCCAGCTGCCATCCCAGGCGGACCGCCCGGGGACAGTGTGGTCAAGTCGGGGTGGAAAAGATCTGCAGGGCCCGCGGCTCGGTGAGCGTGGCTACGAGCGCTCGCGACTGGTCACTCAGGCCCGATTCGCCGGACGAGGCGATCACGATGCCCTCGAGCAGCGAGACGAGCTCGTAGCCGTCCGGCGACCCGTAGAAGCGGAGACCGCGGTCGCGGTCCCCGACGATGGCCACCCCAGGGGCGGCGACGATGCCATACCGCTCGACGTCGGCGGTGTCGAGCACCATGTTCTTCTCCTCGAGCGTGAGCAGCGCATTCGCCCGGGTCAGGTCCTCCAGAATCCGCTTAGCGGTGCCGCACGTCTCGCACCCGAACGCCTGCACGAACAACACCAGTTGGACCGGGTTGGTCATGCCCGACAGCCGGTCGGTCAGGGACTCCATCTCTTGATCGCTGAAGTAGCTCACGCCTGCGATTCTACGTCGGGCACCCAGCGCGTCGGGCCCAGCACGCACACGTGGGGCCACCGGACCTGCCTCGCCGGGGCGTCCGCGGGGTGGCAGGCGTCGTATCCCTGTGTCGATGACTACGCAGGAGGGCGCCGTCCCCGTGATGATCGTGACAGGCGGGAGCGGCGGTATCGGGCTGGCGCTGGCGCGGCGGCTGCGGGCCCACGGCTGCCATGTCGTGCTGGCCGCCCGGGATGTGGCGCGCCTCGAGGCCGTCGCCTCCGAGATCGGTGCCGAGGCCGTGCCTGCGGACGTGACCGTCAGCAGTCAAGCCGACGGCCTGGTGGCGCAGGTGCTGGAGCGACACGGGCGGATCGACGGCCTGGCGCACTGTGTCGGTTCGATCCTGCTCAAGCCGTTGCACCTGACAAGCGATCAGGACTGGGACAGGACATTGCAGACCAACCTCACCTCCGCGTTTCAGGTCATGCGGGCCGTGGTAGGGCAGTACCGTGCCGCGGTCAGCATCGCGCTGGTGTCGTCATCGGCGGCCGGCGTCGGCCTGCCCAACCACGAGGCGATCGCGGCGTCCAAGGCAGGACTCGAGGGGCTGGTGCGCGCCGCGGCAGCCACCTACGCCAGCCGAGGCGTGCGCGTCAACGCCGTCGCGCCTGGCCTGGTGCGCACCAACCTGTCGGCGCGGATCACGGGCAGCGAGGGGGCGATGGCCAAGTCGCTCGCGCTGCACCCCATCGGTCGCATCGGCGAGGCCGACGACGTCGCCGCGATGCTGGAGGTGCTGCTCGATCCGGCGCATTCGTGGATCACCGGCCAGGTCATCAGCGTGGACGGGGGAATGTCCAGCCTGCGAGCCCTGTAGATTGGCGCGGTGCCTGAGCCGCTGCGTCATGGCGGCGCGGCGCTGGCGGGGCGGCTCGAGGTACGGGGAGGGAGGTGGCATGACTCGGAAGACGGTTGCGGGAAATCCGACGGCCGGGGACGGCGGGTGGCCGGCGCTCATGGCGGGTGCGACGTCGGCGCAGGCGGGCCTGCCGACGTTCGGGGGGTTCCCGAAAGACACGGTGACGTTCCTGCGGGCGCTTGCGCGCAACAACAACGAGGAATGGCTGCAGACCAACCGGGCCCGGTATACCGCGGCCATCCTCACGCCTGCCCGCGGCTGCGTGCTTGCGGTGGGCGACGCGTTGCATGCGGCGGGGTGTCCGGTCATTGCCGACCCGAGAGTCAACGGCTCGATTTTCCGGATGGCGCGCGACCGGCGGTTCCGACCCGATGCGCTGCCGTACAAGACGCACCTCGCGTTGATGTGGTGGAGCAGGGGCGCGCGGATGACCACACCGGGCTTTTACATCCAGATCGACGGCAAGCGTCTGGAGTTCGGGGTGGGGTTGCCGGAAGTCCCGCGAGAGCAGCTCCCGGCATTTCGACGCTGGCTGGTCACCGGCGACCATGCCGTCCGCTTCCTTGCCGCTATCGATGTCGCAAGCCAGGCCGGAGTGCAGTGGTCGCTCCGCCGCCTTGCCAGGCCGCCGATCGAATTCCGGGGCCTCGACGGCCCTCGGGCAGAGGCCGTGCGGGTGACCGGAGGGTGGGGAAGCTGGACGCTCGCGCCCCATCCGCCCGAGCTTTTTTCGGCTGCGTTCGCCGGCTGGCTGGTCACCCGGTTACGGCCGCTCGTGGCTTTCTGGCACGTCTTCACCGAGGCGCTCACGGCCCCGAGCCGCTAGGCGTCAGCCCGCCTGGCCACACGCGGCGTGCGTCCTGGCAAGGGAAGCATTGCGTGGCGGGCTTTGCCGTTGACAGCTTGTGAAATTTTTCACATTATGGGCCGTGGCTTGGGTGGTGGCTCGGCCTTATGGGCGGGTCGTGTCGTGCCGACGGTGCTGTGAGCCGCCCGGTGTTCCCGTGTGCCGCACAAATCGGACCTTTTCAGTCGCATCTGTCGCCACATCGTCGCGCGCGCTCGCCGTTTTTCTGTGACAGAATACGCGCCGCTTGCGCGTCCGGCGCGAGAACTGCCGCTTCCTGAACCATGAGCCAGATCTTCCCGCGCAGCGCCAACGCCATCGCCCGCTTCTCCCTGATCGGCATCCTGCTCTTTGGCGGGCTGGTCGCCTCGATTGTGGGGATGTCGTTACGGTCCGACTACGTGACTGGCGCCAACGCCAATATCGTGCAACCGGTCCAGTTCAGCCATCTGCATCATGTGGGCGGCATGGGCATCGATTGCCGGTATTGCCACACGTCGGTCGAGCTGGCCGCCTCGGCCAACATCCCGCCGACCAAGACCTGCATGAACTGCCACAGTCAGATCTGGGCGCAGAGCCCCTATCTGGAGCCCGTGCGGGCGAGCTGGAAGACCGGCGAGTCACTGGTCTGGACCCGTGTCCATGACCTGCCCGACTTCGTCTACTTCAATCACTCGATCCACGTGAAGAAGGGCGTGGGCTGCGAGACCTGCCATGGCCGCATCGACCAGATGCCCGGAATTCAGCAGAAGAGCTCGCTGCAGATGGAGTGGTGTCTCAACTGCCACCGCAACCCCGAGCAGTTCGTCCGTCCGCGTGAGGCCGTCTTCACGATGGGCTATGAACCCGACGGGGATCAGCTCGAAATCGGCCGCAAGCTCGTG
>JBKJQW010000114.1:0-7159 GCA_046593715.1 Luteitalea sp.
GCGAGCGGGTAACGTGATAGGCGGCGGCGATTGGGCGGCCGACCGGCTGGTGCCCGACCTGTTGCGTGCCGCTGACCGCGAGCAGTCTGCGCCGATTCGCTCGCCGGACGCGGTACGCCCCTGGCAACACGTTCTAGAGCCGCTGTCTGGCTACCTAGCGCTGGCTGAGGCACTGGTAACGCGCGGCGGCGACTTGGCGGATGCCTGGAACTTCGGGCCCGCCGACGACGATGCCCAGCCCGTGGCATGGCTTGCCGACCGAGTCGCGGCGCGTGTGCCCGGTGCCGGGTGGCACCTCGATGGCGGCCAGCACCCTCATGAGGCACACACGTTGAGGCTCGACAGTTCGCGTGCGCGGGCGCTGCTTGGATGGCGACCCCGTTGGACACTGGACGAGGCACTCGAGCACACGATCGCATGGCACCTGGCGTGGCGCGAGGAGCAGGACATGGCATCATTCACCCTTGGGCAGATCCGCGATTATCAGGCGACTTCTGCCCGATGAGTCGCCGGCTGCTGCTAGAAGCCACAGAACTGGCCGGGGTGTATGCGCTGCAGCGTACACCAGTCACTGACGACCGCGGCTACTTCGAGCGACTCTTCTGCGACGACGAGTTGGCCGACTGGCTCGGTGGCGTGCCCATCCGGCAAGTGAACCACACCCTGACCCGCGCCGCAGGCACGGTCCGAGGACTGCATTTTCAAGCTGTGGCGCACGCCGAATCAAAGGTCGTCAGTTGCCTGCGCGGAGAGGTATTCGACGTGGCCGTTGACCTCCGTCGCGGCTCACCCACGTTCCTGCGCTGGCACGTTGAGGTGTTGAGCGCCACCAATCACCGCAGCCTCCTCGTCCCGCCGGGCGTTGCCCACGGCTTCCAGACCCTCGTGCCAGACTGCGAGCTTCTCTACTTACATACCGCCCCGTTCGCGGCCGCTGGCGAAGGCGGCGTGCATCCGTCCGAGGCACGTGTGGGCATCAACTGGCCACTCGCCATCGCCGCCCTTTCGGCCCGCGACGCGGCCCATCCGCCCCTGGGCGACGACTTCGACGGGCTGCCGTCATGACCTGCCGTCACTGCGCCTCACCCGTCGACATCCCGTTCCTTGACCTCGCCACCGCGCCGCCGTCCAACGCGTTTCTGACCGACGCTGGCTTGCGGGCACCGGAGGTCTGGTACCCCCTCCGCCTGCGCGTGTGTTCGGCATGCTGGCTGGTGCAGACCGAGGACTACACCGGTCGCGAGGCCGTTTTCACCGACGACTACGCATACTTCAGCTCGATCTCCTCGTCCTGGGTGGCGCACGCGCGCCGCTATGTGGACGGGATGGCCGACCGGCTGGCGCTCGATTCGAGGCATCGCGTCGTCGAGGTCGCAGCCAACGACGGCTACCTGCTCCAGTTCGTGCAGGCGCGCGGCATCGAGTGCTACGGTATCGAGCCGACCCGAAGCACCGCGGAGGCCGCCCGCGCGCGCGGGCTAGACATCGTTGGCGAGTTCTTCGGCACCGCCCTGGCAGCCCGGTTGGTGGAGGAGGGGCGTGCCGCCGACCTGATTGCCGCCAACAACGTGCTCGCGCATGTGCCCGACATCAACGACTTCGTGGCTGGCTTCACGCGCCTGCTGACGCCCACCGGCGTCGCCACGTTCGAGTTCCCCCATGTGCTGGAGATGGTCCGGCAGGTACAGTTCGACACGGCCTACCACGAGCACTTCTCGTACCTCTCGCTCTCGGTCGTGGTCGGCATCTTCGCCACGCAGGGACTGCACGTGTTCGATGTCGAGCGCTTGCCCACGCACGGGGGCAGCCTGCGGGTCTTCGCGCAGCGCAGAGACACCGGGGCGCGTGTCATGGCCCCGGCAGTTGCGGGCGTGCTCGCGGACGAGCGTCGTGCGGGGATGGGCGCCCCAGAGTTCTATGCCGGGTTTCAAGCTGAAGCCGAGCGCGTGAAAGACGATCTCCTGCAGTTCCTGGTCGACGCAAAACGGCAGGGTCGCCGTGTGGCTGGCTACGGCGCCGCGGCTAAAGGCAACACCCTGTTGAACTTCGCTGGAGTCAAGGCGGATCTGCTGCCGTTTGTCTGCGACGCAGCACCATCCAAGCAGGGACGCTTCCTGCCAGGGTCGCGGCTGCCGATCCGGCATCCCTCCGTACTGGCCGCGTATCGCCCGGACGACCTGCTGATCCTGCCGTGGAACATCGCTGACGAGATCGTGGCCCAGCAGGCCGAGGTGCGGCGCGCTGGTACGCGCTTTGTCACGGCGGTACCGAGGCTCACGACGTGGTGAGCAAGCCGGTGCTACTGACCGGTGGGGCGGGGTTTGTGGGTCGGCAGGTGCTGGCGGCTCTCACGGCCGCAGGGGTGCCAGTCAGACTGGTGCTGCGCGAGGGCCGGGCGGTGCCGGCCGGGCAAGTGGAAGGCGTGCGGCGAACGCCGGACTTGTTCGCTGAGCCCGTGGAGTGGTGGCAGGACGCCTGCCAGGGTGTCGGGACGATCGTCCACGCGGCCTGGTACGCCGAGCCGGGAAAGTACCTGCAGTCGTCGTTGAACCTGCACTGCCTTGCCGGCACGCTTCGTCTCGCACAGGGCGCTGTCGAGGCGGGCGTTGGCCGCGTCGTCGGTGTCGGGACGTGCTTTGAGTATGATCTGGCGGACGGGCTGCTGGACACCGCCACGCCGGTGCGTCCACTGACCCCATACGCGGGTGCCAAAGCGGCGACGTACTTCGCGCTGTCCACGTCTCTGCCGAGCCACAACCTGTCGTTTGCCTGGTGCCGCCTGTTCTACCTGTACGGGCCGCACGAGGACACGCGCCGCCTGGCGCCGTACGTGCGGATGCACGTGGCGGCTGGCGAGCCGGTCGACCTGACCTCTGGCGCTCAGGTACGCGATTTCCTCGACGTCCGTGAGGCTGGCCGCCTCATCGCGGCAGTCGCGTTGGGCCAGCACGAGGGGCCGGTGAACATCTGCTCCGGCGTGCCCATCACCGTCCGTGCATTCGCGGAGCGCATTGCTGACGAGTACGGGAGACGTGACCTGCTCCGATTCGGTACACGGCCCGACAACTTGGTCGATCCTGCCGTGGTGATTGGAGTACGCGACGAGGCCCCTTTTGCACCTGCGGGTGCGTTCCCAGAGACAACACATGAGTGATCACCCGACCTCGCCCATCATCGCCTTCCAGCAGGACGTGGCCGAACGGCTCGCCGCCAATGGCGCCAACGCAGACCTGCACGAAGCTGCCGCCCATTTCATGCGGGCCTCGACACAGCCGAAGTACTCGTACAACTTCAGCTGGCTCGGGCGGCCGATCATCCAGTATCCGCAAGACATCGTGGCGATGCAGGAACTGGTGTGGGCAGTGCGACCGGATCTGATTGTCGAGACGGGAATCGCGCACGGCGGCTCACTGGTCTTGAGCGCCTCATTATTGGCGTTGCTGGATATCTGCGATGCCGCGGACACCGGAGCCACCTTGGATCCGCGCACCTCGCGTCGGACGGTACTCGGCATCGACATTGACATCCGCGCGCACAACCGGGCCGCGGTGCAGGCGCACCCGCTCGCGTCCCGCATCCGCATGATCGAGGGGTCGAGCATCGATGCCGATGTCGTAGGGCAAGTCCACGCCATCGCCAAGGAGTACGAGCGCGTGCTGGTGTGCCTGGACTCCAACCACACCCACGAGCACGTCCTGGCCGAACTGGAAGCCTACGCGCCACTCACGTCGGTCGGCAGTTATTGCGTGGTCTTCGACACCATCATCGAGGACCTACCCGCCAACACCTACAGCGAACGCTCGTGGGGCCCGGGAGACAGCCCGCGTTCGGCCCTGCACGCGTATGTCGCGAGACACCCCGAGTTCGTCGTGGATACCGCGATCGACCACAAACTCCTGATCAGCGTCGCTCCCGGCGGCTATCTCAGGAGGATAGGCTAAGACACGGTGTCGATCCGCGTCAACGTCGTCGCCAACCACCTCGGCCAAGGGTGGGCCGCCCTCGTGGCGCTCGTCTGTCTGCCTCTGTACGTGCGCTACCTGGGCATCGAAGCGTTCGGCATCATCGGGGCATTCACGATCCTGCAGGCGGCCCTCTCGTTATTCGATGTACCGCTCGCGGCATCGGTCAACCGCGAGATGGCGCGGTACACGGCCGGCGCACACACGCCTGCGTCGATTCGAGCGGTACTGCGCACGCTGGAGTGGATGTGCGGCGCAGTGGGTGTCGCGGTCCTTGTCGTCGTTTTGGGTACGCGGTCGTACCTTGCCGAATCGTGGTTTCAGGCCACGGCCATCACGCCGGGGAGTATGCGGAGTGCCCTGCTGGCGATGGCGATCGTCGCGTCACTGCGGCTCGGCGAAGGTCTGTACCGCGGCGCTCTGTACGGGCTGCAGCGTCAAGTCGCTTTCAGTGTGAGCCACGCCGTCCTGTCAACGCTGCGGTTCGGGGGGGCGCTCGTCGTCGTCGCCCTGTTTTCGCCGACTCTCGAGGCGTTCTTTCTCTGGCAGGCCGCCATCTCGGCGTCGACAGTCCTGGTGCTGAGGGCGCTCGTGTACCGCCGCCTGCCGCCGACCGCACTGCGGGCTCGATGGTCGTGGGCAGTATTTGCCGACCTCCGGCAGTTTACCGGCGGAGTCATGGGCATCACCGTGATTGCTCTGGCGCTCACCCAGGCTGACAAGGTGATCCTGTCGCGCATGCTCACTCTCGAATCCTTCGGCTACTACACGCTGGCAGTGACGGTGAGCAACGCGCTGTACAAACTGAGCGAACCGATCATGGACGCGGTATACCCGCGCCTGACCGAACTGGTGGCCGCGGGGGACGCGGGGCGCCTGGTCGCTCTCTACCACCATACTGCGCAACTCGTCACGGTGTGCACGGTGCCTGCCGCGCTGGTCCTCACTGTTTTTGCCGACGGCGTGATTTCGATGTGGACAGGCGACGCTCGCCTCGCCAGTCGGACTGCCCCGGTGCTTCGCGTGTTTGCCGCGGGGGTGTGCCTCAATTGCCTGATGACTGTGCCGTATCGGCTGCAGCTCGCGCACGGCTGGACTGCCCTGACGTTTACGAGCAACGTGCTCTACCTGGCCCTGCTCCTCCCGGCCCTGCTGTGGGTAGCGCCAAGGTACGGCCCGGTCGGCGCCGCTTCACTCTGGACGGCCCTGAACGTCGCCTACGTCACCATCAACATACCGATGATGCATAGACGGTTGCTGACCGGGGAGCTGTGGCGTTACTACTGCCGTGATGTGATTGTGCCCGCGGCAGCTGCTCTCGTGGTGGTCGTGATCGCCCGCAGGGGCATGCCGCACGTTCTGGATTCCCGGGTGACCTGGCTGCTCTTCCTCGGTCTCGTCGGCGGGGCCGCCTTGATTGCCGCCACGCTCACCGCACCGCCGTTGCGGAGAGAGATCCCAAAACTCTACAGGTGGGCCGTATCGTGAGCCAAACGCCAGTGGTCACGGTGATCGTGCCTACGTACCGGCGGCCGGAATTGCTGCGCCGCGCCCTGCGAAGCATCACCGCGCAGGCCTGCACCGGTTTCCGACTCGTTGTGCGCGTCTACGACAACGCGTCGGGCGACGACACCGAGGGGGTCGTCCGAGCGGCCGGCACGGGCGGTGTGACAGTGGACTACGTCAGGCGGCCTCACAACATCGGCGTTGTCCGCAACTTCTCCGGCGCGATCAAAGACACACGGTCTGACTTCTTCGCCATCATTTCCGACGACGACGTGCTGTTGCCAGGGGCGCTGTCCGAGAACATGGCGGGTCTTCTCGCTCACCGCGACGCAGTGGCGTGGAACGGGAAGGTGCTCAGCGGGTCAGAGTCACGACTCACGGGTATTCGCCCGGCACCGCAGTGGCCGATCGGCGTGACCGATGGGCTGCGGGCGCTCTGTCTGATCTCACGAAATATCCGGCCCGAGACCACCGGCATGGTTTTTCGTACTTCCGCGGTCGACGCGACGTTCTGCGTCGAGGACGACGCGTTCATGGCGCAGGACCTGCTATGGTTAGCGAGCGCCGCGCGTCATGGCTCGATTGGTGTTTCGCCGCAGCCCACCGCAATCCTGTACGTACACGAGCAGTCACTGTCGTCGGGCGGTGGAGCCGCGCAGGCTGTCGACGTCCTTTTCCCCTCAATCCCCCGCTTGTGCGAAATGATTGAGGCATGGGAACTGCCGGCGGCCGCGCGCGACCGGGTCATCGGCCAGTTCCAGCAGGGCTACGGCAGGCATGGCCTGTTGCTGGTGCTCTACCGCGCTGCCCTCGCTGGTGACGCCGACGGCATTGGCGCGGTCCAGCGGGCCGCGGGGCGCTACTCGTGGCTCGCCGACGTGAGCGCAAGTGTGGGCTGGGCGCGGCGGGCTTCTGGCCGGCAGCTGCGGCTCGCCCTGCTGGCCGAGCAGTTACGCCATGGGAACTGGCAACAGAAGCTCGGCGTCGTGTGGTGGAACCAGGTTCACTGGGGCCGCTATCGCAAGTTCTTGACTGTCTGAGTTGCGCGCCACCTTTGCCCTCCGGCAGCGCGCCCGGGCGGCTGTTCCAGTTCCTATGACCTAACCCATGTGTGGCATAGCCGGCATTCTCGGGCGCGCTGACAGCGACGCCATCCTGCGCATGATCGACGTGCAGGCTCACCGCGGGCCAGACGACCACGGAGTGCTGTGCGACCAGGCGCGCCAGATCTCGCTCGGCCATCGGCGTCTGTCCATCCTCGATCTGTCACCCGCAGGTCACCAGCCCATGACCCGCGCGGCGGGTCGCTTTTCGATCGTCTTCAACGGCGAGATCTTCAATTTCCGGGAACTGCGCGCGTGGCTCGAGGCACGAGGCCAGCGGTTCTCGTCGCAGAGCGACACCGAGGTCATCCTCGCCCTCTACGAGCAACTCGGCGTGGACGCCTTCGCGCGCCTGAACGGAATGTTCGCGTTGGCGATCTGGGACCGTGACCGCGATGAGGTCATCCTGGCGCGCGACCACTTTGGCATCAAGCCCCTCTACTACCGCGTCCAGAACGGCGTGCTCGCATTCGCGTCGGAGGCCAAAGCGATCTTCGAGGTGCCTGGCTTCGAGCCACGAATGAACGAGGCGGCACTACCGTTCTACCTGCGCTTTCTCTGGACGCCAGACCCACTCACGATGTTCGA
>JBKJQW010000069.1:0-49534 GCA_046593715.1 Luteitalea sp.
AGCGCCTGCGCACGCTGTTCGACGGCGAGTGGGTGGCGCATGATCCCGGCCTCACCTCAATCGACCCTCTGAAGTTCACCGACACCAAGCCCTACTCGCAGCGCCTGCGCACCGCGCAGCAGGCCAGCGGCCTGAAGGACGCCATCATCTGCGGCACCGGCACGATCGACGGCATCGAGACCGAGATCGCCGCAATGGAGTACTCGTTCATCGGCGGCAGCATGGGCGTGGTCGTCGGTGAGAAGATCACCCGCGCCATCGAGCGCGGTCTGCAGTACCGCCGCCCCGTCGTCGTGGTGTCCTGCTCGGGAGGCGCCCGCATGATGGAAGGGACGCTCTCGTTGATGCAGATGGCCAAGGTCAGCGCTGCCCTGGCCCGCCTGGACCGCGCTGGCCTGCCCTACTTGTCAGTGCTCACCGATCCAACGACGGGCGGGGTCACTGCGAGCTTCGCGATGCTCGGCGATCTCAACATCGCCGAGCCGAAGGCGCTCATCGGCTTTGCCGGCCCACGCGTCATCGAGCAGACGATTCGCCAGAAGCTGCCCGAGGGTTTCCAGCGCGCCGAGTTCCTGGTGGAGCACGGGATGGTGGACATGATCGTCGACCGCCGCAAGCTGAAGACCGCCATCGCCGATGCCCTGAGGTTCATGCACACGCCGGCATGACGCCGCAGCAACGCCTCGCCACGCGCGAGTTCTTCGGCGTCAAGCTCGGGCTCGACGCCATCGCCGCCCTGGTCGCAGCGCTCGACCATCCCGAGCGCGCATTCCTCTCGGTCATCGTCGCCGGCACCAACGGCAAGGGCTCGGTGACCGCGATGGTGGCGCGGGCGCTGCGCGCGGCGGGCGTGCGTGTCGGTCGCTATACCTCGCCGCATCTGATGCATCTGCGCGAGCGCTTCGCCATCGATGACATCGACGTCGGCGATGCCCAGCTCGATGGCGCCCTGCAGCGGGTCTTCGATGCCGAGGACCGGCTGCTCGAGTCGGGTTGCCTCTCGGCGCCCACCACCTACTTCGAGCTGACAACGGCGTGCGCGTTCGTCCTGTTCGCGCAGGCACGCGTGCAGGTGGCCGTGATCGAGGTGGGGCTCGGCGGCCGGCTCGACGCCACCAACGTCGTCCGGGCCCCGCTTGCCGCGATCACCTCGATCGACATCGATCACGTCGCGCAGCTCGGCGACACGCTCGCGCAGATCGCCGCCGAGAAGGCTGGCGTGATCATGCCGGGCGCGACCGTCGTGAGCGGCGTGGTCGAGCAGGAATCGGCCGCCGTCATCGCCATCGTGGCGGCCCGGCAGCAGGCCCGGCTGGTGCGCGCCGGTGACGATGTGCGGATCGAGGCCGAACAACGCGACGGCGAGACACGCGTGCGGCTGACGACCCCCATGCGCGCCTACGGCCCCGTGACGCTCGCGTTGCGCGGCACCCACCAGCTCGCCAACGCCATCGTGGCCGTCCGCGTGCTCGAGGCGCTCGAGGAGCGCGGCGTCGGTGGCGGAGCCGACGCGATCACCGTCGGCCTGGCCGAGGCGTCCTGGCCCGGACGCCTCGAACGCCGCGAGCTGCCCAACGGACTGCCGTTGGTCCTCGATGGTGCGCACAATCGCGCTGGCGCCCTCGCACTCGCCGAGTGGTTGCACAGCTCGCATTTCGCACCGGCCACCCTGGTCACGGCCTGCATGCGCGACAAGGACGTCGCCGCCCTGCTCGGGCCGCTGCTGCCCCTGGCCACCCGCGTGCTGGCGACCGAGGTGGACTTCCCGCGCGCGCTGCCGGCCGAGGATCTCGCTGCGGCGGTGACCGCGCTGGCGCCGAGCCTCCCCGTGCAGGTCGTGGCCACCCCGGCCGCGGCGATGATTGCCGCGTCGGAAGGCGGTGCACGCGTGGTGGTGGCAGGCTCGTTGTTCCTCGTCGGCGCGGTCCGCGCGTGGCTGGACGGCGAGGGCAGTGGGCGCGATCCCGCGTGATATTCTGCGGGTCGCCACGCCCGACCTTCCTGCTGAGCCCGTGCACCCGAACCTGACGCTCCGTGTCCTCACGCTCCTGCTGGTCCTGGCCTCGCTGCCACTGACCGTGTTTGCGCAGCAGGTGCCGGGCTTCAAGCTCTCGCGACAGCTGCGGATCGAGATCGACGGCTCGCGGTTCCGCTTCATCGGGGAAGTCGAGATGACCGACGACGGCGGCACCCAGAAGTTCTTCGCCGACCAGGTGGACTACGACACGCAGACGCGGATGATGGTCGCCACCGGCAACGTCGTCTACACGTCGCCGCAGACGCGGATTGCCGCCGAGAAGCTGGAGTTCGACCTGGACACCAAGGTCGGCACCTTCCACAACGCCACCGGGTCCACCTACCTGGGCGACAAGGTGGACAAGAGCTTCTTCGGCACGCAGGAGCCCGACGCGCTGTTCTATGGCGAGCTGATCGAGAAGATCGGCCCGAAGCGCTACAAGATCACCAAGGGGGGCTTCACCAGCTGCGTCCAGCCGACGCCGCGCTGGGAGCTCGTGTCCAGTACGTCCCTGGTCGAGCTCGACCAGTACGCGGTGATGCGGAACACGGTGCTGAAGGTCAAGGGCGTGCCGATGTTCTACCTGCCGATCATGTATTACCCGATCCAGAGCGACGGCCGCTCCACGGGCTTTCTCCTGCCAACCTACGGGTCGTCGGTGATTCGCGGCCAGAGCATCAGCAACGCCTTCTTCTGGGCCATCAACCGCAGCCAGGACGCGACGGTCTACCACGACTGGTTCACCAAACGCGGGCAAGGCGTCGGCGGCGAGTACCGTTACGTGGCCGGGCAGGGGTCGCAGGGCAGCCTCACGACCTACTACCTGAAGGAAAAGGAAGCGTCGTACTCGACCACGGCGGGCACGGTGACCACGCCGGCGGCCAAGAACTACGAGATCCGGGCCAACGTCGCGCAGGTGCTGCCGGCTAAGCTGCGCGCCCGCGGCAACGTGGACTACTTCTCCAGCATCGTCACGCGGTCCACGTTCAATCAGAACCCCTACGACTGGTCCTCACGGACGCGGAGCGTGCGCGGCAACCTCTCGGGCAACTGGGGCAAGCAGAGCGTGAGCGCCACCTACGACACGACCGAACTGTTCTACTCCGACACCGCCTCGCAGACGACGGGCGGTACGCCGCGCGTCTCCTACAATCTCGCGCAGAGCCGCATCGGCAAGACGCCGGTCTACTACAGCCTCGGCAGCGAATGGGTGAACATCTCCCGCGTTGACAAGGAAGCCGCGACAAATACCACCAACGACTCGTCGTTGCAGCGATTCGACGTCTCGCCGACACTGCGGGTGCCCTTCAACACCTGGCCGTTCCTGACCTTCAACTCGTCGGTGTCGTACCACTTCACCAGGTACAGCGAAAGCTACGTCGCGCAGCCCAACGGGCGGCTCGGCGGACTGCCTGAACCCGAACCCCTCACACGCAGCTACTGGGACCTGCGCTCCGACATCGTCGGGCCCAAGTTCACCCGGGTATGGGACACGCCCAACAACGGCTACGCCGAGAAGTACAAGCACACGGTCGAGCCGACGTTCACCGTGCAACGGCTCACCGCCTTCGACGACTACGACCGCATCCCCAAGCTGGAAGGTTACGACTTCACGTACGGCGGCACGACCCGCATCGCGTACGGCATCGTCAATCGCTTCACCGGCAAGCGGCGTGGCGGCGCGTCGACGGCGCGGACACGCGACTTCCTGACCATCGGCATCACCCAGAGCTACTACAGTGACCCGAATGCGAGCCTCTACGACTTCGGTTCGTACCCGCTGAACTACTTCGGACGTGAGCCGAGCAAGTTCTCGCCGATCAACCTGAGCGCCAACTTCTCGCCCGACCCTCGGACCAACCTCACCACCCGTCTGGATTGGGACGACCGGGCTGGCGAGTTCCAGAGCATCCGCCTGAACGGCACCTACGGCCTTCGCGAATGGCTGGACGTCAACGGCGGCTGGAGCCAGCGCAAGTTCTCGTTCGATCCGACCCGGCCCGACAAGTTCTTCAACGCCAGTACCACGGTCAAGAGCCGAGGTAATCGCCTCGGCGGCACGTACTCGTTCTATTACGACATCGGCCGCTCGACGATGCTCGACCAGCGGATCGTCGGCTACTACAACGCGCAGTGTTGCGGCATCGTGATCGAATACCAGGCGTACAACTTCCCGCAATACTCGTCGTACGTGGTCCCGCAGGACCGTCGTTTCAACATCGGGTTCACGCTGGCGGGACTCGGCACGTTCTCGAACTTCCTCGGCGCCTTCGGCGGCAACACCGGGCAGTCGGGCAACTTTGGGAGCCGATCCTTCTAGCGCGATGGCCGGCCTCGTACTGGTCACTGGCGCGGCAGGATTCGCGGGCGGCCACCTGCTCTCGCTGTTGCGGCGCGACGGCCCAGTCGAGGGCTGGTACCGCCCCGGCGTGCCTCCACCGAGCAATGCCCCGTCGGCCAACGAGGGCGTCTCCTGGCGGGCCGTGGATCTTCGCGACGCGCAGGCGGTACACCAGGCCATCGGGCACGTCCGCCCAACGGCCATCTATCACCTGGCCGGCGCAGCCAACCAGGGCGCGGCCTGGGCCAACACCGATGTCACCCTCGAACTGAACGCCCTGGTCACCCATGTCCTGCTGACGGCCGTGGCGCAGCACGTGCCGGAGGCGCGCGTGCTGGTGACGACGTCGGCGGCCGTCTATGCGCCGTCGGACACAGCACTCCGGGAAGACACCGCGATCGCCCCGGCCACACCTTACGGCGTCAGCAAACTGGCGCAGGAGATGGTGGCTCTGCAGGCAGCGCGCCACCAGCACCTCGACGTCGTCGTGGTGCGCCCGTTCAACCACATCGGGCCCGGACAGGACCTTGGGTTCTTCGCGCCGGAGTTCGCCAGGCAACTGGCGCGGATCGAAGCTGGCCTGGACTCGGGGCCCATGCGCGTTGGCAACCTGACGCCGCGTCGCGACATCTGCGATGTCAGGGACACGGTGCGCGCCTACCATCTGCTGATGCGGCACGGCACGCGAGGCGAGGTCTACAACGTGTGCCGTGGCGAGGCCGTCGAGATCGGGCAGTTGCTGGAGATGATGCGACGAGCCGTGACCACGCCTGTCGAGGTGGTGATCGCTCCGGAGAAACTCCGGCCTGTCGACGTGCCGCTGCTGGTGGGCGACCACACCCGGCTGTCCAGGGCGACCGGATGGATGCCGGAACTGCGACTCGAACAGACGATGCGGGACATCCTGGCCGAGCAGCGCACGCGGCTGGCGGGTGAGCTCACACCTTGAGAAACGTGCCGTTGCGATACAGGTAGTGCAACAGGATCCAGCGCGCGGCGATGCCGCCGATGGCCAGCACCACCAGTCCGGCGCCGCCCGCGAGTGCCGCCACCCCACCGAGGAAGAACTTGGCAATGTCGGCGAAGTTGATGAATTCCTGCGCTACGTAGATGGTGATCGCGTTCAGGCCGATGACCACGAACGGGAACGACCAGCGACGCATGCCTCGGATGTCAATCAGGAAGTAGAACAGCGCGACGAGCAGCAGGCTCCAGCCAGCCGCGAACATCACGTAAGAGCTCGTCCACAGATTCTTGATGATTGGAAAGAGCGGCGACCAGGCCAGCCCCAGAGCCAGACTGGCCAGGCCGGCGAGCACCAGGCCCTGCAGCCTCTGCATCGCCGGCCGCGGCTGGGTGAGCCACCATCCGGTGAGCGCGCCGAGCAGGCAGGTGGCCACCGCCGGGATGTGCGAGAGCAGACCCTCGTTGTCGCCGTAGGGGTAGCAGCAGAACTTGCCAGGCACGAGCAGGCGATCGACGTAGCCGACCAGATTGCCCGCCGGTGACAGGTCGTACGCCTGATATCCCGGGGCTGGGACCAGCGCCAGCAACGCCCAGTAGCCAAGCAGCAGCGACGCCGCGAGAATGGCCTGTCCGCGGGCGCGCAGGTGCAGCACTGCCAGCGCCGTGAAGAGATAGCAGATGGCAATGCGCTGCAGCACGCCAAGCCAGCGCATCTCGGCAAAGTTGAACTGCAGCAGCCCCCAGTTGATCCAGCCGAGGATCAACAGCAGGACGAACCGCCGGATGATCCGCGGATAGGCGTCCGACGGCGTGGCCCGATAGCGCTGCAGCGACATCGGCAGCACGATGCCGACGATGAAGATGAAGAGCGGGAAGATCAGGTCATAGAACACGAACCCTTCCCAGGGCAGGTGTTCCATCTGGCGATCGAGCCAATGCCACCCGAGCCACGCCGCCAGCGCCCGACCGAGGATGTCGCCGCCCGTGATCCAGAACATGTCGAAGCCGCGCAGGGCGTCGATGAACAGAAAACGTGACGGCGACCCCAATGTCGGGGTCGTCAGAGACGGGCGGGTGGCTGGTGTCACTGCCTACGACTTGCGCGTGGCGGAAAACGAACCGGTGTTGCCGCCGAGGTCGTAGGTGCCCTTCAGGGCCGGCCCGTCGAGCGCGCCCCTGATCGTGCCGGCCGCGCCCGAAACCGCGAGGGACAATGCGTTGTTTTCGAACGTGCCCTTCACCGGCAGTTCTGCGCCGTCAGGCGTCTTGAGAACGCCGGACACGGCGGCGCCGTCCTGGGTGAAGTCGAACGAGTATCCGCCGCCACCGTCGCCGGTGATGTCCCACACGCCAGTAACCGTCGCCCCCGCGGCGGTGGCTGCTGCGCCAGCCGCTGGACCACCAGCGGCAGCTCCCGCCTTGGTGCCGGTGAACTCACCCGTCGCCGATCCGTTGCCGTAATCGACGGTGCCCTTGAGATTGGCCCCGTCGACCTTGCCCGCCAGCACGATCGGGAGCGGCTGCCCCTGGTAGTCGACGGTGAACGACAGCGCGACGCCGGTCTCGGTCGTCTTGACGTCAACCGGCAGCGCGCCGAGCTCACCGCTCATCGCGCCGGACAGCTTGCCAGCCTCGTCCTTGATCGTGACCGTGCCCGGATGCGTGCCCTGGGGCGAGGTCAACGTCAGGTTCCAGGTGCCCACCAGCGCCTGATTGGTCGGGGCCTGCGCGAGCGCCACGGTGGCGACGACGAGAGCCGACGAGGCGACAATGGCCCGAAACATGAGTGGTTTGATGTGCATAGACGGCCAGTCTACCCGAACTTTCGCCCGTGGCGGATGACCTTGACGCCCGTGGCCTGCCACCTTCACAATGCGAAAGAAAAGCGAATATGGGCAGGCAGATTCCACTCTTCGAGGTCCCGCTCACCACCCGCGGGGTGGCCGACACCGTGAAGGCCAACGGCGTCGCGGGGCTTCCTGCTGCCAATCGCTTGGCCGATGATGCGCACTACCAGGAAGTGGTCTGTCGAGCCGCGCTGAATCGCACCAGGGGGATGGCGTTCCGGTGGACCCTGAATCCCTACCGCGGGTGCACGCATGCCTGCCAGTACTGCTTTGCGCGCCGCTACCAGACCCAGCTGGAGATGGGCGTTGGCGACCAGTTCTCGTCCTACATCTTCGTGAAGCGCAACGTGGCGCAACAGCTGGCGCGCGAGCTGGCGCGGCCTTCCTGGACGCCGGAACTTGTGGCGCTCGGCACCGCCACCGACCCGTACCAGCCGATCGAGGGGCGATATCGCCTGACCCGCGCGTGCCTCGAACAGCTGGACGCCGCGAACACGCCGGTCGGACTGATCACCAAGGGCCCGCTGGTGGTGCGCGATGCCGACATCCTCGCGCGGATGTCGCAGCGCGGCCTGTGCACCGTCTACGTGAGTGTTCCCACCGTGGACCCTGCCTGGGAGCGACTCGAGCCCGGCACCGCGCCGCCGTTGCAGCGCCTGAGGGCCGTGCGACGCCTGCTGGACGCGGGTGTCCGGGCGGGCGTGTTGATGAGTCCGCTGGTGCCCGGGTTCAGCACGCAGCCGGCACGCATCGAGGCGACCTTTGCCGCGATGGCCGACCTCGACGTCCCGCTGCTGGGCGGCAACGTGCTGTACCTGGAGGATGGCTGCCGCGACCATTTCCTGGCGTTCCTCGAAGTCGAGGCACCGCACCTGGTGGAAAAATATGGCCGGCTCTACGGGCGCAAGTACCCGGACCCGTCGTACACGGCCCAGGTGAAGAGTGTGCTGGCGACCTTGCGAGCCCGCTACGACAACCGCCGCACGCCCGATCAGGACGTGCGGCGGCAGACCGACTGGATTGCAGACCGCTTCTGACGTGCGGCGACGTGAGCCTTAGAGGTTCCTGCCCATCAACGCGTTCACCCGCTGCTCGGTCGGCGGGTGCGTGCTGAACAGCGAGAAGAGGCCGCGGACGCTGAACGGCTTGATGATGAACATGTGCGCGGTTGCGGGATTGGCATCCATCGGCACGCGCTGACTGGCGCCCTCGAGTTTGCGCAACGCACTGGCCAGCCCCATCGGGGACCCGGCAATTGCCGCGCCACCCGCATCGGCGCCGAACTCGCGCGAGCGCGAGATGGCGGCCTGGATCAACATCGCCGCAAGCGGCGCCACGACCACGCCAACCAGCATCCCGATCGGGTTGTTGCCTTCCCCATCGTCGGATCGTGACTGGCCGCCGAAGGCCGCGCCGAAATACGCCAGGCGCGACGCCATCATGATGGCCGCCGCAATGGTGGCAGCCACTGAGCTGATGAGGATGTCCCTGTGCTTGACGTGGGCCAACTCGTGGGCCATCACGCCGGCAAGCTCGTCCCGGCTGAGGAGTCGGATGATGCCTTCGGTCGCCGCGACCGCCGCGTGCTGCGGGTTGCGCCCGGTAGCAAATGCGTTGGGCGACTGGTCCGGAATCACGTAGACCTTGGGCATGGGCAGCTGCGCCCGCTTAGCCAGTTCGGCGGTGATCTGATGAAGCGGGTGCTCCGGCCCCACTTCTTGGGCGCGATACATCCTGAGGACGATCTTGTCGGAGAACCAGTAGGACCCGATGTTCATCACGACGGCCAGCAGGAAGGCGATCATCAGCCCGTCCTGGCCGCCCATCATCTGACCGATATAGAGGAATACGGCGCTGAGCAAACCCAGCAGCGCGGCAGTCTTGAGAGTACTGGTCATTAAATTTGCCTCTTCCAGGGCGAGTGCGCCCATCTCTTACAATAAGACGCATGACGCGCGTGATCGAGCTGACCGTCTGGCTAGCGCTGTGTGCATCGGCCCCGGCACTCGCGCAGGGCCGGCCGCAAACCCCGCCACCACCCCCGCCGGGCGTCCCCGCCCGGCCGGTGGGCCGTGGCACCGAAACCTCACCCGCCCCCGCAGGCACCCCAGCCAGCCAGGCGCCGCGAACACCGTCGCCGGCCGCGCCGACCAGCGCCGGTCCAGCGGGCGCGCCGGCCCGCACCGCTGCAAGCGCTTCCACCATGCCAGCCGAGTCGGCGCCCACCGAGGCCCTGCTCGGCGTGCCCGTGTTCCCTGGCGCGACCTTCATCCGGTCATTCGACGCGGGTCAGGGCCAGCGATACTACCTGTACGGCACGACGGCCAGTTTTGCCGAGCTGGTCCTGTACTACCGGGCCCAACTCAAGGACAAAGGCGACCTCGTGTACGACGTGCCCCCGGTGCACATGTTCGAAGTCGGCCGATTCCGTGAAGAAACAATGGCGTTCCCGCCGGGCGTGACCGTCAAGGACTACACCTGGGGCGGCGCCAAGGGGTATCTGGTGCCGACGCCGGGCGCAATGCACCGCTACCCGACGATCATCCAGATCGTGCCTGTCGTCAATCGGTAACCCATCCGGCTGACGTCTCGAGGCCGACGCCAGGTGGCTCGCGGCCTCGACGTTTCCGGCGCAGGGCGCTCCGGGGCGACGCCAAGGGCTCGCATTACCGGGCCGCAGCGACGACGGCGTTCAGCAACACGTTGGCCCCGTTGGTGATGTCCTCCGGCCGGGTGTACTCCTTCGGCGAGTGACTGATACCGCCCACGCTGGGCACGAAGATCATGCCCATCGGCGCGATGCGGGCGATCTCCTGCGCATCGTGCCCAGCGCCGCTCGGCATGCGCGCCGTGGACAGACCGAGGGCCTCGGCGCTCGCGCCGATCCATCCCATCACCTGCGGGTCGGCCAGGGCCGGTTCGCTGTCCACGAGCCCCTTCAGGACGAACGTGGTCCCGGTCGACGAGCCGATCTCGCGTGCCAGCGCTTCGAACCGCTGGGAGAAACGCCTCAGCACGGCAGGGCGGAGGTCTCGGAGATCCACTGTCAGCACGACCTGGGCGGCAATGACATTGGTGGTGTTGGGCGAGACGACGAGGCGCCCCACGGTGGCGACCTGAGGTCCTGTCTCGCTTCCAATCGCGTCGTTGACCGCCACGGTGAAGCGCGCGGCCGCGAGCATGGCGTCCTGCCGCTGGTCCATGGGAGTGGCGCCGGCGTGGTTGGCGAGGCCAGTGACCGTGACCTCGAACCAGCGAATGCCGACGATCCCCTCGACGACGCCGATCTGCGTGCCCGCTTTGTCGAGGCGCCCCCCCTGCTCGATGTGGAGCTCGATGTAGCAGGCGATGTCGCCGCGCGAGCGCGCTGCGCTCCGGTACCTGGACGCGTCACCGCCAATGAGGCCGATTCCTTCACGAATCGTCGTGCCGGACCGCGCCACCTCGTCGAGATCGGCCTCGGTCACCTCACCGATGGCGAACCTGCTGCCCCAGGTACCGCCCTCCTCGTTCTGCCAGACGACGACATCGAGAGGACGCCGCAGGGTTACGTGCTGTTCACGCAGCGAGCGGGCCACTTCGATGGCGGCAAACGACCCGACCGGGCCGTCGAAGTTGCCGCCATCGGTGACCGAGTCCACATGGGAGCCGATCAGAATCGGCGCCAGGGACGAGTCGCTGCCCTCGAGACGCCCATAGATGTTGCCCACGGCGTCGAGACGAGGCGCCAATCCCGCCTGCGTGAAGAGGTCCAGCGTGAACGCTCGCCCGGCCAGGTCCGCCGCCGAGTAGGCCACCCGGTTGATTCCACCCGGCGTGCGGCCGATGGCGTCGAACGCGGCAAGCCAGCCGTTCAGACGCCCGCCGTCGACGCGAAGCGGTGGGCCGGCAGCGCCAGCGAGCGGCAGGAGCGGAAGGGCGGCAGACTGCCGCAGGAACTGGCGTCGTTTCATTGGAGCGTGTCTGGGCGACGCGGATCGGGGCGGCTGCTACCCCTGCTTCACGTAGATCTCACCCGCGTGCGCGAAGTCGGCCGACTTCTCCGTCAGACCCGCCTCGATTGCCGCCTGCTCGTCCAGACCCTTCTGCGCCGCGTAGTCACGCACCTGCTGGGTGATCTCCATTGAGCAGAACTTCGGCCCGCACATCGAGCAGAAGTGGGCGACCTTGGCGCCTTCTGCCGGGAGCGTCTCGTCGTGGTACGCCAGCGCCGTGACCGGATCGAGTGCCAGGTTGAATTGATCACGCCAGCGGAACTCGAACCGTGCCTTCGACAGGGCGTCGTCCCATACGCGGGCCTGCGGATGTCCCTTGGCGAGGTCGGCGGCGTGGGCGGCGATCTTGTACGCGATCACACCCGCCTTCACGTCGTCGCGGTTGGGCAGCCCGAGGTGTTCCTTGGGGGTAACGTAACAGAGCATGGCGGTGCCATACCAGCCGATCATCGCGGCGCCGATGGCCGACGTGATGTGGTCGTAGCCGGGGGCGATGTCGGTGGTCAGCGGCCCGAGCGTGTAGAACGGCGCCTCGGCGCACCATTCGAGCTGCTTCTCCATGTTCTCTTTGATCAGGTGCATGGGAACGTGGCCCGGGCCTTCGTTCATCACCTGGACGTCGTACTCCCACGCGATCTTGGTCAGCTCGCCCTGCGTCTTCAGTTCGCCGAACTGCGCCGCGTCATTGGCGTCGGCAATCGAGCCTGGCCGCAGGCCGTCGCCGAGGGAGAAGGACACGTCGTAGGCGCGCATGATCTCGCAGATCTCGCGGAAGTGGGTGTAGAGGAAGTTCCCCTGGTGATGCGCCAGGCACCACTTGGCCAGGATCGAGCCGCCACGCGAGACGATGCCCGTGAGGCGTGTGGCCGTGAGCGGGATATAGCGCAGCAGCACTCCCGCATGAACGGTGAAGTAGTCGACGCCCTGCTCGGCCTGCTCGATGAGCGTCTCGCGATACAGCTCCCAGGTGAGATCCTCGGGCCGGCCGCCCACCTTCTCGAGGGCCTGGTAGATCGGCACCGTGCCGATCGGCACCGCGCTGTTGCGGATGATCCACTCGCGGGTCTCATGGATGTCCTTGCCCGTCGAGAGATCCATCACCGTGTCGGCGCCCCACAGCGTCGACCAGCGCAGCTTGTCGACTTCTTCCTCGATCGAGGACGTGACGGCGGAGTTGCCGATGTTGGCGTTGATCTTCACCAGGAAGTTGCGGCCGATGATCATCGGCTCCAGCTCCGGGTGGTTGATGTTGGCCGGGATGATGGCGCGGCCGCGGGCCACCTCGTCGCGCACGAAATCGGGCGTCAGGCCCTCGCGGGTCGCGATGTAGGCCATCTCCGGCGTGATCTCGCCGCGTCGGGCATAGGCGAGTTGGCTGACCGCCTGACCGTCGCGGGCGCGCCGACGGGTCCGCGTGCGGGCGGCCAGGGCCGGCGGCATCTCGCGCTTCCACGAGTCGAGCAGGAGATAGCGAGGCTCCTCCACCGTGTCGCCGCGACCCGCGATCCACTCGCGACGCAGCTGCGGCAGTCCCTCGCGCACATCGACGCCCTGTGGTCCGCTGGTGTCGTAGACGCGCAGCGGCGCATTGCCGCCCGAGAGCGAGATCTCCCGCTGTGGCACGCGCACACCGAGGGGGCCATCGACCAGCACCTTGCGCGATCCTGGGAAGGCCTCTTCGTAGGTCAGCAACGGCGATGTCGCGGGGGCGGGGGCGTGAGACACGTGGGAGCTCCTGTGGCCGAGCTCCGCGTCTGCCAGGACTGGGCAGACAGGTCGGAACACGACCCTTGTCGTGAGGCGGCAGGAGAGGACACGCCAGTTGGCGTTCCGCGCTCCCTTCGCCGGTGTCAACCGGATGCAGGTTCCAAGGGTGTGATCTCAATCCCTTGCGGGATACCCCTGGCGGATTCATGTCGATCATACCCGGGTATCGCCGATCGGCCCGCCTTGATGTCGCGGGGACCTGCCAGCCGACCCGGCGCGAGGTCGGCGTTGTCGGCGTGAAGCGTCAGGCGTTACGCGTTAGGCTGACCTGTGCCAGGGCTGCTTCCCCTTCCGGTAGACGCGGTGCTGGCCGACCTGCGCGAGCACCTGCGGGTGCGGCGCGCGGCCGTGCTGGTGGCCGCACCGGGCGCCGGCAAGACGACCCGCGTGCCACCGGCTCTGGCCGCGGACGGACCCGTGCTCGTGCTGCAGCCACGTCGGGCCGCCGCTCGCGCCCTGGCGCGGCGGGTGGCCGACCAACAGCAGTGGTCGCTTGGGCGCGAGGTCGGTTGGCACGTCCGCTTCGAGCCGCGCTTCTGCCGCGAGACGCGCGTGCTGTTTGCCACCGAAGGCATCCTGACGGCACGCCTGCAGCAGGATCCGCTGCTCTCCGACATCACCACCGTCATCCTCGACGAGTTCCACGAGCGGAGCGTCCATGCCGATCTCGGACTGGCGCTGGTCCGCGAGGCGTGGCTCGCGCGCCGCGACCTTCGTGTGGTGGTGATGTCGGCCACGATCGATCCCGGTCCGGTTTCACGCTTCCTCGATGACTGCCCGGTCATCGACGTTCCCGGTGAGCCGCACCCGATCGTCATCGAATACGCCCCGGACCTGGCGCTGTCGGGGGTGCTGGATCGCGTCCTGCGTGAGCGCGACGGCGATGTGCTCTGCTTCCTGCCGGGCGCGAGAGAGATCGACCAGGCGGCGCGAGAGATCGCCGCGTCGGCGGCCCGACATGGCGTCCAGATCCGGCCGCTGCATGGCACCCTGCCGGCCGACGCCCAGGACGACGCGTTGACCGCGGGCACCAGCCGCCGGGTCGTGCTCGCCACCAACATCGCCGAGACGTCGGTCACCGTGCCGGGCGTGCGCACGGTCATCGACTCGGGCTGGCAGAAGGTGGCGCGATACGACACGGCCCGGGCGCTCGACACGCTCCAGACCGAGCGTGTGTCGGCCGATGCCGCCGACCAGCGAGCCGGGCGAGCCGCCCGGCTCGGCCCGGGTCTCGCGGTCCGTCTCTGGCCTGAGCGCGACAAGCTGCGGCCGTTCCGCGAACCAGACATCGCGCGCATCGACCTGGCCCCGGTGCTGCTGGCCATCCTGGCGTGGGGGGGAGACATCGCGACCTTCGGGTGGTTCGAAGCACCCGCGCTGCATCGGCAGCAGGAGGCCCGTCAGTTGCTCGAGCGACTCGGAGCCCTGGCAGGCACCGGCCTGGCGCCGATCGGCCGTGTCCTGGCGAGGCTGCCGCTACCGCCCCGGCTCGCCCGCATGGTCGTCGATGCCGGCGGGCATCCCGACGCGTGCCTGCTGGCGGCCCTGCTCAGTGATGGCCGGCCGTTGAGTCCTGATGGCAGGACTGCGGCATCGGATCTGCCCGCCCTGGTGCCGGCCGCGCGCCTGCTGCCCCATATCCGTCGCGCCGCCGAGGCGGTCCAGGCAGCGCTTGCCGACCGGGACCTGCCCACGGGCGTCCGCGCCCACCGCCGCAGCAGCGACGACCCGCTGGACGAGGAGACCCTGTGCAAGGCGATGCTGGCCGGCTTCCCTGATCGCGTCGCACAACGTCGCGCCGAGCACGGTGACTCGCTGCTGCTGGCCACGGGCACTGGCGCACGGCTTTCTCCAGCCAGCGGGGTCCGCAACGCAGACTGGCTGGTGGCTCTCGAGCTGCGGGGCAATCCGGGCCGGGAGTCGGTGGTGCACCTGGCCAGCGGCATCCAACGCGACTGGCTGGCGCCGACCCACAGCGGGCGACAGGTCAGCGTCGACGCCAACGGCCGGTTGCGCGCCACACTGGTGCGGCACTACGACGCGTTGACGCTGCGCGAACAGCCTGACGCCCTTCGGCCGGAAGACCGTCTGGTGCTGATCCGGGCGTGGCACCACGGCCCGCGCGGCCCGCGGGACCAGGCCCTGCTGGCGCGCCTGGCGTTCGCGGCAATCGAAGTCGACGTAGACCGCCTGCTGCTCGACGCCGCAGCCTCGGCCACCAGCCTGGCCGAGATCGACCTCGCGGCCGCCTTGCCGTGGCACATCGGTCAGCGCCTGCTGACCGATGCGCCGGAGCGGTTGCCGTTGCCCAGCGGGCGCACGGCGTCTCTCATCTACGGCCCGGAGGGCGGAGTCCGAGCCGCCGTCAAGCTGCAGGAGTTGTTCGGGCTGGCTGAGACGCCACGTCTCGGGCCGGCACGCACGGCGGTGACGTTCGAGCTGCTGGCGCCGAACGGCCGGGCGGTGCAGACCACACAAGACCTGCGCAGTTTCTGGACGACCACGTACGCCGACGTACGCCGGCAACTGCGGGCCCGCTATCCGCGGCACCCGTGGCCGGAGGACCCCTGGTCGGCAACGCCGACGCACCGCACGACGCGGCGGTGACGGTGAGGGCCCGGCGCCGGGGCGCCGGGGATGCCTACCCGGCCCGACGAAGCACGAAGCACTTCAGATAGTAGGTCTCGGGCACACTGAGCAGCACCGGGTGGTCGCGCGCCTGCATCCGCTTCTCGACGACGACCACCGGGATCTGGGCGTCGGTGGCCGCCGACAGGATGATGCCGCCGAACATCCCCTCGTCGACGTGCGCCGAACACGTGCAGGTGATCAGGTGGCCGCCCGGGTTGAGCAGCCGGAGCGCCCGCAGGTTGATGTCCTTGTACCCGGTCACCGCCTTGGGCAGCGCCCCTTTGTGCTTGGCAAAGGCCGGCGGGTCGAGGACGATCGTGTCAAACCGCGCGTCGGCACGTTCGAATTCGCGCAAGGCGTCGAAGACGTTCGCTTCGCGCGCCTCCACGTTGGTCAGGCCCTGTCGTACCGCGTTGGCGGTGATGTCGGCCACCGCGTCAGCTGACGTGTCGATGGCAATGACGTGTTCCACGCGCGGCGACATGCGTAAGCCAAAGCCACCCTGATAACTGAACGCGTCGAGTGCCCGGCCGCGAGCGTAGGCAGCGGCCGCGGCGTGGTTCTCACTCTGGTCGAGGAACAGGCCGGTCTTCTGCCCGTGCCAGGGATCGACGTGATAGGTCAGGGGCCCTTCGCGCACCTCCACCTGCTCGGGCACGTCGCCGTAGGCCAGCGTCACTTCCTGCGGCAGGCCCTCGAGCGAGCGGACCTTCGGGTCGTTGCGCAGCAGGATGCCGCGTGGCTGCAGCAACTCCACCAGCAGCTCGACGATGAGGTCGCGATGGGCCTCGGTGCCCTGCGACAGGGTCTGCACGACGAGCACGTCAGCGTAGCGATCGACGATCAGGGACGGCAGCAGGTCGGCTTCCCCATGCACCAGCCGGATGGCGGTGCCGTCCAGTTGCAGGCGGTCGCGCACGGCGATGGCCGCAGCCAGCCGCGCCCGCCAGAAGGCGCGGTCCACGAGGGTGCCGTCGTGGGTCAGCATGCGCAGCGTGATCTGCGACTCGGTGGACGACAGGGCGCGTCCGAGCAGGGCGCCGCGGCTGTCGCGGACGTCGACGACGTCGCCGCGATCAGCGTGCAGTTCGGTGACATCGGATCGATAGATCCAGGGATGACCGGCGCGTACGCGGTCCACCCCCTTGCGGGAGATGACGGCGGTCGGGGGACGGGGCTGGGCGTCGGAAGCGGACATAGGGGTGCGCCGGCCGGAATCGGGCGGAATGCCTATAGTACAATTCGCCTCTATGCGAGTGGCGCTGGGCGCCGATCATGCAGGCGTCCATCTCAAGGACGCCGTGCGTGCTCTGCTGGAGTCGCGGGGCCTCGAGGTCCAGGATTTCGGTACGGTCGGCGAGGGGTCGGTCGACTATCCGGACTATGCCGCACAGGTCGGACGAGCAGTGGCGGCCGGCCAGGCTGACCTCGGCGTCCTGGCGTGCGGCACCGGTCTCGGCATGGCCATCGCCGCCAACAAGATCGACGGCGTGCGGGCCGCGCCTGTGATCGACCTCGAAAGCGCGCGCCTCGCCCGAGAACACAATGATGCCAACATCCTCGCGCTGGGTGCGCGAGTGACCACGGCCGACACGGCGTTGCAGATCGTGTCGACCTTTCTCGATACGCCATTCGGTGGTGGGCGCCATCAACGGCGCCTCGACAAGATCACGGCGCTCGAGCACGACCGCCAGACCTAGCCCGCAGGCTCTCAAGACGATGTATCACCTCACTCCCCTTCACCTTCGGACTCTGGCCGAGGTCGACCCCGACATCGCCCAGGCGATTGCCGACGAGACGACCCGCCAGAACCTCGGTCTCGAACTGATCGCCTCCGAGAATTTCGCCAGCACCGCCGTCATGGCCGCGGCGGGTTCGGTGATGACCAACAAGTACGCCGAGGGCTATCCGGGCAAGCGCTACTACGGCGGCTGCGAGTTTGTCGACGTCGCCGAATCGCTGGCCATCCAGCGGGCCCGCGATCTGTTCCACGCCGAGCACGCCAACGTCCAGCCGCACTCCGGCGCCCAGGCCAACATGGCGGTGATGCTGTCGTACCTCGTACCGGGCGACACCATCCTCGGCATGAACCTCGCCCATGGCGGCCACCTGACCCACGGGCACCCGCTCAACTTCTCGGGAAAGCTCTACCGGGTCGTGCCCTATGGCGTCCGCGAGCAGGACGAGCGACTCGATTACGAGGAACTCGAGCGGCTGGCCCGCGAACACCTGCCGAAGTTGATCGTCGTCGGCGCCAGCGCCTATCCGCGGATCATCGACTTCGAGCGCATCGCGCTGGTGGCAAAAGAGGTGGGGGCGCGGGTGCTCACCGACATGGCCCACATCGCCGGCCTGGTCGCCGCCGGCGTGCACCCCAGCCCGATCCCGCACAGCGACTATGTGACCACGACCACGCACAAGACGCTGCGCGGCCCCCGCGGTGGGCTCATCCTCTGCCGTCAGGCCTACGCCAAGGACATCGACCGGGCGGTGTTCCCGGGCGTGCAGGGGGGACCACTGATGCACATCATTGCCGCCAAGGCGGTGTGCTTCCGGGAAGCCCTGGAACTGCCCTTCCGCGCGTACCAGGCGCAGGTGGCGGCCAATGCCAAGCGCCTCGCCCAATCCCTGCGCGAAGACGGCTTCCGTCTTGTGAGCGGCGGTACCGACAATCATCTGATGCTGCTGGACGTGTTCTCCAAAGGCCTCACCGGCAAGCAGGCGGAAACGGCACTCGGCAAGGCCGGAATCACCGTCAACAAGAACGCCATCCCGTTTGACAAGAACCCGCCGATGGTCGCCTCGGGCATTCGCCTGGGTACCCCCGCCGTCACCACCCGCGGGATGGCCGAGGCCGAGATGGACCGCATCGCCGATCTGATCGCGGCAGCGCTCACCGAGCCCGAGAACGACATCGCCCTGGCGCAGGTCAAGGCCGACGTGGAACAACTGTGCCTGGAGTTCCCGCTCTACCCGTCCCCAGCCTGATCGACGGCGTCCGGCGCGTCCTCGACAGCGGGGGCGCGCTTGCCGCGATCCTCCCCGGCTTCGAGCCGCGTGCCAGCCAGCAGCAGATGGCCGAGGCGGTCGCCCGCGTCGTCACCAACGATGGCGTCCTGCTGGCCGAGGCAGGCACCGGCACCGGCAAGACCCTGGCCTATCTGGTCCCGGCCATCCTGTCCGGGCGCAAGGCCCTGATCTCCACAGGCACCCGCAATCTGCAGCAGCAGCTGATCGACAAGGACATCCCGCTGCTGCAGCAGGCACTTGGGCCGTTCCGCGCGACCTGCATGAAGGGCCGTGGCAACTACCTGTGCCTGCATCGCTTCGAGCAGGCCCTGCACGACGACCGCCCGCGAGACGACGAGACGCGGGTCGCGATGACGCTGATCGAGCACTGGGCACCGAGCACGCTCACCGGCGACCGTGCCGAACTGGCCGACCTGCCCGAGGATCTCCCGTTCTGGCACGGCATCGCGGCCACGACGGAGAACTGCCTCGGCAGCGAGTGCCCGCGCTACAGCGACTGCTTCGTCACCCGCATGCGCCAGGAGGCCGCCGAGGCCGATGTCGTCATCGTCAACCACCATCTGCTGTGCGCGGACGCGGCCCTGCGGCGTCACTCCTTCGGCGAGGTGATCCCGGAGTGCCAGGTCGGGATCATCGACGAGGCGCACCAGCTCGAAGACGTGGCGACCCAGTACTTCGGCGTCACCGTCAGCAATTTCCGCATCGACCAGTTGTTCACCGACGCGGCAGCGATTCGCACGTCGCCGCTGTTCGTGCCACAGCAGGAGGCGCAGGCGGTGGCGCAGGCCATCGAGGGACTGGCCACAGCCTCTCGCGGCTTCTTCCTGGACCTGCAGACCCGGCGACCCGGGGTGCGGCAGTCGGCCGAATCCGCCGCGACGCTGTTTGACGAACGCCGACGAGTGTCGGGAGAGATGCTGGCCGAAGCTGCCGGCGAGAGCGGCCTGCAGCTGCTGGACGCCCTGGCGGCGCTCGAGGCCGCGCTGACGCTGCTCAAGGACGCTCCGGAGGACCTGCGCGCCGTCGCCAAGCGGGCCGGCGAGATTCGCGACGACGTGAGATTCCTGCTGCGGGCGCAGGAGGAGTCCTACGTCTACTTCCTGGAGATCCGCGGACGACTCGTGGCACTCCGCGCCGCGCCGATCGACGTCTCGCACATCATCCGGGACGTGCTCATCGAGCGGCTGCCTGCGCTGGTGCTGACCTCGGCGACACTCTCGATCGGCGGGTCGTTTGCGTATGTGCGCGCCCGGCTCGGCGTTGGCGACGCCTGCGAGGTGCGCGTGCCGTCGGAGTTCGACTACTCGACGCAAGCCCTGGTCTACCTGCCGCGGAAGATGCCGGACCCGCGGACGGCCGAGTACGCTGGCGCGTTTGCCGAGGAAGCCGCCCGCCTGCTGACGGCCAGCGAGGGGCGCGCCTTTCTGCTCTTCACCAGCTACGCCGCGTTGCGTGACGCACATGCCCGGCTCTCGACCCGACTGCCCTATCCCATGCTGGTGCAGGGCACGATGCCCCGCGGCGTCCTCATCGAGCAGTTCCGGCGTACCCCGAATGCCGTGCTCTTCGGCACGTCGAGTTTCTGGCAGGGCGTTGACGTGGTCGGCGAGGCCTTGAGTTGCGTGATCATCGACCGCATCCCGTTTGCCTCGCCAGCCGACCCCGTCGTGGCGGCCCGCATCGAGGCGCTGCAGCGCCGCGGCATCGACGCGTTCGCAGGTTTCCAGGTGCCGCTGGCGATCCTCACGCTGCTGCAGGGGGTCGGACGGCTCATCCGGCACCGGCAGGACCGCGGCGTGATTGCCCTGCTCGATCCGCGCCTGCAGTCGATGGGCTACGGGCGGCGCTTCCTCAATGCCCTGCCACCCGCGCCCGTCACCCGCCGGCCCGAGGACGTGACGCGGTTCTTTGCCAATCCGTGACGCCGGCGCTGGACTAGAACAGGTACTTCACGGCCAGCTGGAACTGACGCGGGACGTTGTTGGCCGTCGTCGTGATCCGGCCGAAGATCGGCGAGCCGAGCGCGCCGTTGGGCACGCCGAAGCTCGGCGTGTTGGTGACGTTGAACACCTCGACGCGCAGCTGCAGCCGATGCCCGCCCAACGGCACATCCTTGAAGATCGACGCATCCAGCCGACGCTGCGGCGGACCGTACAGGTTGTTGCGACGCCCATTGCCGACCGTGTTCAGCGCCTGGCCGACAAAGCAGGAGGTGTCGAACCACGCGTTCACCGACGGATCGCTTCGCGTGCCCTCGCAGACCTGGTCGGGCCGGTCGCCGTTGGCGCCCACGCCGGTATTGCTCCTCGGGGTGGCATTGACGACGGTGAACGGCAGTCCGCTCTGCCAGTAGCCGATCAGGTTGGCCTGCCAGTGCGCGGTCAGCAGCCGGCGCACACCCGAGCTCGCCGCCCCGAAGGGCAACTGGTAATTGAGCGTGAACGCGTAGCGATGCCGGATGTCGATGTCGCTCGGGCCCAACTCCAGCGTCGCGATCTCGTTGGGCAGGACCCCGTACCCCTGCGGCGCGCCGCCGCCGCCCGGCTGGGTGACGTCGGACGTGCCTTTGGCGAACGTGTAGTTGCCGCCGAAGGTGAGGCCGGCGCGCGACCGCCGCGTGAGGCTCACTTGCAGCGAGTTGTAGTTCTGCACGCCCGCGCTGCGCAGCATCTGCAGCGTCTGCAGTGCCGGCGCCGCCGAGGCGAATGGCCGGCGCGGGTTGACCGCGCCCGGTCCTGGTGCGGCGAAGTTCAGGTTGGGTACCGACATCCACAGCCGGCGCCCTTGTGACCCCACATAGCCCGCCGAGAGCGAGCTGCCCCACAGCTCTTTCTCGAGGATCACGTTGTACTGGTGCAGGTAGCTCGACTTCAGATTGGTGTCGACGGCCGCGATGGTGCCGCTCAACGACGGCGGTCTCTGGGCCGGAGCCGGCAGCCCAGCGGCAAAGAACGCGTCCGGCGCCCCGCCAGACGCCGCCACGCTGGTCTGGTTGAAGGTGTAGGTGAACGGCGTGTTGCGCAGCACCGCATTGCTGCCGATCGACGATGGGAAGAAGCTCAGTCCATAGCCGCCGCGCAGCACGAGCCCTGGCCTGATCGTCGCCGCGGCGCCCAGACGCGGCGCGACGTTGCCGTAGTCGGTCGTGACGCCCGCGGTGTTGCCGACGCCGTTCTGTCCCGGAATCAGGAACTGCAGGGTGGCCGGATCGATGTTGGCGATTTGCCCGTCGCGCTCCGACAACGCCGTGTAGATGTCGTAGCGAAGGCCCAGGTTGAGGGTCAGCCAGCTGGCCGCGCGCCAGTCGTCCTGGACGAACACCCCTGGCTCCCACGTGTCGAACGTCGTGTTGGCGATGAGATTGGCTCGAGCCACGGTCGAGGGGTAGCCGAGCAGGAACGAGGCCGCAGCATCGCCGCCGACGCCGACGCCGTTGTTGGTCGGCGCGGCGGTGAAGTTGTAGAGACCGGTGCCGTCATTGCTCTGGATCGGTGAGAACGTCCGCTTCACCAGGTTCACGCCGGCCTTCAGGTTGTGATTGCCACGGACGTTGGTCACCGTGACCTGGCCCTGCCAGGCCTCGTTCTTGAGCAGGATCGGGACAAAGCGCGCATCGCCGAGGGTCGTATACCCGGCCACCACCATGTTGGGGAGGCTCGAGGTCAGGTCGCTGATATTGATGCCCGGCAGCCCGAGGGAGGCGGCGACATTCTGGCCGTAGGTCTCGGTGAGTGACTCGGTGTTGAAGTAGGTGCGGCCGACCTTGGCCTCCATCAGGAAGGTCGGGCTGACAATCTGCAGGTAGTTGACGTGCAGACCCCAGACGTTGGCTAGCGACGGCCCGCCAAAACCCGCCGCCGAGCCCCCCGAGTCGACGCCGTTGACCAGACCGAAGACGCCCGGCACGGCCGTCTCCACGTTGTTGCTCGAATAACGCGCATACAGCAGGTGGTCATCGTCGAAGCGATGGTCGACGCGCGCGTCGAAGGTGTTGGCCACCTGCGTGCGGTTGACGGTGGTGGTGAAGTTGTTGGCCAGGCCGGGTGCGGTCGGCACCGGGTAGAGATTGAGGAAACGTTGCGCGACCGGGTCGATGCGGCTGGCGGGGATGACGTTGCCGGGGAACGGCTGCCGCGGGGTCGACAGCGGGTCGTACAGGAGGATGTTCCTGGCGAGCAGCTCCGAGAAATCGCCGGTGCGCATCGCCGCCGATGGCACGGAGCTGACCCACGTCACGCCGCGCTCGAGGTCGAAGCGCTCGTAATCGGTGAAGAAGAAGGTCCGGTTGCGCAGGATCGGGCCGCCGATGCTGCCCCCGAACTGCTGCTGGCGCACGCGCGGCGTGGGTTGCGTGGCTGGCGCGAAGAAGTCGCGCGCGTCGAATTTCTCGTTGCGGAAGAACCCGTACGCCGACCCGTGAAACTGGTTGGTGCCGGCCTTGGTCAGGATGTTGACCACGGCGCCCGCCGTGCGCCCGGTCTCGGCGGTGTACGTGTTGGTCTGGACCTTGACTTCGGCGATGGCATCAATCGAGGGACGCACCCCGAGCGTGCCGGTGTAGCGCTCGTTGTTGTCCATGCCGTCGATCAGGTTGTTGTTGACCACGTCGTTCTGGCCGTTGACCGACACGGTGGATGTCTGCCGCCTGTCGTCGGGGCGGTTGCCGCTCGACAGGGAGCTTGGCAGGCCCTCGTTGGCGCCAGCGACCATGCGGACCAGCGCCACCACGTTGCGGCCGTTGAGCGGGAGGTCCTGCACGGCACGCTCGGGCAGCAGTGCGCTCACTGTCGCGCTGTCGGACTGCACGACGGGCCGCTCGGCGGTCACCGCGACGGTCTCGTTGAGCGAGCCCACCGCCAACTGCACGTCCACGCGCTGTCGGTCGCCCGCGGAGAGCTGCAGATCGGCCGCGTAGGGACCAAACCCCTGCAGCTCGGCGCGCAACTGGTATCGGCCGATCTGCACGAGCGTGAACGTGAAGCCGCCGGCCGCATCGGTGACCTGCGTCCGTGCACTGCCGGTCGCGGGACTGGTGAGGGTCACCATGGCACCGGGCAGCGCCGCGCCACTCGAGTCGGTGACCGTGCCGATCACGTCGGCGGTGGACACTTGAGCGTCGGCCGGTCGGCTGCCTGGCAGCCACGCCATCACGGCGATGGCCATCGCGAGCATGGTCCTGCGTCGGTGGGTCATGAATGCGCTCCTCGAAAACAACGTCAGTGGATGCCGGTGGCGATCTGATCGACCAGGTGCGTGATGTTGTTCTGGCGCTGGTCGGTGTGGACTGGGGCGCGTGGCAAGGCTGCCACCCTGACGCGAACCGTCTCAGGGAGCGAGGGCACCTGCACCAGCGCATTCAGGGCGAGCAGGGCGACATACTCGGGATGCCGGGACACGTCCGACAGCTCCAGCAGCGTGGCGAGCGCCCTGGCCTGCACCGGACCGCTGCCTGCCGTGGCGAGGGCTTCCCCCGCTGCGCAGCGGGGTCCAGGTTCGGGATCGTCGAGCAGGCGCAGCAGCACCGCCTCGTGCGCGTGCACGGCTGGGGCGCCCCGCACGAGCAGGCCGAGCGCGGCCCAGTACCTGACGACCGCGTCGGCGCTCTCGAGCCGGCCGCTCAGCCGGTCGGCCGTCACCGCGGGATCGGACGCCTCACTGGCCACGCGAAGGATTGCGGCCACGTCATACGCCGTACGGGCGGCGGCCAGCTCCCAGGGAGACCGGCCACGGTGCAGGAGGTACTCCGGCAGGAAGCCAGTGTCGCGAATCGATCGCATGTGCTCGACCAGTGCGGCGCGGAGGCGATCACGGACCCGGGCCAGCGCGGGCGCTGCCGCCAGGTTGCGCGCCTGGTCGGGGTCCGACTGCAGGTCGTACAGTTCTTCGGCCGGCTTGGGTTGGAAGTAGCGCGCGTGCGCAGCCGAGAGGGTCCCGGCCGTGAAGGCCGTCCGCCAGGCTTGCCAGGAGGGCATCAACGCCGCGTACCACGTGTACTGGCCGGCCGGTTTGTGCGGCATGTAGTTACGGATGTAGACGTACCGCTCATCACGCACCGAACGGAGCAGGTCGTATCGCTCGTCGATGCGCCCTCGGCCGCCAAAGAGGTAGCGGGGCGCTGGGGCGATGTGCGGGCCCATGAACGCGCGGCCCTGCATGTGCCGTGGCGGTGTGAGCCCGGCCAGGCTCAACACGGTGGGCGCCATGTCCACAAAGGCGATGGGGCGCGCGGTGCTGCCCCCGACCCGGTAGTCGGGCGCTGCCAGATGCCTGAACCTGGCCGGCACGTGCACCACGAGGGGAACGTGCATGCCGAGATCGTTGACGAACCGCTTGGCGTTGGGCAGGCCCGGGCCGTTGTCCCCGTAGTAGAAGACGATCGTGTCGTCGGTCAGGCCGTCGGCCGCCAGATCGGACAGCAGCGCCCCGGCCGCCGCATCCATCACGGTCATGTTGTCGTGATAGGCGGCCCAGTCCGCGCGCGACTCGGGCAGGTCGGGGGTCGAGGCCGGCAGGTGAATGGTCGCGCGATCGTGCGTCGCCGGGGCCGGCTTGGCCTGCACCCGGCTCTCGTGCGTCGAGAGAATGTTGAAGACAACGAAAAACGGTTGGCCCGCCCTTCGGTTGCGCCAGTGCGCGCCCGCCGACGAGTCGTCCCACACGCCGCGGGTCGCGACATCGCGCGTCATCTGCACCGCCGCGGCCGGACCGCCACGCCACGCCGGAGGCGTTCGGCCGTCGCCCGGCGCGTCGCCCGCCTCCATGACGTTGTAGTCCTGCTTCTCGTTGTTGCTGGTGTAGTAGCCCGCCTGTCGCAGCAGGGCCGGGAACAGGCGGACGCCTTCCGGCAGGCGCACCAGGCTCCGCATGTGCTCACCGCCGAGTGCGGCCGGATACATGCCGGTGATCAGCGCCGTGCGCGCTGGCGCGCAGACCGGCGAGGTGGACCACACTCGGGTGTACCGCACACCTCTGGACGCCAGCGCGTCCAGGTGCGGCGTCCGGGCATCGCTGTCGCCATAGGCGCCCAGATGGGGCCCGTTGTCCTCGCTGACGATCCAGAGGATGTTGGGCCGTGCAGGCTGGGCGGCCGCTGGGCTTGCGGCCGCAAGCAGCACAGCGAGGGCCAGCCCGATGTGCGACGCGGTGGAGACCATCGGGGCCAGAGTGTAACTGCACTTCCGGGCGGATGCGTGCCGGCAGGCTTGCCGGGCGACGGTCAGGCGGGAGCTTTCAGGCCGCCGCCTGGCCCTCAGCGTGGCCATAAATCGCGGGTGCGGCCCTGCGACCGCCGGCAGCGTCAGAATCACAGGCTGATTTTCTGGTTTTCCCGTTGGCTGGGAAGGCGGCTAGACTAGGCGGTCGGACGCTCGGTCGTCCTCGGAGGAACACATGTCTGCATGCACGTTCGGCGCACGCTTCCTGGCGGCTGCCACACTCGCGATCGCATTTGTCGCGGCCGGGGTTCCGGCCGCCGCGCAAACCACCGGCCAGGTCAAGGGCAAGGTCGTCGACGGCAAGGGTCAGCCGGTCGACAAGGCCGCCGTCACCATCGAGTTCAAAGGCGGTACGAACCTGAAGCGCGAGGTCAAGACCAACAAGCGCGGAGAGTTCATCCAGGTGGGCCTGCAGCCTGGCCCCTATTACGTCACCGTGCAGCACGAAACAGGGCAGGCTGCCGATCAGGTGCAGGTGGGCCTCGGCACGGCGCCGGAGATGAAACTGACGCTGAAGCCGGCAACCACGGGCATGTCCCCCGAGGAGACGGCCTTCCGCAAGACCTTCGACGAGGGCGTGCAGGCCATGGGCGCCAAGAACCTCGATGCCGCGATCGGCAAGTTCGACGAGGCAATCGGCATGCGGGATGACTGCTACGCGTGCTACATGAACGTCGGCTCGCTCCACTACGAGAAAAAGGCCCTGGACAAGGCCGAGGCGGCCTTCAAGAAGGCCGCGGAGCTCAAGCCCGACGACAGCCGGCCGGTACAGATGCTGGCTGACCTGTACAACGGGATGGGCAAGCGCGAGGAGGCCGCGGCGATGGCCACCAAGGCGGCGGCGATGGGTGCGGCCAGTGGCGGTGGGTCGGCGCAGGACAACTACAACCAGGGGGTCATCCTCTGGAACGCCGGCAAGATCGCCGAGGCCAAGACGCAGTTCGAGGCTGCCGTGAAGACCGACCCCAACTACGCGGATGCCAACTACTGGGTCGGCATGGCCAACCTCAACGGCGGCAACATGCCCGAGGCGGTGAAGTACTTCGAGAACTACCTGAAGCTGGCGCCGACCGGACCGATGGCCGCGCAGGCCAAGGGCATCCTGGACTCGATCAAGCCGAAGGAGTGAGCACCGCCGCGCTGGAAGACGAGATGGCCGGGCGGCTCGCCGCCATCCGAGCCCGCATCGCCAGCGCCGCACAACGCAGCGGACGGCCTCCCGAGGCCGTCCGTCTCGTTGCGGTCAGCAAGACCTTCGGCGCCGACGCCGTGCGGGCCGCCCATGCGGCCGGGCAGGTCGACTTTGGCGAGAACCGCGTGCAGGAAGCGCTGGCCAAGCGGGACGACACGGCGGACCTGCCGCTCCGCTGGCACCTGATCGGTCCCCTCCAGTCCAACAAGGCCAACAAGGTCCCTGGCGCCTTCGCGACCGTCCAGTCGGTGCACACGCTCGACCTGCTCGATCGGTTGTCGCGGGCAGCGGTGGCCGCGGCCGTTGTCCTGCCGGTGCTGATCCAGGTCGATCTCGCTCACGAAGCCACCAAGTCCGGACTCGACCAGGCTGAGCTGCGCCCGCTGCTGCTGCATGCCGCCGCGCTGACAGGCGTCAGGGTAGACGGCTTGATGCTGTTGCCTCCCTACACCGAGGACGTCGAGCAGGTCCGGCCGTGGTTTGCCCGTCTCAAGGCCCTCCGCGACACGCTCCTGGCCGAGGGCACCCCGGCCGCGCAGCTGCGGGAGCTGTCGATGGGGATGTCGCACGACTTCGAGGTGGCGATCGAGGAAGGGGCGACGATCGTGCGCATCGGCTCGGCCCTCTTCGGGCAGCGCGGCTGAGTCAGCCGGTCCTCATGACGGCGGTCGCCATTCCCGTCATCAGCGGTCGGAGAATCGTCAGTGGATGCCGCCGTCGCGGTGCCACACCTACAGTTGTTGGCAGGAAATGCTGATAAATGGCACGTGGTACGGTATGTGCTCTCACGTGCCGGTACTGCCATGCAGGAGTCCAGGCCCATGAAAGTCACGCCCCTCGATTTGCGCCAGACCCACCTGTCGACGTCCCTCCGGGGCTTCGACAAGGACGAAGTGCGCACGCTGCTCACTGATGCCGCCGACGACTACGAGTCGGCCCTGCGGGAGGTGGACCGCCTCCGCCAGGACCTGCAGAAGGTGGAAAGCCAGCTGGGTGAGCATCGCGACCGCGAGGTGAATCTCCGGAACACGCTGCTGACCGCCCAGAAGGTGGCCGACCAGATTCGCGAGAACGCCGGCAAGGAAGCCGACGTGCTGCTGCGAGACGCCGAGACGCGGTCGCAGTCGACGCTCAAGGACGCCGAGTTGCGGTCCTCGACGCTGACGAGCGAGTCCGAGGCCAAGGCGCTGGCCATGGTCAACACCGCTGAGGTGCGGACCCTGGCGCTGACCACCGATGCCGACACCCGGGCCGGGGCCACCATCCGCGACGCCGACGCCCGTGCGCTGGCGACCCTGCGCGAGGCCAATGCCCGCGCCCAGGCGACCGCCGCAGAGGCCGAGTCGCGAGCCCAGGCGCTGCTGACCGACGCCCAGTTGCGCGCCGACGCCGCCTACAACGACGCGCAGATGCGGTCCGACGCGATGGTCCGCGACGCCCAGGCGCGGGTCGACGTGCTGCTGCAGAAGACCAATGCGCGCCTCGACGAACTCGAGCACGCCGTGGGCGAGATGCGGCTGCGCAAGCGGGATGTCGAGGGCACCCTGGAGCAGTCGATCGCGTCGCTCACCTACGCCCTCGAGTTCGTCCGGACGCAGGACTCGCGCGACGAAAACGTGCGGATGCTGCGGCCACGCCTCAACGAGGCGCAAGGCCCGGACTCCCAGCGCGCCCAGCTTGGCGAGACCGCCATGCTGGGCTGACGCGGCCAAATCGCCATGCTGCGCAACATCGTCCGCCTCGTCGTGCTGGGTCTGCTCGTGCACGCGGCCGTGCGTGTTGCGCCGGTGTTCTGGCACTACCTGCAGTTCAAGGACGCCGTCGCCGAGACGGCCACCTTCTCGGGGCGCAAGACGCCGGATCAGATTCGCCAACGCGTGGCCACGCTGGCGATCGAGTACGAGGTGCCGATCACTGTCGACGACGTGGCGGTGAGCAAGCAGGGCGAGACGACGTATGTCTCGACGTCCTGGACGGCGCAGCTCGAGTACGTGCCGACCCGCTTCTACCCGTACTACTTCGTGGTCGATGTCGAAGGGCGGCCGCAGCGATTCACGGGATTCTGACGGCTCGAGGGTGGGGCGGTGAGGGCAGCTCCTCGCGCTGCCCAGCAGGGCGCGTTCGGGGACCGCGCGCTACTGGATCTGCTGCCCGAGGCGTGCCCAACGGGTCTTGGTGACAAAGCCGGTGAGACCGGCGATCAGCTGCTCGAAGCCCGGGCGCTCGTAGTCGGCCGCGTCGCTCTCGAACGACCAGTACACCACCACGGCCCGGCCCTTGACGTAGGCCTGCGGCAGGAATCCCCAGTAGCGACTGTCCTGCGAGTTGTCGCGGTTGTCGCCCATCACGAACAGGTGGCCGTCTGGCACGGTGACCGGTCCATAGGTCTCGCGCTTGTCGAAGGCGGTCATCTCACCATCGGGACGCGGCGGCAGCAGGTAATGGACGTACGGCTCGGCAAGCGCGGAGCCGTCGATGTAGATCTTCTTGTGGCGCAGTTCGAGCGTCTCACCTGGCAGGCCAATCACGCGCTTGATGAAGTCGCGTTCGGGGTCCTCCGGCGACTTGAAGACCACCACGTCACCGCGACGGAAGCTGCGGATGGGCAGCATGGCCTTCTCGAACGTGGCCGGAGCAAACAGGAACTTGTTGACCACCAGGTGGTCGCCGATCAGCAGGTTGTTCTCCATCGACCCGGTCGGGATCTTGAAGGCCTGAAAGCACCAGGTGCGCACGAAGAGCGCCAGGATCACCGCGATGACGATCGACTCGAAGTACTCGCGGGCGGTCGACTTCGGCGGCGGCCCGGCAACGGTCGGCGGCGTCATGCGTCAGTGCCGATCTTGAGTACGGCCAGGAAGGCCTCCTGCGGAATCTCGACACGACCGACCCGCTTCATGCGCTTCTTGCCTTCCTTCTGCTTCTCCAGCAATTTCCGCTTGCGGGAGATGTCGCCGCCGTAGCATTTGGCCAGCACGTTCTTGCGGATCGCCTTGACCGACTCGCGCGCGACGATGCGGCCGCCGCTCGCCGCCTGGATCGCCACCTCGAACATCTGCCGCGGGATCAGCTCGCGCATCTTGGAGGCCAGAAGCCGGCCGCGGCCGTACGCCGTGTCGCGGTGCACGATGATCGACAGCGCGTCCACTGGCTCGCCATTGACCAGGATGTCGAGCTTGACCAGCGGCGAGTCCCAGTAGCCGGTGACGTGATAATCGAGTGACGCGTAGCCGCGGGACACCGTCTTGAGGCGGTCGTAGAAGTCGAGCACGACTTCGTTGAACGGCAGCTCGTAGGTGATCACGACGCGTCCCGACGTCATGTACTCGATGTTCTTCTGCTGGCCGCGCTTCTCCTGGCACAGCTGCAGGATGCCACCCACGTACTCGGTGGGTGTCAGGATCGTCGCGGTGATGATCGGCTCCTCGAGACGCGAGATACGGCCCGCGTCCGGGAGCTTGGAAGGGTTGTCCACCGCATGGGTCTCGCCGTCGGTCGTGGTCACCTGGTACAGCACGCCGGGGGCCGTGGTGACCAGGTCGACGTTGAACTCGCGTTCGAGGCGTTCCTGCACGATCTCCATGTGCAGGAGACCGAGGAACCCGCAGCGGAAGCCGAAGCCGAGGGCCGCCGATGCCTCGGGTTCGAACGCGAAGGCGGCGTCGTTCAGCTTCAACTTCTCGAGGGCGTCGCGCAGTTCCGGATACTGGTGGCCTTCGACCGGGTAGAGCCCGGCAAACACCATCGGCTTCATTTCCTGGAAGCCGGGAAACGGCGCGGCGGTGGGCCGCGCGGCTTCGGTGATCGTGTCGCCAATCTGCGCGTCGCCGAGCCGCTTGATGTTGGCGATGACAAAGCCCACCTCGCCGACGCCGAGGCTCTCGACCGGCAATGGCTTGGGCGAGAAGATGCCGACCTGGTCGATGTCGTACGACTGGCCGTTGATCATCATGCTGACCTTCATCCCGGCCCGGATGGTGCCGTCGATGACGCGGACCTGGACGATGACGCCGCGGTAGGCGTCATACCAGGAGTCGTAGATGAGGGCCTTGAGTGGCGCGTCGGCCGACCCCGACGGCGCCGGGATGCGCGCGACCACGGCCTCCAGGATCTCGCGTACGCCGATGCCTTCCTTGGCGCTGGCGAGGATGGCGCCGTCGGCGTCCAGTCCGATGATCTCCTCGATCTGCCGCTTGGCCTCGTCGGGCATCGCCCCGGGCAGGTCGATCTTGTTGATGACCGGGATGATCTCGAGGTTGTTGTTGGCCGCCAGATAGGCGTTGGCCAGCGTCTGGGCCTGCACGCCCTGCGACGCGTCAACCAGCAGCAGCGCACCCTCGCAGGCCGACAGGGACCGCGTGACTTCATAGGAGAAGTCGACATGCCCCGGCGTGTCGATCAGGTTCAGGACGTACGGCTGGCCGTCGAGCGCGATGTAATCCAGCCGAACCGAGTGCGCCTTGATGGTGATGCCACGCTCGCGCTCGAGGTCCATGCTGTCGAGCACCTGCGCTTCCATCTCGCGGGCCTGCAGGGCACCCGTGAGCTCGAGAAAGCGGTCGGCCAGGGTCGACTTGCCGTGGTCGATGTGCGCGATGATGGAGAAGTTTCGTACGTGGCGCGGGTCCATGAAGAGCCCTTCATTATACCGTGGAGGCTCGGCTCCGCCTCCCTGAAGGGTCCGTCCCCCGGCCGTGCCGCCGGCAGGTGCACCGCTCGGCTACCTCAGGTCGCGCGGCACGAAGCGCTGGGGGTAGGTCGGACCGGTGTAGTCGGCGCGGGGGCGAATCAGGCGATTGTTCCCCAGTTGCTCCAGCACGTGCGCCGTCCAGCCCGAGACGCGGCTGACGGCGAAAATCGGCGTGTACAGGTCGATCGGGATGCCCATCGTGTAGTACGTCGAGGCCGAGTAGAAGTCGACGTTCGGGAACAGCTTCTTCTCCCCCGTGACCACCTGCTCGATGCGCTGCGAGATCTGGAACCAGCGCGGATGACCGGCCCGTTCGCCCAGTTCCTTCGACATCCGGCGCAAATGCGTCGCGCGCGGGTCCTCGGTCTTGTAGACGCGGTGCCCGAAGCCGGAAATCTTCTCCTTGCGCGCAAGCTTGCCGCGGACGAAAGCCTCGGCCCGCTCGTCGGTGGCGTCCTCGCCGAGGTCGAGCAGCATTTTCATGACTTCGGCGTTGGCCCCGCCGTGCAGTGGGCCCTTCAGGGTGCCGATGCCGGCCACCACGGCCGAGTGCACGTCGCTGAGCGTGGCGGCGCAGACGCGGGCCGCAAACGTCGACGCGTTCAGCTCGTGGTCGGCGTGCAGGATCAGCCCGATGTCGAAGGCCCGCACCGACGTCGGATCGGGGCGGTCCCCCTTGAGCATGTAGAGGAAGTTGGCAGCCTGGCTCAGCGCCGGGTCCGGCGCGATCAGCCCGCCACCCTGCAGCATCCGCCCGTATGAGGCCACCAGCGTCCCCATCTGCGCGGTCAAGCGCACGGCCTTGCGGTAGTTGGCCGCCGGGCTGTGGTCGGAGGCATCAGCGTCGTAGTGCGACAGCGCCGACGTCAGGGTCCGCAGCATGTCCATGCCGTCGCCCTGCGGCAGGCTCCGCATCAGGCGGACGACGCCGTCGGGCAGGGCCCGGCCAGCCGCCATCTGCGAGTGCAGGTCGCCGAGCTCGGCGCGGGTGGGCAACCGCCGATGCCACAGCAGGTAGCACACTTCCTCGAAGGTCGCCGACTGCGCGAGATCGTGGATGTCGTAGCCGCAGTAGGACAGGACGCCGCGCTCGCCGTCGATGAAGCAGATCGACGACGAGGTGGCGACGACATCTTCGAGACCGGCCTTGGAAGGGACACTCATGGCCGACTCAGCATACCGCGCTGCACAGGCGCGCGGGCAGCGCAGCCAGGACGCGCGTCACTTCACGACGTCTTTGGCCGCGTCCTTGGTCTTGTCCACGGCGTCGTCGACCTTCTCGCCAGCCTTCTCGGCCGGACCTTTCTCCGGGCACGCCGCGGTGGCCAGGCCGACGGTCACGAGCGCGAACAACAGGGCGAGGGTTCGAAGTCGACGGGTCATGGGTGCATTATGGCCGACTCGAGAGCGCAGCCAGCACGTCAGACACCGGCACCCGGTCGCCGTGCTCGCGACTGATCCGGGCAAAGACGACCCTGCCCTGGGGATCGAGCACGAAGGTGGCGGGATAGGCCGTTTCTTTTGGTGCGTCCCACCGCAAGCCGTAGGCATTCGTGAAGGCGAAGTCGGGATCGGTGAGGAAGGTGAAATTCGCCGGCATCGGCCGGCCGGCGGTGAACGCCCTGGCGTGATCCAGCAGAGAGTCGCGCGGGCCGGGATACACGAAGATCACCTGCGCGGCCGCCGCCTGCAATTTCTCGGCATTGGCCAGGTAGTCACCGAACTGACGCGTGCAGAACGGGCACTGGTAGCCCGGCCAGCCGCGCATCATCAGCAGCACCACCGGACCACGCCCCACGACGTCGCCGAGGCTCACGGTCGTGCCGTCGATCGTCTGCAGGGAGAACGCCGGCACGTGCTGGCCCACGGCGGGGGGCGCCGCCGCCGGCTGCGCCATCGCGGACGTGTCGCACGCCAGCACGGCGATCATCGCCGCGATGAGGCGCCAGCGCATCAGTTGTCGAATCATCAGTACACTCCGTACGGAAATCATGGTTGTGCCCGCAGCGCCTGAATGGCCTGCCGCATGGTCTGGAGATGAAAGGGCCCGTCGACACGCAGCACGTGCGCGCCCCGACGGTCGAGCAGGAATGTTGCAGGCATCGCCTCGACAGTGAACGCGTTGGCGACCGCGGCGTTGCCGAGCAGGATCGGAAAGGTCAGCCCGTAGCGCTTTACGAAAGGCCGCACCGCAACGGCACCGTCGTCGTCCATCGCCACCCCGAGCACCGCGAGGTCCCGGACCAACTCCGTCTGCAGTTGCAGCAGCCAGGGCATCTCGATGCGGCACGGCACACACCAGGTGGCCCAGAAGTTCACCAGGACCATCCGGCCGCGGTACTGCGCCAGCGAGACCGTCCCGCCAGCCAGGGAGGGCAGGGTGAAGGTGCGCGCCGGCGCACCGGCACTGGGCCGTGCCAACGCTGCCCACGCGCCGGCGCACGGGGCCCCGATCAGAAAGCCGCGTCGCGTCAGGCTCATTCACCGCCAGATACCCGGCGGCGGCCGGAATATTCCCCGGCAGCGCGCGCCGGCAGGGCACTCACCGCAACTTACACGCCGGCGAGGGCCCGCGTCACCGGGGCTTCGACGAATCGCGCGACGGCCTGGACATCCCCGGCTGGCAGCGACGACACCACGAACACGACGTGACTGGTGCCGTGAAAGGTGGCCATCTGGAAGCCTGCCGCCGATGGCAGGCCGCGCACGGTTGATGGGCCTCGGTCGTCGGCGGCATCGGCCGCGACCAGAATCGAGACGGCCTGGCCTTTGTAGGAGACCACCAGATGCGCGAAGCGTCTCCCACCGAACGCGCACGCATGGCGCTCGATGATCGCGAGCGGATGGCCAGCCAGGTCGAGCGCCGCCGGTTCCACCGTGGTGAGCGCGAGCAACGCCGGGTCGGACCGCGCGGCCTCTTCGAGCGAGATCGGCTCCTCCTCCAGTTTGTAGGTCAATGCGCAGAATTGATGGTCGCCCGCGGCCAGATGCGCCAGCGCGTCCAGGGTGCCTGGCGTCAGCCACCGCAAGACGACGAGGCCAAGCAGCACCGCGACGACCATGCCCGCGGCGAAACTGCCCCACTGACGCCACGGGCGGCGACCATCGACCGGCGCTGCCGCTTCAGCCGCCAGCCGTGCCTCCAGCGCCGCCGTGAACGCCGGCCGCGGCGCCAGTGCGTGTGACCGCTCGAAGGCCTCCTTCAGCCCGTCCCGGAGGCGTCGTCGGGCCTCGAACTCAGCGCGGCATGCCATGCAGCCGTCGAGATGGCCGACGATCGACTCCGCGGTCTCGACAAGCAGTTGCCCACTGACGAAGGCATCTGCGAGTTGCCGGGCGTCGCGGCACGCATCGGTCATGGCGCCCTCCTGACCTGGTGCGCCGGCGCCGCGTCGCCCGGCGCCCGTGCCGTCATCCTGCTGACCTCCTGGCGCAGGGCCGCACGGCCACGGTGCAGGCGCGACATCACGGTGCCGATCGGAATCGCCAGGGCCTCGGCGATTTCTTTGTATGTCATGTCTTCCACGTCACACAGCAGGATGATGGCCTGGTAGGGTTCGGCTATGGCCCGCAGCGCGGCAAGCATGTCGTCGTCGGTCACCGACTGCGGCACGGCAGGGACAAAAGCCACCGTCTCCGCGATGTAATCGTCGACGTCCTGGGTTTCCGTGTGCCTGAACGCGGCCCGGCGACGATTACTGCGCAGGTGATGCAGGATGCTCACCAGCCAGGCGCGACAGTTGCTGCCAGGCACGTAGCGGTGAAAGGACTGGAGGGCCTGTATGAAGGTGTCCTGCACCAGGTCTTCGGCCAGCTGTCGGTCTCGCTCGAGCCACATCGCCAGGCGAAACAGCCGATCGCCGTGAGGCAGCGCCTCGACCTCGAAGGCTGCCCAGGCCTTCTTCCTGTCCGCGTGGGTGTCGGTCGTCACGTGTGGTGGGCTTCCACCGACAGATACCCACAGGGTCCAGGAATATTCCCGGACCCGTCCCGCGGCCGTCTGACGACGCGGACACGGGCCTTGAGCGTGCTGAAGGGGGGACGGCGCGAGCGATTACTCGCCGGCGGCCTGCGTACTGAACTCGGCCTCTTCTCCACCGAACTGCTGCACCAGCGACATGCCGCCCATGTAGAGGAAGCCAACCTGGAACAGCACCAGGAACGGCAGCGTGCCGTAGATGCCGTTGGCCAGCGCATACAACACGGTGCCGGTGAAGTACAGACCGAGCGCCAGCTCCAGCAGCGGCTGCCAGAGCGTCAGCTGGTGGTACTTCTTGCCGGCCCAGTCATCGCTGTTGCGTTCGACACCGTGCTTGGGTGTGCGGACAAAATCACTCTGCTTGCCGAGAATGGCTTCGAGGACGGCCCGGGTGTTGTTGACCGACAGGCCGATGCCCACAGCCATCAGCAGCGGCAGGTACTTGAGTCGTGTCTTCCAGTCGGCCGGGTAGGCCTGCTTCTGGCAGAAGGCGTAGAAGTTGACCACCGAGAAGGTTGCCGCCATGAACATCGGGATGTCGATCAGCAGCATCTCGGACCAGCCCATGTTGTAGCGCACGTACATGGCCGGGAACATCAGCAGGCACAGCGCCACCATCAGCAGGTAGTTGAAATTGGCGCTGAGATGAAAAAAGGCCTCGGCCTTGACCCGGAACGGCAGGTCGGCGCTGAGCAGCTGCGGCAGCAGCTTGATACAGGTCTGCACCGACCCCTTGGCCCATCGGAACTGTTGCGACTTGAAGCTGTTCATCTCCACGGGCAGTTCGGCCGGGGCGATGACATCCTCCATGAACACGAAGCGCCAGCCCTTGAGCTGGGCGCGGTAGCTCAGATCGAGGTCTTCGGTGAGCGTGTCGTGCTGCCAGCCGCCCGCGGTCTCGATGGCGTCGCGACGCCAGATGCCGGCGGTGCCGTTGAAGTTGAAAAAGCAACCCGCGCGGTTGCGACTGCCGTGCTCGAGGACGAAATGCCCGTCAAGCATGATCGACTGGATGCGAGTGAGCGTCGAATAGCCGGCGTTGATGTGGCCCCACCGAGCCTGCACCATCCCCACCTGCGGGTCCCCGAACTGCGGCAGCGCCCGGTTCAGGAAGTCAGACGGCGGCACGAAGTCGGCGTCGAAGATGGCGATGTACCGACCGTCGGCCACCTTCATCCCGGCCTCGAGCGCCCCAGCCTTGAAGCCGGTGCGGTCGGCCCGGTGCAGATAACTGATGTTGAAGCCCTGCAACTGCCAGCGGCGGACCGCGAGCGCCGCCACGTCGACGGTCTCGTCTGTGGAGTCGTCCAGGACCTGGATCTCCATCAGCTCTTTCGGGTAGTCCAACCGGCAGACCGCGTCGATCAGGCGGTCCACGACATACATCTCGTTGAAGATGGGGAGCTGGATCGTCACGACCGGCAGCGGGTCGAGTTGCGGCCGCGGCCCGGGCACATGGTCGGCGTAGCGCTTGTACCAGTAGACAAGCACGTACCGGTGCCATCCATAGAACGCCAGGATGCTCAGGACGAAGAAGTACGCGGCAAGAATCGCCAGTTCCGAGAGGGTCATAGACGGCGTCAGTCTCTGCAATTCGTGTCCAGACACACGAATCCCAGAGGGTACAGCACGGACGCACGGGTGGTCAAACCATTGGTCGGGCTTGGTATGCATGTCCGCACACCACGTGATACGCTACGGGGTTCGTCCGCTGCCGGATCCCTGCCGGATACCCACCTATGCACGCCTCAACCCTCCGCGCCCTCGAGTTCGACCAGATCGCGGCGGTGGTGCGCTCGTATGCGGTGACGCCGATGGGCGGGCGCGAACTCGACCGTCTCGTGCCCTCGAACGAGCCCATCCGCGTCGCCGAGGGTCTCGACCTGACCGGCGAGGCGGTCCTGCTGCTGCAGGATCACCAGGCGCTGCCGCTGCGGGCCGGCGAGGCGGTGGGCGCGGCGCTCGACGGTCTGGCGCTGCAGGGACGCCCGCTCGACCCGGTCGCCCTGCTGGCCCTGGCTGACTTCTTCGACTCGGTGGACCGCACGGCGGCGCTGGTGGAGCGAGCGGCCACGCGGCTGCCGGCGCTGGCCGGGGTGGCTCGCCGGACGTCGCGATTCACCGACGAGAACGCACGCGTCCGCAAGGCCATCAGCCAGCACGGCGACGTCCAGGACGACGCGAGCCCGGCCTTGGCAGGCATGCGCGACAAGCTCCGTCGGCAACGGCAGCGCCTGCGCGGCACGCTGGAGTCCTACCTGCGGGGGCGCGACACCGCCAGGTACCTGCAGGACCAGGTCGTCACCGAGCGCAACGGCCGGTATGTCCTGGTGGTGCGTGCCGAGCACCGCGGTGCCATTCCGGGCCTGATTCACGGAGCGTCGGCCAGCGGCGCCAGCTTGTACCTGGAGCCCCTCAGCACCGTCGAGGTCAACAACGACATCGTCGCCCTCGAAGAGCAGGAGGCCGAGGAGGTCCGCCGGATCCTGCTGGCGCTCACCGATGGGTACCGGGTGCGGACCGCCGACCTGCAGGTGACCCTGGAGGCCGCCACCGAACTGGACGTCATCCAGGCGAAGGCCCGCTTTTCGATGTCCTTCAACGGCGTGCGGCCGGCGCTCTCGCACGACGGCCGCCTGCAATTGCGGCAGGCACGCCATCCCCTGCTGGTGCCCGCCGTGGCCCGGCGCCTGCCCGCCTCCGAGGGGCGAGTGGCGCGTGACGTGGGCCCGGTGGCCAGCGACCTGCTGGTGGTGCCGCCCATCCAGGCGCTGGTGATCACGGGCCCGAATACCGGCGGCAAGACGGTGGCCCTGAAGACCGCCGGTCTGCTGGTGCTGATGGCCCAGGCCGGTCTGTTCGTGCCCGCCGAGGCCGGATCCCGCCTGCCGGTGTTTCGCAGTGTCTTTGCCGATATCGGCGACGAGCAGTCCATTGCCGCCAACCTCAGCACCTTCTCGTGGCACATGACCAGCATCGTGTCCATGGATGCGGCGCTCACGTTGCCGGCGCTGGTGCTGCTGGACGAAGTAGGTAACGGCACCGACCCGATTGAGGGCGGCGCGCTCGGCGTGGCGGTGATCGATCATTTCCGCCAGCGTGGCGCGCTGGTCGTGGCCACCACCCACTACGAGACGATCAAGTCCTACGCGACCAGTACGGCCGGCGTCACCTGTGCCGCATTCGGCTTCGTCCCGGAGACGTTCGCCCCGACGTACCGGTTGATCTACGGCTCGCCGGGCGGCAGCCTCGCGTTCGAGATCGCCGCCCGCCTCGGCTTGCCGCAACCCGTGCTGGACGCCGCGCTCGCGTGGCGCACCGAGAGCGAGGTGCGGTTGTCGGAGCAGATGGCCAAGCTCGACCGCGAGCTGCAATCGCTGGACCACGAGCGCCGACTCACCACCCAGGCGCGTGCACAGGCTGAAGCGTCGGAACGGCAGTTGCGGGCGCGTGAGGAGACGCTGCGGGAGCGCGAGGCACAGTTCACTCGTAAGCTGGAACAGCGGCTGAACGAGCAACTGCGCGACGCCCGCGCCGAAGTGGACACGGTCGTCGCCGGCCTGCGTCAGCAGGCGGCGGCCCTGGAGAAGCAGCAAATCAAGCAGATCACGTCGATCCCGACCGGCGTCACCGGCGATCTCCGGGCCACCGCACGCGCCGCGCTGGACTCGATTGCCGACCGCGTGCGCGACGGCGGTTCGTTTTCGCCCGCCGAGCCGGTGCTGCCGCCGACGCCCGACGCCGCCGGCCCGCTCGCCGCGGGAGACCGCGTCGAGGTCGGGTCGCTCCGGCTGCAGGGCGTGGTCCGCAGCCTGGCTGACCGGGACGCCGAGGTGGACGTGCACGGCAAGCGCATGCGGGTCAAGGTGACCGAACTGCGCAAGGTCGGCGGCGCGCCGACCGCGGCCGCACCGAAGGTCAACGTCCGCCTGGCGTCGCGCGGCCAGTCGCCCCATGGCGGCGGCGACCTCAACGTCATCGGCTGCACCGTGGACGAGGCGATCGACCGCGCCGACAAGTTCCTCGACGAGGCGGCGATGCAGGAACTGCGGACAGTGCGGGTGATTCACGGCCATGGCACCGGCCGCCTGCGGCAGGCCCTGGGCGGGTATCTGCGCGCACATCCACTGGTGCTGCGGGCCGCTCCTGCGCCCACCGACATGGGTGGCGGCGCGGTGACGCTGGTAGAACTGAGGGAGTAGGGCCGGGTGCTTTACGCGCGGGAGCTCATCGACCAGATCCGGCATGCCGCCGACATCGTGCAGGTGGTGCAGGAATACGTTCCGCTGCGCAAGGCAGGGACCACGTACAAGGGGCTCTGCCCGTTTCACGGAGAGCGGACACCGTCGTTCACGGTGAATCGCGACAAGGGGTTTTTTCACTGCTTCGGCTGCGGCCAGGGGGGCGACGTCTTCAAGTTCGTGGAGCTGCAGGAGGGTGTGGGGTTCCAGGACGCGGTGAAACGGGTGGCGGCGCGGTGCGGCATCACCTTGCCGGAAGCTCCGGCTTCGCCAGAGGCGCACGCTGAAGAAGCCGAGCGGGAGGCGCTCCTCAAGGCGCATGAGCTGGCTCGGGCCTTTTATGCAGCACAGCTTGCCAGCCCGGCTGGGGCGGCCGCTCGGGAACTGCTGACGCGTCGGGATGTCCGCTCGGAGGCCGTCGAGACGTTTGGGATTGGGTACGCACCTGCCTCGCGCGACATGCTGGTCCGGCACTTGAAGCAACAGGGCTTCTCGCCCGGTCAGTTGGTCCGCGGCGGGCTGGCGTTCCAGCGTGACGATGGCAGCGTGGTGGACCGGTTCCGGCAACGCCTGCTGTTTCCTATCCATAGGGAGGGCGGGTCGATCGTCGCGTTTGGCGGGCGGGCGATGACCGATGATCAGGTGCCGAAGTACCTGAACTCGCCGGAGACCCCGCTCTACACGAAAGGCCGGGTACTGTACGGGCTGCATCTGAGCAAGCACGCCATCAGGAAGGCCGGCAGCGTCGTAATGATGGAGGGCTACTTCGACGTCCTCCAGGCCTGGCAGGGCGGCGTCCCCGAGACGGTGGCGTCCAGTGGCACGGCACTCACCGCCGCGCAGGCGCAGACGTTGCGTCGGTTCGCGTCCAAGGTGGTGTTGAGCTTCGACGCGGACGGGGCCGGACAGAAGGCGGCAGTCAAGTCGGGGGACCTGCTGGTGGCCGAGGGCTTCCAGGTGAGCGTGGCCCTGCTGCCCGAGGGCGAGGATCCCGATACGTTTGTCCGACGCTACGGCGGGGACGCGTACCGGGAGAAGGTGGAACAGGCGCGGCCGTATCTCGAGGTCGTGCTCGACCGCGCTGCAGCGCGGCACAACGTGAAGGACCCGATGGGACGCGTGGCGTTCCTGAACGAGATGCTGGCGGTGGCCGCCCGCATCCCCGAGGCGTTGGCCCGGGACCAGTTCGCGGATCGACTTTCGCATCGCGCACAAGTGAGCGAGGAGACGATCCGGCAGGAGATTCGCAAGGCAGCTGTGACCAGGCAGGAGACCCTGCCCGACACGGCTCGCCGCGCGTCGATGCCCGGGGTGAGCCGGGCGGAACGCGAGCTCATCGTCGGCGTGATGACCACGCCACGAGAAGCGATGCTCGCGATGGATGCGCTCGAGGATGCAGATCTCGAGCAGTTGCGCACCGGGCGGCTGTTCCGCCTGGTGCTCACCACGGACGTGCCGGACCCGGAGCAGATGCCGGAACAAGTCCTGGCAGGTCTCACAGAAGAGGAGCGCCGGTGGGTCACCGGGTTGACGATGAGCGCGGGCGTCGTGGCGACGCCCGAGTCGTGCGTACGAGTGATACGAACCCTGCGGCTGGAGCGGGAGCGGGCAAGCGTGCAGCGGGACATAGACCAGCTGCAGGAGTCCGGCGGCCCGGCGAACACGGAGCGAATCCTGGCGCTATGGCTGCAAAAAAAGGCACTGCTGGAACGGATCGAGGCACTGAAGTGAAGACAGAGGATCGTCCCGCGCCACGCGCGGGCCGACAAGCGGACGTGTCCATCGAGGACAAGTACGACGAAGTGCGTCACCTGATCGCGATCGGCAAGGAGAAGGGCTATCTCCTGTACGACGAGGTCAGCGAAGTGCTGCCGGCCGACATCACCTCGTCGGCCGCCGAGCTCGAGGACCTGTTCAGCACCTTCGGCAACGCCGGCATCGAGGTGGTCGAGTCCGAGCAGAAGTACCGCGAAGACAAGATGCTGGACCGTCCGGACACGGGCGAGGAGCCGGAGCTCGACCTGACGCCGGGCGCGTTGGACAAGACCAACGACCCGGTGCGCATGTACCTGCGCGAGATGGGGACCGTGCCCCTGCTGACGCGCGAGGGCGAGGTCGAGATTGCCAAGCGCATCGAGCGCGGCAAGCTGGCGGTGATCAAGTCGATCTCGCGGACGCCGACCGTGGCCAAGAAGATCCTCGAGATGGGCGAGCAGCTGAAGGCGGGCCAGCGCACCATTCGCGAGATCGCGATCTTCACCGACGAGGAGGTCACCGAAGACCGTCTCGAAGAGCGGGCCAAGGAGGTGCTCAAGCAGATCGAGGCGGTGAAGAAGTCGATCACCAGCTTCAAGGCCGCCGAACTCAAGTTCGCCGGGATCAAGAAGGGCAAGACCAAGGCCGAGCTCGGCAAGTGGCGCAAGGCGCGCTGGTCGATGCTGCGCAAGCGCGTGCAGATCTCGAAGGCGATCCGGCGCATCGAGTTCACCGAGGCGGTCAAGCGGCGCCTGATCGAGGAGATCAAGGAGCAGGTCGAAGCGGTGCAGAAGCTGCAGCGCGAGGCCGACCACATCGAACGACAGGTGAACCCGACGGCCAAGGGCCGCAAGCCGAAGCTGAAGGAGGAGGAAAAGAAGGTCCTGCTCAAGCGGCAGAAGGACCTGCGGGCGGTCGTGCAGCAGATGTCGTCCGACCTCGAGGAGACCCCTGAGCGGCTGCGGCACACGCTCGAGACGATCTACCGCGGCGAGATGCAGGCTGAACAGGCCAAGAAGGAATTGGTCGAAGCCAACCTGCGCCTCGTGGTGTCGATTGCCAAGAAGTACACCAACCGTGGCCTGCAGTTCCTGGACCTCATCCAGGAAGGCAACATCGGCCTGATGAAGGCCGTTGACAAGTTCGAGTATCGACGCGGTTACAAGTTCTCGACATACGCGACGTGGTGGATTCGACAGGCCATCACCCGCGCCATCGCCGACCAGGCACGCACCATCCGCATCCCGGTGCACATGATCGAGACGATCAACAAGCTGATTCGCACCTCGCGCGCGCTGGTCCAGGAACTGGGCCGCGAGCCGACGTCCGAAGAGATCGCGCAGCGCATGGACATCCCCGTGGCCAAGGTCCGCAAGGTCCTGAAGATCGCGCAGGAGCCCATCTCGCTCGAGACGCCCATCGGCGAAGAAGAGGACTCGCACCTCGGCGACTTCATCGAGGATCGCAACATCGTGTCGCCGGCCGAGGCGGTCATCAATCTGAACCTGAAGGAACAGACCGATGACGTGCTGAAGACGCTGACGCCGCGCGAGGAGCGTGTCATCAAGATGCGCTTCGGCGTGGGTGATGGCAGCGAGCACACTCTCGAGGAAGTCGGCCAGAACTTCGCGGTCACGCGCGAACGGATCCGGCAGATCGAGGCCAAGGCGCTGCGCAAGCTGCGTCACCCATCGCGCAGCCGCAAGCTGAAGGCGTTCCTCGAAGGGCGTTCGTAAGGGCGACCTGGAACGCTGAACGGCGAAGATTGAGAAGGGGCGCCTTTCGAGGCGCCCCTTGTCGTTCTCGCGGCTGCCGGTTGCGGTTCGCGATACACTCGCGCGTCCCTTCGACGAGCCCGCGTGAACTGCGCCACGTGAGCTCGCCGCGTGATGGCACCGACGACACAGCGCTGGAGACTAGACATGGCATCAGGGTTCAATCGCAACATCGGCATGCTGGTCCTCGGCGTGTGGCTGATACTCACCGGGCTGTCGTCGATGGTGGCCCTCGGCCTGCCAGTGATGCTGATGGCGGTGTTGGCGCTGGTGGCAGGGATCCTGATCATCGCGGGCCGGTAGCCGGATCGCCGGCCGAGGGTGGGGCGGCGGAAGTCGCTCAGCGCCAACTGCGCCTGATGACCGACGCGCGGGCCAATTACTTAGCCGGCCTGGACCCGCTTCCGCGAGGAGGTGCTCGCGTTCACGCAGCGCTTCGCCACCGGAGCGGGCGCCGAGGCCGGCGGGTCGCCCTTCGCCGCGCTCTCGCCGTGCGAACGGCAGGTGTTGGCCCTCATCGCCGACGGGCTCAGCAACACCGAGGTGGCCGAGCGGCTGGCGATCAGCGAAAAGACGGCGCGGAATCACGCCTCGAACGTGTTCGACAAGGTCGGCGTGTGGTCGCGCGCACAGGCGATCGTCTTCGCGCGGGAGCGAGGGGTCAAGGCATGACCCACACGCGGCGTTGCGCCGGACGACGAGGTCAGGCGGCCGCAGAAGATACGCGCGCAAGCCGCCAGCCCGTCAGGGCAGGTCGAGCCGCGTCGGCACGTTCAGGTGGCGGCCGAGCACGCCGCGCTCCAGCTGCTTGAACCCCCACACCCAGAGTGACCCGTCCGCGCGCACGGCATACGACCGCATCATGCCGAGGTGAACGGCCACGACGTCGGTAAGACCGGTGACCTTGACCGGCCGCGGCACATACGCGCCAGACGTGCCGTTACCAATCCCGCCGTAGCCGTTGTGGCCCCACATCCGCAGCGTCCCATCAGCCAGCAACACGGCGACATGCCCGCCCCCGATGCTGAGCCCTCGCGCCGTCGTGATCCCCCTGACCTGCTCTGGTACCGCATGCAGGAGCGTGCCGTCGTCGCGCTCGGCGGCGCTCTGGCTGTTGCCGATCATCGCCGAGTCGTTGGTGCCCCACATCCAGACCGTGCCATCGTCACGCAGCGCACCGGAGACGCCATGGCCGTTGCCGCCATTGCCGGCCGCAATCGCCACGATGCGCTCCAAACTGGGCACCAGCGACGGCGTCCAGCCCGTGTCACGCGTGCCGTTGCCCAGTTCGCCCATCCGGTTCGATCCCCAGCCGTACACGCGTCCCTCGCGCGTCAGGGCGAGCGTGTGTCGCGCCGCGATCGCGATCTGCGTGACGCCCTCGAGCGGCACGCGAACCGGCGCCATCGCACTCAGCACGCGCACGCTGCCTTTCGGCACGACCTCGCCCCCGCCGAGCGCGCCATCGTCGCGGGTGCCCCATGCCCAGACGCTGCCCTCACCGCGCAGGGCAACGGCATGCCTGTCGCCGGCGGCCACGTCGATGACGTCCTTCAGGCCCGTGACCCGGACTGGTGCAATCGACGGCTTGGGATAGATGCCTGGCGTGACGTCGGCGCCAGGCGCACCGTTGCCTAGTTGCCCCTCGTCATTGGCCCCCCACGCCACCACCGTGCCGTCCTCGAGCACGGCGTAGCCGGTGAAGCGGCCAAGGTTGGAGCCACCCACGGCCACGCGTTGCACCGGCCCGGGAAGGCTCAGGGCCGTCGGCGCCTGGATGGTGCCTTGTGGAGACTTGGCCCAGGTCACGACCGACCCGTCGCTCCTCACGACCAGCACGCCGCTGCCGGGCGCCACGTCACGAATCATCGTCGCCGCCGGCGCCACCTGGGCGCAGGTAAGCCGTGCCAGCAGCACCCAAGCCAGCAGCCCCAATCCGACGCGTCGTGTCATCGGCCAACTGTACCGCGCGCCGTAAGTCACGCACCGACACCGCTCAACGCGTTGTCGCACTTCTGACAAAATCATTGGCCATGCCTCTTCTGGCGCGCGTCCTGCTTCTCCCACTGGCGTTCACTCTCGGCCTGGTCATCGCGGCAGGGGCGCAGACCACAGACGCCGCAGTGGTCGCCAAGGCCAGGGCGATACACGAGCGGGTGATCACCCTCGACACGCACGATGACATCGCCGTGCGCAACTTCACCTCCGAGCGCAACTACACGCAGCGGCTCGACACCCAGGTGAACCTGCCCAAGATGCAGGAGGGCGGCCTGGACGCGTCGTTCTTCATCGTCTACGTCGCCCAGGGGCCGCTCACGGCGGCTGGTTACGACAAGGCCTACGCGCAGGCGGTGGCGAAGTTCGACGCGATTCACCGCCTTGCCGAGCAGATCGCGCCCGCCAGGATCGGCCTAGCGCTGACGGCGGCCGACGTACGGCGCATCGCGGCGTCTGGTCGGAAGGTCGCGCTGATTGGTGTGGAGAACGCGTACCCGCTCGGAAGCGACCTTTCGCGGCTCAAGGAGTTTTACGACCGCGGCGGGCGTTACCTGTCGCTGGCGCACAACGGCCACAGTCAGTTCGCCGACTCCAACACGGGCGAGCGCGATGGCACGTGGCTGCACCACGGCCTGAGCGCTCTCGGCAAGCAGGCGATCGCCGAGATGAATCGCCTCGGCTTCATGATCGACCTGTCGCACCCGTCCAAGCAGGCCAACCTGCAGGCCATCGCCCTGTCCAAGGCACCGGTGATTGCGTCGCACTCCTCGGCGCGTGCGGTGGCCAACCACAGTCGCAATCTCGACGACGAGCAACTGCTGGCCATCAAGAACAACGGCGGCGTCGTCCAGACGGTCGCCTTCGACGGCTACGTGAAGATCAAGCCGCCCGACGGGCCGGCCCGCGCTGCCGCGGTCGCCGAACTGCGCCGAAGCCTGCCAGCCGGTGGGCTCGGCGAGATGAGTGACCAGGCCCGCGCCCAGTACCGCGCCAGGATAGCCGAGGTCAATCGCCAGTTCCCTGGCCCGCCTCGCGCGACGGTCGCCGACTTTGTCAACCACATCGACTACCTCGTGAAGAAGATGGGCATCGACCACGTCGGCATCGCGTCAGACTTCGACGGCGGCGGCGGCGTGGACGGCTGGGATGGCGCCGACGAGACGTTCAACGTCACCCTCGAACTGGTGCGCCGCGGGTACACCGAGGATCAGATCGGCAAGTTGTGGAGCGGCAACCTGCTGCGCGTGATGGAGCAAGTACAGCGCGTCGCCGCGGGCCTGCAGAAAAAGCCGGTGTAGCCGTCTCAGACCCCACCCACCGCACATCCCTTACGGTCGCGGGCCTGCTGCGCTTCTTCGATCGACCTGAACTTCTGCACGGCCATCTCAGTCGTCGTCCTTCAGCCCGAAGCGCTGTTGCAACGCTGCGGCATCCTGCCGGTCGATGGCCCGCCCCGTGTCGCGCTTGAGCAGGAACAAGGCACGCGGTGTGGCGACGGAGACGCCAGTTCGTCGGCAGCCACCGTCCAGCATACCCGCACCTCGCCACCCCTGGCGTCGGGAGGCTGGATGACCGGCGTCAGCGCTGCGGGCAAGCCTGGCCCGTCGGCGCCATGACACCGGGCAGCCGCGGCGGCATGATTTTCTGGCACAATCGCGGAGCCGTCGCGCAGCATTCGCGGTACTGCGGCATCGCCGCAGATTGACGTTCCTCGAGGGGCCCATAGCTCAGCGGTCCAGAGCCGCCGGCTCATAATCGGTTGGACCCAGGTTCGAATCCTGGTGGGCCCACCACTCCTCGCGTTGCTCGTCGTGCGGGCCCACCAGGATTCGGGCCCTTCGGCATCGGTCCGGGGGACCTCGCCTACCGGGCTCGAATCCACCCACCCCCCCCCACGCCTCGCGAGGCTCGTCGTCGGGCTGCCAGGATGCCGAGAAGGTAGGGGCGCCTCCCCGAGGCGACCGCGGCGACGGCTTCAGCCCACCGCGATCGCCGCACCACGCTCGACCAGCAGCTCGCGCAGCACCGAACGGTGGCACCGCTGCTCCTGCTCGCAGTAGCACCCCACCGAGAAGGAGGCGTCGTGCGACAGCGCCGCCAGCAGGTCGAGCAATCGCGCCGCGTCGGGCGCCCTCATCTCGGCGCGGTATCGACGCACGAAGGCCTCCCAGGCCTTGTCGCTGGAGACGTGTTGACCCGCAATCACCACGGGTTCGCTCGGGGCGAGCATCGGCATCCAGACGTCGAAGAAGTTGCGCGACGCGAACTCGGTCTTCGACACGCCGCGTGGTGGCCGCCGCACGGTGCCGATCCGCAGTCCCTCCCCCTCCTGCCGGTCCGTGCCGAGCCTCACGACCCTGATGGCCATGCGTCTTCCCCTATGCGCCGAACCTGCACCGGTACTCGGCCCAGTCATCCATCGAGACGTTGCCCCCGCACAGCACCAAGACGACCTCGTCGTCGGGCCCGAAGTGGCCGCGCAGACGGCGGGCGGCGGCCAGCGTGCAGGATGCCGCCAGTTCGGCGTTCACCTTGGCTCGCTCGAGCAGGTAGACGCCAGCCTGGTACGCCTCGCGATCGGGCACGACGACGTAGCGGTCCGCATGGCGCTGCATGACGGTGAGTGCGTCGGCAGCCACGTACGGCGCGCCCAACGTTCTGGCCAGCGATGTCGGCGTGACCGGGACGACCTTGCCCGCCTTCAGCGCCTCGCCCATCGCCTCAGCGCCTTCGGTCTCGACGCCCCAGATGCGGACCCCGGCCACCAGCGCCTCCAGCGCCACAGCAATCCCGGTGTACAGGCCGCCGCCGCCGATGCTGATCACGACATCGGTGACCGTCGGCAGATCCTCGTGGATCTCGATACCGATGGTGCCGACGCCAGCCATCTGGTACGGGTCGTCGAAGGGATGGAGCAGGCGACGGCCCTCCTGCCGCAACGCCTCGGCCCGCGCGAAGACTTCAGGGAACGACGGCGACAGCTCGATCGCGGCGCCGTAGCGCCGGGTCGCCTCGACCGACGCCGCCGGCGCCATCGTCGGCATGCAGAGCGAGGTCGAGACGCCGAGCGTGCTGCCGGCGTCGGCGAGCGCCTGCGCGAAGTTGCCGCCACTCACCCCAACCACCCCACACGCGCGTTCCTCTGGGGTGAGCCGAAGCAACTGGTTGAAGGCCCCACGAGGCTTGAACGAGCCGGTGCGCTGGAACAGCTCGAACTTGAGGTGGACGTTGGTCCCGAGGTCTCGGCTGAGTGTCCTGCTGCGCTGCAGCGGGGTGCGCCGGACATAGGGGGCGATGGCTGGCCAGGCCTGCCGGATATCGTCGAGTGTGATCATGAGCCGTCGGTCTCGGCAGGCCGTCTGCCGTATCCTCTAGATTCTGTCCAGTCTGTGTGCCGTCGCCGCGTCGCGGAGCCCCCGCGTGGAGGGGGCGTGCCCGGACAGAAAGAGGATACGCCGCATGCATGCCATGCCCCTTCGTGCCGCCTTCCTTGCCCTGTTGCTCGTGCCGGTATCGCGCATGGTTGCGCAAGTGCCGGAGCCCGCGGCCGCCGTTTCCCACAAACACTACGTTGAGGGCGAGCAAGCCGTGCAGGTCGGCCCTGACGGCGAGATCGCTCCCCGCCTGCAGAACCTGGGGACGCACACCTTTCCTGTGAGCACCACCAGTGCGCGCGCCCAGCGCTTCATCAACCAGGGCGTGAACCTCGCGTATGCCTTCAACCACGCGGAGGCACGGCGTGCGTTCCGCGAGGCGGCACGACTCAGCCCGAAACTGGCAATGGCCTACTGGGGTCAGGCGCTCGTGCTCGGGCCGAACATCAACGCCTTGATGGAGCCCAACGACGAGCCGCACGCCGTCGAGCTGGTGCGCAAGGCACAGTCGTTGAAGGCGGGGGCCTCGCCTCGTGAACGCGCCCTCATCGACGCACTGGCCACCAGGTACACCGGCACCGCCGAACAGCGCGCCACCAACGATCGCGCCTACGCCGACGCGATGCGAACCGTGCATGAGCGCTTCCCCGCCGATCCCGACATCGCGATGCTGTACGTCGAGTCGATGATGGACCTGCGGCCGTGGGGCTATTGGATGCCGG